>CANFJP010000008.1 GCA_947447485.1 Chitinophagaceae bacterium
CCTATCTCACTCAATGCATTTGAAACGCATGGGGAATGCATAATTGATATACACATTAGGGATTTTAACTTGCTTCATTTTCTTGATAGATTCATGAAAAAAAAATTGGTAGGATTAACTTTATTATTGCTATTTCAATTCCCCTTCTCTACTAATTCTTTTGCCCAACAAGTTGATACTATTCAACATACATTCAATTCAACTATTCTAAAGCCAAGCTCACTTATTCTTCCGGGCGCTTTGATTTTATATGGCGTTTGGGCAACTGAAAATACTTCGTTAATAAAACTCAACAACAATATTAAAGAGCAGATTTATACAAACAATCCTCATGGGAAAGTGCATTTAGATGATTACTTTCAATACACACCAGCGGCAATTGCATTAGGGCTGAGCTGTGGAGGATTAAAGGGGAAAGACAATACTAGAGACATTGCAATGATTTATCTGATGTCTAACGTAATCCTAAACGCAACGGTAACTACCTTAAAGCACACCACACATCAATTAAGGCCCGATGGATCCGCATATAATTCATTCCCTTCAGGGCATACTACAGAGGCCTTTGCCTCAGCAGAACTTCTAAGAATAGAATACAAAGAACGTTCGCCTTGGTTTGGCATAGCGGGGTATGGTTTTGCTGTTGCAACAGGATATCTAAGAATGTACAATAACAAACATTGGTTCAGCGATGTGGTTTCAGGAGCAGGAATAGGAATAGCCTCCACTAAAATTGCTTATTGGTTGTATTCTAAGGTTGAGCCCAAATTGTTTAAAGACAAAAAGAGAAATGCTATTGTAGTTCCTACCTATCAACACGGCAATATTGGCTTGAGCATGGCTTATAGGCTCAATTAAATACTTTCCCCACTAGTTTATATAATAATCAGAAATAAAATTGGTTTGTTGTAAATTTGCTCCTCAGAACCTTACGTATGAGCGAAGAAAAAAGCCTAAACTTTCTTGAAGAAATTGTAGAAAATGATCTACAATCTAAAAAATACAAATCTATTATAACACGCTTCCCCCCTGAGCCTAATGGATATTTGCATATAGGTCATTCAAAAGCGATTTGTCTAAATTTTGGTTTGGCAGCAAAGTATGGTGGCAAAACCAATCTTCGTTTTGATGACACCAATCCTGTAACAGAAGACACAGAATATGTAGAAAGTATTAAAAATGATATTAAATGGCTTGGATTTAATTGGTCAAATGAATTATACGCATCTGATTATTTTGATAAAATCTATTCTTATGCAGTTCTACTCATTGAGAAAGGACTGGCTTACGTTGATGACAGCACCTCAGAAGAAATTGCCCGTTTAAAAGGAACTCCAACAGAACCAGGAAAAGACAGCATATACAGAAGTCGGTCAATAGAAGAAAACATACTCCTCTTCAGTGAAATGAAAGCAGGAAAATATAAAGATGGCGAAAAAGTATTAAGAGCTAAAATCGACATGACACATACAAACATGCTCATGCGCGATCCTATTATTTACAGAATTAAACATGCTCACCATCACCGTACGGGTGACAAATGGTGCATATACCCTATGTACGATTTTGCACACGGACAAAGCGACAGCATAGAAAACATTACTCACTCTATTTGCACCTTAGAATTCATTCCACATCGTGAATTATACGATTGGCTTATAGAAAAATTAGAAATCTTTCCTTCACATCAATACGAATTCGCAAGACTAAACATGACCTATACGGTAATGAGCAAACGAAAGCTATTGCAATTAGTAACTGAAGGACATGTTTCTGGATGGGATGACCCAAGGATGCCAACCATTAGCGGATTGAGACGCAAAGGATATACACCCGAAAGCATTCGAACTTTTTGTGATAAAATTGGAATTGCCAAACGAGAGAATTTAATTGACTTAAGCTTATTGGAATTTTGTGTACGAGAAGATTTGAATTCAAGTGCAAAAAGAGTAATGGCCGTATTGGATCCAGTCAAGTTGATTATCACCAACTATGAAGAGGGTAAAACAGAAGAACTGAAAAGCGAAAACGGACCCGATGAATCAATGGGGTTTAGATTCCTGCCATTCAGCAAAGAATTGTGGATAGAAAAAGAAGACTTCATGGAAGTTCCCGCAAAAAAATGGTTTAGGCTAGCACCAGGCGCTATGGTAAGATTGAAAAGCGCTTATATCGTTAAGTGCGATGATTTTATAAAAGACAGCGAAGGAAATATCAAAGAGATTCATTGTACCTATATCCCTGAAAGCAAGAGCGGACATGACACCAGCGGAATAGCTGTAAAAGGAACCATTCATTGGATAAGCGCACCACATGCGGCTTCCGCAGAAGTAAGATTATACGATCGTTTATTTAAAGTAGAGAACCCCTCAGCTGAAGAAGGAGATTTTAAAGAACACATTAACCCCTATTCATTACACATAATCAAAAATGCATTCATTGAGTCTTCCCTTAAAGAAGCCAATGTAAATGAACGATACCAATTTATTAGAAAGGGCTATTTTTGTTTAGATACCGACTCTACAAAAGACCATTTGGTATTCAATAGGACCGTTACATTAAAGGATGCTTGGGGCAAAGAAGTAAAGAAAGCCTAAAGCTTAAAAGCTTTCACTAGCCCATTAATATCGATAAATTTTTAATCGCGTTTTAATTTCATATCTGGAAACAATGCTACTAAAAACGAGACGAAAGAAAGTATTAGTAAAGCATAAATACCAAAAAGCTTTTCGGGGGAATAGGCATTGTATGAAGATGTAAATAAATGATATGTCTTTAATGCATAGGCTAATATTATTCCTGCAAAAAAGATATGCGTAAACTTAGCCCACAATTTATTTACAAATAACATGATTACACAAACGCTAGAAAAAATAATAAAGAACTTCCCTGGCTTCCCATACACATCATTTTGAGAGAAAAAGCCATTAAAATACTTATTGATATCTGCATGGTAAGTCCAAGGCAAAAAACAAACGATTACAATAAGAGCATAAGTAGCCAATCCAACCCATTTACTGTACTTCATATGAATAATTAAATCTGTAAAAAAAGACTGCCTGCAAGGAGTTTTCCCAAACAGGCAGCTTATTTTGGAGGTCCCTAGCGGATTCGAACCGCTGTAGAAGCTTTTGCAGAGCTTTGCCTAGCCACTCGGCCAAAGGACCATTCACTAAAACTTTAATAAAAGGTGTGTTTTAGTGTCACAAAATAAGGTATTTTTATCGACAATATAAAATACTTCATAGCTTAAAATATTAATTTTTATATATGTACACGATTGAAGCCTCCGAACTCATTATAAACAACCGTGGAGCAATCTACCATGTAAATTGCAGACCAGAAGAAATTGCCGAAACAATTATTACCGTCGGCGATCCAGACAGGGTAAAAGAAGTGAGCAAGCATTTCGATAAAATTGAATTTAAAAACAAACACCGTGAGTTTGTTACTCATACAGGGTATATCGGCAAAAAAAGAATATCTGTTACGAGTACCGGAATTGGGCCAGACAACATAGATATTGTTATAAATGAATTAGACGCCCTTGTCAACATAGACTTTACCACCAGAACAATTAAAGAGAAAATTACTTCCTTACAAATTATACGAGTGGGCACTTGTGGATCTTTACAAAAAGAAATACCTGTTGATAGTTTTGTTGCAAGCACCCATGGGCTTGGACTTGACAATTTGCTCAATTTTTATCAATCGAGTAATTCTGTAGAAGAGAATCAATTATTGCAAGCATTCAATACCCACACTCAACTTCAAAAAGGCATTTCGGAACCCTATATCAATACAGCTAGCATTCATTTGTTAAAAGAATTTGTACAGGATTTCCATCAAGGCATTACGGTTACGTGCCCGGGTTTTTATGGACCTCAAGGAAGGGTATTGCGCATGGGATTAGCCCAGCCACAACTCATAGATAAATTAACCAGCTTTCATTTTGGTAACCATCGAATCAGTAATTTTGAGATGGAAACATCGGCTATTTATGGAATGGGAAAAATATTAGGCCATCATTGCTTGTCTTTGAGCGCAATAGTAGCCAACCGCATCAGCAAAGAGTTTAGTAAAGATGGGAATGCTGCAGTAGAAAAACTAATAGTAAAAACACTTGAAAATATATCTGCAGTTTTATAAAAAAATAATCGACCATGAAAGTAGTTTTTTATAAATACCAAGGAACTGGCAACGATTTTGTCATACTAGATAACAGAAACAACGATTATGATCAATTAACAACTGCACAAATAAAAAAAATATGCAATAGACAATACGGCATCGGAGCAGATGGATTAATGTTGATGAATAAAAAGGAAGGCTTCGATTTTGAAATGATTTATTATAATTCAGACGGATCTACCAGCACCATGTGTGGAAATGGAGGTAGATGTATGGTGAAATTCGCCTACCATATGGGCATACACAAATACACTTACTCATTTTATGCTGTAGATCAAGAATATATAGCAGAAATAGATCATCAGGAAGACATTAAACTAAAAATGAATAATGTAACGTCCATCGATCATCACTCTTCCTACGCTATCTTACATACAGGATCTCCTCATTTTGTAAAATTTGCAAACAATGTAAAAGATATTGATGTAATAGAAACTGGCAGAGAAATTCGTTATAGCAAACCCTTTACTGAAAAAGGAATCAATGTTAATTTTGTTGAAAATATAGACGAGGGTACCATTTACGTTCGTACCTATGAACGCGGCGTAGAAGATGAAACGCTCAGCTGCGGAACGGGTGTTACAGCGGCTGCGCTTTTGTCGGCACACAACCCCGTTGGATTTAACCGAGTGGAAGTAATCACTCCTGGAGGAAATCTAAGCGTAGAATTTAATAAAATCGACGACAATACTTTTGAAAACATTTGGCTTTGCGGACCAGCAGAACTAGTATTCAAAGGAGAACTAGATTTAAAACATACAAAATAAATCCATTCAATTGATACAGTACTTCAAAATAGTAGACCAGCAAACCATCGCCATAGACAAGCCCACCGCAGGGTCATGGGTAAACGTGTTGCCTCCTTTAAAACAAGAAGAATTTACTGAATTAAGCAGTATGCTTGAAATCCCTATTGATTTCCTAAAGGATTCTTTAGACATCGATGAAAGAAGCCGATACGAAACAGATGACAATGTAAAACTCATTGTAATAAAAACACCTACAGAAAACAATTCATTTAATGAAAGTGATGCTTTCTATATTACAATCCCTATCTGTATCATACTCACCACCGGACAAATTGTAACTGTTAACTCATTTGAAAACGAGGCGATTAAAAAATTCTTAAATAGTTTTCAAAATCGTCATCCCGATCATAAAAATATGATGGTATTAAAAATATTTGAAAAAATAACAACCAACTTTCAGGAATACCTTAAAGAAATTAATCATAGAAGAAATACATTAGAACAGAAATTGTACGACTCAAACAGAAATGAAGAATTATTTCAATTAATGCGTATTCAAAAGAGTCTCGTATATTTTGTTACAGCATTGCGAAGCAACGAATTGCTAATGATGAAAATGGCGAGAACTAATTTCCTGTTACTTAATGAAGATGAAAAAGATTTCCTAGATGATTTGATCATTGAAACATCTCAGGCATTGGAAACTGCTAATACTTACACCAACATATTGAGCAGTACCCTCGATGCATTTGCAAGCATCATCAGCAATAATCAAAATGAAGTTTTGAAAAGATTGACTACTTTAACTATTTTTCTTAGCGTTCCCGTATTGATAGCAAGCATATATGGCATGAATGTGCCACTCCCCTTTCAACATTCTCATTATGCATTCTGGATTCCAGTAACAATTTGTTTTCTTATTCTTGGATTTACTATGTATAATTACATTAGAAGAATAAAAAAATAAGCATGTTCAACATAAGAGTATATGGCATCCTACTAAATGATCAAAAACAAATACTCGTTAGCGATGAGTTCATCAAAGGTAATTTTTACACTAAGTTTTGCGGAGGCGGACTAGAATTAGGCGAAGGCACAATCGATTGTCTTAAAAGAGAATTTATTGAAGAAATGAATCTTCGGATAGATATTATCAGACATCTTTATACAACTGATTTTTATCAAGAAAGCGCCTTCAATAAAGCACATCAAATCATTTCTATTTATTATCTTGTTGAACCGCTAGAAGAAATTACAGCCCCTTTAAGAACTACCCCTTTTTATTTCGATCAAGCCCAACAAGACATTCATAAAGTAAAAGGCCAGTCAGAATCATTTCGTTTCATCAACTGGCATGAATTCTCTGCAGCATGCATGACGCTCCCTATTGATAAAATAGTAGCAGATTTGATAAAAAATGAATTAGCACAAGAGGGGAAATAAAAAATCTATCAGCCATAAGCCGGATTCTGTTGCTTCAATGTTTCCATTAAAGTGGCCATCATTTATCTAGCTGTGTTATTACTAACACAATCTTGCTGCCTACCCTTCAACGTATTCAGTAAACTGAATTTGGACGAGCCGCCCTCGGCCGTTGATTTACGTGGCATTACAGCACACAAGGTTTACCCGTAATGATTATTACTAATCAATACTGTGAGCTCTTACCTCACATTTTCACCTTAACCGGCATTGGCTTTTGGCCAATACTTAGGCAGTAATTTTCTGTGGCACTGTCTCTTTCTCTGCTACCAGAGAAGCCGGTGCTTAACCGGTGTGTTGCTCTTTGCTGTCCGGACTTTCCTTTCCGATTAAACGGAACGATAGCCGGCTGATAGAATTGCAAAAATAGCTTTAATTTTATTCATAGGCCTAATTGGCATAAAAGCTACCTTTATTATCCTAAATTCTGATGCATCAATGAAAATAACTAGTCTATTCAAAGACTTTTTCCAAAGCGAAAAAATAGGCGGCTTTTTGCTTATTTTTTGCACCATTGTTTCACTGCTTATTGCGAATAGTTCAGCTGGGCATCACTACACTCAATTTTGGGAAACTAATTTGAATGGACATTCCATTACTCATTGGATTAACGATGGATTAATGAGTGTTTTCTTTTTGCTAATAGGTCTCGAGCTTGAAAGAGAGTTGTATAAAGGAGAATTGTCTGATTTTAAAAATGCTCTATTCCCCATTGTTAGTGCCATTGGAGGTGTGTTGATTCCTGCGAGTATTTATTTATACTTTAATTACGGAACACCTACACAAAATGGTGCTGGCATACCTATGGCTACAGATATTGCTTTTGCTATTGGCGTCCTTGCATTATTGGGAAACAAAGTGCCTACTTCATTAAAAGTTTATCTCACAGCATTAGCAGTAATCGACGATTTGATTGCTATTATTGTCATTGCCATTTTTTATACTAGTTCTATTTCACTTGTACACTTGGGAATCGCTTTATTTATCTGGGCTATCCTTTTTATGCTAAATAGAAGAAAAGTTTACTCGCTAACGCCTTATCTAATCGGCGGTGTAGTCATGTGGTATTGTATGTTACATTCTGGCATTCACGCAACATTAGCAGGTGTTATATTGGCTTTTGTAATTCCTTTTGGAAATGGTGATGAAAAATCAAGTTCATATAAGCTACAACATCTACTGCATAAACCAGTGGCGTTATTCATTTTGCCACTTTTCGCATTAGCCAATACTTGTATTGTATTTAGTTCAAGTTGGAGCAATGAATTGTTTACAAAAGAAGGGATAGGCATACTTATTGGATTGGTTATTGGGAAACCAATAGGAATCATGCTATTCAGTGGATTGGCTGTTCTGATTGGGTTATGCACTTTACCAAAAGGATTGCAGTGGAAGCATATTTTCGGGGTGGGCTTGCTTGCGGGGATTGGATTTACAATGAGTATTTTTATTACGCTGCTTGCTTTTAATGATCCCGTATTTATTTCAACAGGAAAAATTTCTATTCTATTCGCATCTTTGATTGCAGGAATAACAGGATTAATTGTATTAAAATTAATGCTCAAGGGAAAAGCGCATGAATAATTCTAATTAGTAAGAAAACAAAATTTCAGTTGCCCCATATCCATATAGATGATGATACTGGTTAACAAATGTTTTAACTTCTTTTTTGTGCCGTAATCTTTCATGGATCTCATCTCTTAATACCCCTTCTCCTATGCCATGAATCACAATCAGCGAGGCTTGTTTGTGTGCAATCGCCAACTCGTAATATTTCTCAAATTCATTAATCTGCAATGTCATTATTTCTGTATTAGAAAGATGCTTCCAACTACTGACAAGCTTTTCAATATGCAAATCAATGACTGACCTTGCAGGAGCGATGAAATCTTTCAACTTAGAGGCATCATATACCCTGTATCCGGCATTGCCCAGTTGACTCAAGTCAACCGTTTCCCGAACTGAAATATCTGGATATTCAGTAAATAACTCAAATGAAAATGAAGGCAAATTTGTTTCTTTTATTTCTTCAATTTTCTTGAAGAGCTGCTTCCCTCTTAACTTTAATGCCCTTTCATAAAAAGGCGCTTTCTTTTTATCAGGCAATGACAGCGAAAATTCAAAAGAAAAATTAGGAGAGTCGCTGACCTCTTCAAAATCGATGTCATGTAAATAAAAATCGCTTAACTTTTCTATCACTCCGGTATGATTGAAATTCACTTCGCCTCCAAGCAATAAATCATATTTAAAATGATAAGATTCGTCGTTGTTATTAATTAAATATACTTTTAATTTATCCACTACCTCATCATCAAATACATCTTTATCAAAAACAGGAATAAAACTCAATGACACGCCCTCTCCTATTTTATTCTTAGTAGCTGATTTCTCTTTTTTAATATCGTCGACAAACATCTTTTTTTTCTCAACGATTTTTTTCTGAGTAAACATTTTAAAATAAGGAAAGTCAATTTGATCCATATAAGCAGGAAAGCGAACTCCCCTTACTTCTATCATGACCATTTTATCGTTAATGATTTCAATGACTTTGCCCTCCTCATCGGAATGCAAGACAATGATTTTATCTCCAATTTGATATTTCAAAAGCTATGTTGTGGGATTTTGAGGAAAAACAAAGTAAATTAATTAGCGAGCTTGCTCTTCTTATACCCATATAAGAAATAAACAACCAGGCCTAATAGCAGCCAACTTCCAAACCAAGCCCAATTCATTGCAGTCATGCCTGTGAGCAAATACAAACAAGTAATCAAGCCCATTAGTGGAATCAATGACCAATTTTTAATGGCAGCTCCCAGTGAAAGCACTATGCAAAAAGTCCAGAAAATAATTGCTGAAACATTATAAGTCAAAGTAGCATTATCAACATTAAAATCAAATAGATTTATAAAATAATTATTAGAAATTAAATGCAAGATTACGATTGCAGCCAGCACAATTATTGGCAAAATATACCTCGATCCAATAAATGGCAAATGAAATTTCCCTTTCTCTTTTGCTTTTCGAGGAAGAAACAATACTCCTCCGCACACCAATACAAAAGCAAACAATGTGGCAATGCTTGTAAAGTCTAACACAAAGGTTTTATCTGTAAAAATAATAGGAACACCCACTACCAACCCTGTGACAATAGTAGAAAAAGAAGGCGTTTTGAATTTGTGGTGTATTTTTTGAAAAACGGATGGCAATAAGCCGTCTCTGCTCATGCTCATCCAAATTCTTGGTTGTCCCATTTGAAAAACCAATAATACACTGGTCATGGCTACTACGGCACAAACTGCCACCAACAATTGCATCCAGCCAACATTCAAGTTTTGTTTTTCAAATATAAAAGCTAAAGGATCTCCAATATTTTGAAAATGAGTATAATTAACAGCACCTGTTAACACTAAGGTTAAAAGAATATAAATAACAGTACAAATAACCAAAGAATAAATCATTCCTCTTGGCAAGTCTCTTTGAGGATTGTTGCTTTCTTCTGCCAACACACTCACTGCATCAAAACCTATATACGCAAAGAATACACCCGCAACAGCTGCCATCACGCCACTAAATCCTTTGGGCATGAATGAATGTACTCCAGGAGAAACTTCAGGAAACCAATTATGAGTTAAATCATTGTGTAATACCAAATATCCTCCAACAAAAATAATTAAGAAGACTACTGAAAGCTTAAGCACAACCATCAAATTACTAAAGTTCTTGCTTTCTTTTACTCCTCTGTAAACAAGATAAGTGATGAGAATATTTATAATCAAGGCAGGCAGATCAATAATGAATCTAAGACCAGCAATAACTGGAGATTGATTCCAAGCAGCAAGTAAGTCTTTATTGGTGGTACCTCCTTCAATAGCATGTTTGGCTTCCATATAACTTGTAGACAAATAAGCAGGGATATGCATATTCAATTTGTCCATCAATGAAGTAAAATAATCGCTCCAGCTATATGAAACATAGATATTGCCAATAGAATATTCCATAATCAATGCCCAGCCAATGATCCAAGCAAATAACTCCCCAAAACTTGCATAAGCATAGGTGTAAGCGCTTCCCGCAACAGGAATGCGACTAGCAAAATCAGAATAACAAAAAGCAGTAAAAGCACAAGCGATTCCTGTGATAATGAAAAGGACGATCACACCAGGCCCGCCATTAAAAATAGCTCCACCCAAACTACTAAAACTTCCCGCACCTAAGATGGCAGCTATCCCAAAAAAAGTAAGATCTTTTACTGTTAACACTCTTTTTAATCCTCCGCCATGTACATTATCTGATCCTTCAGCAAGTATGCTGTCAATGTTTTTGGTTCTGAATAAAGACTTACTCATAGACTAAAGTTTTATTAATTAGGATTCTCTTGGCAGTAAATATTGAGCTAATTTTTCTAATGACTCCTTTCTTGAATGCAATACGGCAGTTGCTTCAAGATGCTTCATGGCCAAATTAAAATATTGCTGCTTTAATGTTGACGCCCATTCTCCTACCTTACAATCTTTGAATATTTGCAATACTCTTTCTATTTTATCAGGATCATTTCCCTTTAATAAATGTTGAAGTTCCTTTTTTTGTTGTGCATTGGCTACATCTAATGCATGAATCAATAAAAAAGTTTTTTTATTAGCCAAGATATCGCCGCCTACCTGTTTGCCAAACTTATCAGGATTGCCAAACGCATCTAAATAATCATCTTGCACCTGAAAGGCAATGCCTAGATTCTTTCCCACCTCATATAAATGATCTTGATTGCCTGCACCAGCCCCTCCTAAGATAGCGCCCATTTGCATACTCGCAGCGAGCAATACGGATGTTTTTAAAGTAATCATTTGCAGATACTCTTCAAAATGTACTTGATCTTTCAATTCAAAATCCATATCCAATTGCTGCCCTTCGCAAACCTCTTTGGCTGTTTTATTAAACAAGTTTAAAATATCATGAAGTTTGGAAGAATGAATTTTATTAATTTCCTCATATGCTGCAACCAACATTACATCACCTGCTAAGAGTGCAGTTGAATCTCCATATTTTGTATGAACGGTTTCTACTCCTCTTCTGAGGGGAGCCTTGTCCATGATATCGTCATGTATTAAACTAAAATTATGAAACAACTCTATGGCTGTGGCAACATGAAATGCATCATCTTGTATTTCACTAAATAATTCATTGCCCATTAAAACTCCTACTGGTCTCACTCTTTTGCCGCCTATTTTAAGAATATATTGAGCAGCATCATATAAAGTGGAGGGATTAGAAGGGAAATGCCTTTTATTGAAATGATTTTCAAATTTGACAGCCAATTCTTCGAAGGAATGCATTAGGGATTATTCGTTTAAGGTTAAATATTAAAAGCTTAAAAAAATCATTATTCTAAATTAATTATTTTTTCTTCGTTTTAGCTTTATTCGTTTTTGATTTTGAATCATCTTTACCACTAACCCATTCGTAATCCAATTGACGTTTGGTTAAATTAGCTGCAACAACCTTTATTTTTATTTTATCCCCCATTCTAAATCGCGTTTGAGTTCGCATTCCTACCAATGCATAATCAGTTTCATCATGGCGGAAATCGTCAAAATGATTAAGGTCTTTTGCGCTGACCAATCCTTCGCATTTATGTGCAACCGTTTCTACCCAAAATCCGAAAGCTGCTACCCCGCTGATAATGCCATCGAATTCATCGCCCAAAAACTGTTGCATGTATTCAACTTGCTTGTATTTGTTTCCTGCTCTTTCCGCTTCCATGGCGGCTCTCTCTCTATCACTACAATGCTTACATCTTTCTTCTGTTTTTTTATCTGGTCTTACATTTTTATCTATACACTCTTGCAAAATACGGTGAACCATCACATCTGGATAACGTCTGATGGGAGAAGTAAAATGACAATAGTTTTCAAATCCTAACCCATAATGTCCTATATTTTGAGACGTATATACCGCCTTCGCCATCGTTCGAATACCTAATTGTTCCAATACATGTTGCTCAGGTTTACCTTGAACATCTGCAAGCAACTTATTAAATGAAGCCGCTACTTGTTTTTCATCATGCAGATCAAACGTATACCCAAATTTTCTTGCAAAAGCAGCAAAAGGCTTTATTTTTTCGTCGTCGGGTGTAGCGTGAATTCTATAAGGGAAAGGAATAGCTTCTTTATTTATTTTTATTTTAGAAACATATTCAGCCACCGTTCTATTGGCCAACAACATAAACTCTTCGATAAGCTTGTGCGCTTCTTTGCTTTCTTTTACAATGATTCCAATAGGCTTCCCTTTTTCATCTAATTGGAACCGTACTTCGGAGGAAGAAAAGTTGATGGCGCCATTGTTAAATCTTTCTTTTCTAAATTCTTGCGCAAGTGAATTCAATAATAATATTGGCTTATGATGAACGCCATCTTTTGTTTCTATTATTTGCTGAACTTCTTCATAGCTAAATCGATGATCACTATGAATAATGGTTCTTCCTATCCATTTGCTTTTAATTTCTGCTCTATTATTAATTTGAAAAATAACAGAGAAAGTATATTTATCTTCATTGGGTCTCAACGAACACAATTCATTTGATATTTTTTCTGGCAACATTGGATTTACCCTGTCAGGTAGATAAACACTGGTAGCGCGAGCATACGCCACTTTATCTAGGATGCTACCTGCCGTTACAAAATGACTTACATCTGCAATGTGAACCCCAATTTCATAATTGCCATTATCCAAATTTCTTATTGAAATAGCATCATCAAAATCTTTTGCATCTAAAGGATCAATGGTAAAAGTTAGGATATCTCTACAATCTTTTCTTTTCGTCAACTCTTCTCTTGTTATTTTACCCGAAAGTTTCTCTGCTAACTCCATGACTTCTTTTTCAAAGCCCAAAGAAAATCCGGCATCAATGAGAATTTCTTTCATCGCCATATCGGCTTCATCTTTTGCAGTGAGAATAGAAACAATTTCGCCTTGTGGTTTTTTATCATCTTTATCCCATTTAGTCAACCGCGCAACTACTCGCTGACCATCTGTTGCTCCATTGAGCTTTTCAATAGGAATATAGAAATCGGGGATTTGCTTTTCTCCCGAGGGGATAAAAAAAGCAACAGTCTTATTTAATTGAAGGGTACCAATAAAAGTAGTTTGTTTTCTTTCCGCTACATCTACCACTTTCCCTTCTGCACGCTTTCCAGGCGAACCTCCTTTTGCAACTTGAACCCTAACCATATCCCCATGAAAGGCCTTGCCAAAATCGTTTGGCTTAACCATAATATCCTTTTCTTGCCCTTCCACAATTACGTACCCCATACCACTTCTGCTGATATCTAATTTACCCTTTACAATTTGTACTTGAGAAGATTTTTTAGGTTGATTTATTTTCGATTTAGCCATATGAATTTATTGTAAAAGAAAGACAACTAATAGCAGATTTAATAATAAGCAATGTTGCACTTAATTTTATGTATGCAATGTACGTAATCTATTTGTTATTAGTTGTTTACATGACGCAATAATCAAAATGAATATAAAGAGTTAATTTTAAATTAATAGCACCATAATTTTGATACAATCGACTAATTATAATGTCTGTAGAGACAATCTGTAGAACAGTTGCTGCATTTAAGCTAATAAACGATCAAGCGACTAAATATTTCGCCTAATTAAAATGATTAATACAATGAAATACACCTTAGAAGTGATCGCCTTCAATATAGAAAGTTGTCTGATTGCAGAATCAGCAGGTGCCCATAGAATTGAATTGTGTGACAACCCCAGTGATGGAGGCACCACTCCCTCCTTTGGATTTATAAAAGAAGCAAGAAAAAATACATCGATTCAATTATACCCTATCATCAGGCCTAGAGGAGGAGATTTTCATTATAGCAATGACGAGTTTGAAATAATGAAATCAGATGTACAAGTATGCAAAACACTCGGTTGCGATGGGGTGGTAATTGGACTATTGAATAATAATGGAACAGTTGACAAAGAACGCGTGAAAGAACTAGTAGCAATCGCCTACCCGATGGGCGTTACTTTTCATAGAGCTTTTGACAGAACCATCGACGCCTTTCAAGCACTAGAAGATATAATTGATTCTGGCTGCGAAAGAATACTTACCAGCGGACTAAGACCCAATGCTTTAGAAGGAGCAGACACAATTGCATTGCTAATAGAGAAAGCAAACAATAGAATTGACATCATGCCAGGCAGTGGCATCCGATCAAATAACATAATTGAAGTGTTGCAAAAAACAACCGCCACCTCCTTTCATAGTTCAGCTAGAATATTAAAAAACAGTTCTATGAAAAATATAAATACTGAAATGAAAGAAGAAATGAAAAGTATACTATTGGACGAAACAGAAGTCAAGAAAATAATCACCGCACTATCGACCTAATAAATTTTAATATAAAATTCTAACCTTAATAGTATTCTTCACGCTTCTCAATAATTCCAATGCGTTTTTACTAATTGTCTTGTCAATATCCAATACAACATATCCTATTTTGTCATTTGTTTTTAGATACTGACCAAGAATGTTTATTTTATTTTTACTAAGTGTTGCATTGATTTGACTCATCACACCAGGAACATTATTATGTATATGCAGGATTCTATGTGCACCCTCTTGAGGAGGAAGCGCCAAAGCCGGTATACTATGGGATCCAATACTGACGCCTTTTTCGAGATAGTTAAATAATTTGGCACTCACATCAAGTCCAATATTATTCTGTGCTTCTTGAGTACTCCCGCCAATATGAGGCGTTAATAAAACATTTGAAAGGCCTTGCAAAGGAGACTTAAATACATCCCCATTATTTTCTGGCTCGATTGGAAAAACATCTACTGCAGCACCCGATATATGACCAGCAATCAAAGAAGATTTTAAAGCATTTAAATCTACCACTTCCCCTCTTGCGTAATTTATTAATATTGATCCTTTTTTGAATGAGCTTACATTGTTTTTATTAATTAAATTTCTAGTACTTCCCACATCTGGCACATGCAAGGTTACTACATCGCTTTGTTGTAAAAGTTCTTTCAGTGATTTGCTATCATTTGCATTTCCTAATGGAAGTTTTGTTTCTACATCATAAAAAACAACTTTCATGCCAATCGCTTCAGCCAATACACTTACCTGACTTCCAATATTGCCATACCCAACTATTCCAATGGTTTTACCACGCAATTCATGACTCCCTTTCGCATCTTTCATCCAGATGCCCTCGTGAGCAGCTTTATTTTTGTCGAGCACCTTTCTAACCAACATAATCGCTGCACCAATGACCAATTCAGCCACACTCCTAGTATTACTATAAGGCGCATTGAAAACAGCCACCCCAGATTTGTTTGCAGCAGCTAAATCAACTTGATTAACACCAATACAAAAGCATCCTATTGCCTGTAATTTAGTGGCCGCTGCTAATACATTAGGTGAAATGATGGTCTTGCTTCTAATGCCTAGCAGATGTACATTTTTAATCTCTTTAATTAAATCAGATTCGGAGAGAGCGCCGGTTATCTTACGAATATTAACATACCCTGCATTCGCAAATTGATGCACCGCAGCATCGCTGATATTTTCTAAAAAAAGTATATTAATTTTTTCTTTAGGATAACTTGTATTTTTTTTCATTGAGTAGATAATTACACCTTAATTTGCACAAAGATATCATATCAAAATTTAAAATATTCATGGACGCACAGTCTCGCCCATTTTACTTTTATAAACACCTCGTCTTCATTCGCCTGAATGGCATTTCAATGATGGTTATTAGCCTATTAATAGCATTCAGTCTGATAATAGGATCCTGTAATTTGTTTGATGGGAAAAAGAACAACGAAAAAGACGCTATTCCTCCCTACCCATTGCCTGCTGGAGAAAAATTAGATGCTGCGGAAGTAAATCAACTGAAGGAAAATTGTACGGCCTGGTATGATTCTATTTTAAAAAACAGCGGTTTTAACGGTGCTGTATTGGTAGCTAAAAAAGGAACAATCGTTTTTGAAAAATATCAAGGATTAGCACATCTTGAAGGCGAAGACAACATTAACGAACAAACTAGTTTTCATATCGCTTCAGTGAGTAAGACTTTCACAGCCATGGCAGTATTAAAACTATTTGAAGAAAAAAAATTATCAATAGATGACGAATTCTCAAAATACTTTCCCACATTTAATTACCCTGGTGTTACCATTAGAACGCTGCTCAGTCATAGAAGCGGACTACCCAATTATGTTTATTTTATAGACGAAATCGGTTGGGATAAAAATGTATTTGTAAAAAATCAGGATGTATTTAACATGCTAGTAGACAGAAAAAACGAATTAAAAAACATCACTCCTCCCAATCGGCATTTTTCCTATTGCAACACCAACTATGCTTTACTGGCCCTGTTGATTGAAAAACTTTCTAACTCAACCTACCCTCAATTTATTAAAAAATATATTTTCGATCCTTTGCAAATGACACATTCATTTGTATACACCCAGTTAGATTCAAGTAGAATTACACCTAGCTATGATTGGCGTGGACAGCCCATTCCGTTTAATCAGCTAGACATGGTTTATGGAGATAAAAATATTTATTCAACGGTGGAGGATTTATTAAAATGGGACAGACTATTGAGCACCAATCTTTTTTTATCTACCTCTTCATTAAAAGAAGCGTATACTCCTTATAGCAATGAAAAGGCTGGTATAAAAAACTATGGATTGGGATGGAGAATGAATATATACCCTGATGGAAAAAAAACTATATTTCACAATGGATGGTGGCATGGCAACAACGCCTCTTTTATACGTTTGATTGATGAAGACGCAACCATCATTGTTTTGGGTAATCGATACAACAGAGGAATCTATAAATCAAAGTTGCTTATTAAGCTTTTTGACAAAATACACAATCCTTCTGAAGAAGATGAAGGAGAAAATCCTTTACGCCCTGTAGCACCAAACAAATAACTCAAGCGAAAATTAGGCGAAAAATAAATAGGCTAAAATAACCGATGTTATGATTCCAACTAAATCTGCTAATAGCATCGCCCATACTGCATAGCGTGTATTCTTTACTGATATAGATCCAAAATAAACAGCTATAACATAAAAGGTAGTATCTGAAGACCCTTGTAATATGCAAGACAATCTTCCAGCAAATGAATCTGCTCCAAAAGTCTTCATCGTATCCACCATCATTCCCCTAGCACCCCCTCCACTAAAGGGTTTAATCAAAGCGGTGGGTAAGCTGTCAACAAATCTCGTATCAGTACCGAGCATTGCAAAAAAAGATTTCATTCCATTTATAAGCACATCAAAACTGCCACTTGTTCTAAGCAAACTAATCGCCACCAACATCCCAACTAGATAGGGAATAATACGAATAGCAGTATCAAAGCCTCCTTTAGCTCCTTCCACAAAAGAATCAAACACGTCTACTTTTTTATAAAGCCCCCCTATAATGATTGAAAGAAAAATTAATAAAATTAGTCCGCTGCTAAGGCTACTTGAAAAAAATTGCACCGATTCAGCATTAAGCGATTTTATATACACCACCAATGAAGCAATAAGGGCAGAGATCCCTAACACCCAAGCGATAATGACTGGTTGAAAAATAGCAATCTTCTGTTTGATACTTACAATCAACATCGCTGCTATAGTAGCAACGAATGTTGCAATCATACAAGGAATAAATATATCCATTGGATTGGCTGCTTTTGCTGCTGATCGCAACGCGATGATACTTACAGGAATCAATGTTAACCCAGATGCATGCAAACATAAAAACATGATTTGCGCATTGGAGGCAACTGCTTTATTTGGATTGATTTCCTGCAAACTTTCCATCGCCTTCAATCCAAAAGGAGTTGCGGCATTGTCCAACCCTAATAAGTTGGCCGAAAAATTCATCATCATATGTCCCATTGCAGGGTGTCCTTTGGGCACATCAGGAAATATTTTTGAAAAGAAGGGGCCAATGATTCTTGATAAAAATCTAATCCCACCAGCTCTTTCTGCAATAGCAAGAAACCCCATAAACAATGCTAAAAAACCAATTAACTTTAAACACATCGTAACAGCTGTCTGGCAAGTCTCAATAATTCCATCTGAAGATTGAATGGTATATACCAGTAGCTCATTGTTGCCTAATGAAATTACTTTTTGATTGTGTTGTCCTTGTATATCGGTTTGAAGTTGTTGGATTTTTAAAGAATCCATCTGTGCGGTAACAATTGTTTTTATTTTAATCGTATCTCCAGATTTCCCACTGACCATTGTTGAAAGAATAGAATGATTATCCGAAGAGGTGAATAATTTAATTCCGGCAGTTAACAATGCTATAATGATAAAGGCAGACCAGATGCGACTTAAAGCCATAGGATGTATTTAAAAGTGGGTGATTGATTAATGAAAATAAGAAAAATTACTACACAAATTCTCCCTCTAATTAAATTACCCTATCTATCAAGAAAGGGAGCCTCTTTTCGCCCATAAACCTTACCTTTGCTTTCCCTTTTTAAAAATAAACATCTATAAATAAAATGGCATTAAAAGCAGGAATAGTAGGACTCCCCAATGTTGGAAAATCAACTCTTTTTAACGCAGTGAGCAATAGCGCCAAAGCACAAGCAAGTAATTATAGATTTTGTACCATTGAGCCCAATACTGGATTGGTAAATGTACCAGATCCAAGACTTAATAAATTAGAAGAACTCGTTAAGCCTACCCGCGTTGTTCCCACCCAAATTGAAATTGTAGATATTGCTGGTCTTGTTAGAGGCGCAAGCAAAGGAGAAGGATTGGGAAATAAATTTTTAGCCAATATTAGGGAAGTGGATGCCATCATTCATGTGATCCGTTGTTTTGAAGATGACAATATCCTTAGAGATGAAGGCCCTATCAATCCGGTGAGTGACAAAGAAATCATTGAAACAGAATTACAATTAAAAGACATAGAAAGCGTAGAGAAAAAAATTCAACGTACTGAAAAGTTATTAAAGCAAGGAGATGCAAAACTAAAAGCAGACTACGAAGTACTAAAAACTTGCAAGGAACATTTAGATAAGGGAAAAAATATTTTATCTCTCAATCTAAGCAAAGAAGACAAAACTGCTATTGAGGATATTTTTCTTCTTACAGACAAACCAATTCTATACGTAGCAAATGTTGATGAAGCGTCAATGCATACAGGAAATAAATTCTCTGCAGCGCTCATTGAAGCTGTTAAGAATGAAGGAAATGAAGTAATTGTTATGACCAATGCTATTGAAGCACAAATCGCCGAATTTGAAACTCCGGATGACAAACAAATGTTCATGGAAGAATATAAAATGGTGGAACCCGCGCTAGACAGACTTATTCATTCTACATATAAGCTATTGAATCTTTCTACTTATTTTACGGCGGGTGTTCAAGAAGTAAGAGCCTGGACAATACAACATGGCTGGAAAGCGCCTCAGGCTGCAAGTGTTATTCACACAGACTTTGAAAAAGGTTTTATTAAAGCGGAAGTAATTTCTTATGCCGACTTTACGAATTACGGATCAGAGGCGGCTTGCAGAGACAATGGAAGACTAAGAATTGAAGGAAAAGAATACATCGTTCAAGATGGAGATGTAATGCATTTTAGATTCAATGTTTAGCGCTCATCTAATCTTGGACGCAATCGCTGCTTGGATTTATTGAAAATCATGCTACCTTTTTCTATACCTTTTCTCAATTGCTTTTGCTCTTCCTCAGGCAAATTGATAATATCGTTGCATTCTTTACTACAGCATCCTTGATATTTTTTAGCGCATTCTTCACATTGTATAAATAACAAATGACATCCTTCATTTTTGCAATTAGTATGTGCATCTGCAGCCTCTCCACATTGATGACATTTAGATATAATCTCTTCAGTTATACGCTCTCCTAGCCTATCATCAAATACAAAATTCTTTCCGTGAAATTTATTTGATAATTGTTGCTGATTGACTGTATTGGCATAATGAATGATGCCTCCTTCTAAATGAAATACATTCTTAAACCCGCGATGTAACATATACGCACTGGCCTTTTCGCATCTAATGCCTCCAGTACAATACATGATGATGTTTTTATCCTTATCAGCTTGTAACATTTCTGCAGCCATAGGCAACTGCTCTCTGAAAGTATCACTGGGAATTTCAATGGCGTTTTCAAAATGGCCCACTTCATATTCATAATGATTTCTCATGTCTACCACAACAGTATTAGGGTCATTTGACAATGAATTAAATTCAACCGCATTCACATACTTACCTTTATTAGCCATATCAAATAATGGATCATCAATTCCATCTGCAACAATCTTACTTCTTATTTTAACCTTCAGTACCCAAAAGGATTTGCCATCATTGTCTACTGCAATGTTTAATCGAATGTCATTTAATGGAGGATAACTATACAAGAATTGCTTAAATGATTCGAAAAGGCTATCAGGCACACTGATTTGAGCATTGATGCCTTCTTGCGCTATATAGATTCTACCAAAAACTTTTAACTCGAGTAGCCCTTTGTAAAACTCATCTCTAAAAGCAAGTGTGTCGTCTATTGAAAAATATTGGTAAAATGAAACAGTCGTGCGGTGTTCTGTTTCTTCGTATAGGCGCTTTTTTAATTCCGCCTGTGATACACGATTATGTAATACAGCCATACAGTATTAATTTGATCCCTTCGTTCATCAGGGAAATCTTAAAAAGATTGGATGCTTGCAGGGCAAACCAAATATGAAATACAAAGCTACGTAATAAAATTAAAAACGCATATCCACAGACCTATCACCAGGGCCATTATTTGAATTATTGCTAACACTTCCGCCCAAGATACCTCCTGCTCCTATTACCAGTGCCGAAGAATGATATGCTCCATTTTGATAAGCATTTACAAAATCGATTCTGAAGATTTTAAAAATATTTTCGAGGCCTATAAAAATTTCGGCATAATTGTTCTTGCTATTGATGTAATGCGCATTAGTTCCAGCAACCAAATTCCAATTTAATCTATTAAACAAAGGGATTTGATTAGTCAGCAATCCATTAAAATGATGTTCTATATGAGCCAATGTAAAGAATGTTGCTTTGGTAGAATTTCCATAAGAAGAAGCCAATTGAAAACTATTCACATATTCACTGGCAGCTTTAAGAGGGTCCCCATTAAAATGTTGATAATCCTGAATGAAAACAGTTTTATTATTCAAGAACCCACCCACAACAAATTTATATTTTAAAAGCCCTGCTAATTTAAAATTCTTTTCATCATTTACTGCAAATTTCCATTTATCAAAATCAACATCACTTCCAAGCAGTTTATTTATTCCCTTAGTATAAGACACTGTAAAGGTTGGATATTTGGAACCAATGGGGATTTTATTTTTAGGAAACTGAATAAACCGCTGCCCAGGTTTAAAGGACACTTCTATATTAGCAATCAGCGCTTGATGGCGAACAATATCAGACAACGACACTCTTTCTACTGGATAATTTTCAGTCAGATAAATACTATCATTATGATGAAAGGTATATAAAGTGTTATTGAATAAAGGAATTCTATCTTCATACAAAGCCTGAACAGTAATATTCATGCCATTTTCGGCAATTGTATTGACTCCTATTTTAGTAAAATAATTTTCATAAGTCTTAAGATAGTTTTTCCCATACAAGAGAGTGCTCACCGTATTTACCAATGGAGTAATAGGCAACTCTTTATTGTACTGAGAAACTCTTTTCCCTCCAGAAACAAACCAGGTGTTTCTATTTATTTTCTCATCCATCCCAGCCTTGCGTTTACGAACAGATACATCTACCCAACTATTGAAATGAGTATTACCAAAACCATATCGAAGAGTGGGCTTGATTGATAATCTGATAGCAGATTTTTTAAAAAATTGATCGTAGTATCCTGTGAGTTGAGTAACTACACCCTCCGCCGTATTAAACTGCGTATTCATCAACAGCGGATCAATCCCCCATCGAAAGTTATTTGTTTTTCCATAATGAGTTCTGCGCACTCCTCCAATAAAAAGACTCAATGGCTTTACTTTTCCTTGATTTTTTTTCAATGAATCAATATTTCTTTTACTAAATAAAGAATCCTTCTCCATCAAATAAATACTATCCTTTACTTTGTAATCTCTTTGCTCTTCTTCCTCTAAAGGCACTGGCCGTATAGCATTCCAGTAATCCACTGTTTTTTTATTGACTGCGGTATCATATTTTACAATGATCTTATCAAATATTTTTTTATTATAAACGGGATTGATAATATAATTAGAATACACACTTAAAAAATTACCGACTGCATCAATTTTAAACATTTTAAAATTAAAATACAATAACTGATTTTTCACTCTCCATATATCATTCCCTACAGGAACATATTGTTGTGTAATCTGAAGCGTATCTAATATTTCTAACTGAGAGGTTTTAGTTAAAATAAGATTGCAACTGTGAATACGCCAATCATCATCTGTAATATTAATGGTGCCAGAAAAAAGAGGCTCATACTTTTTTCGAGGGGTTACTCTGATAACATTGATTGCTTTATCATTTTCAAAAAAGGTACCCAAAAATTTATATTTATAAAACTTAATCGCTCCATCTGCAATAGGAGAAATGAATCCTCTGGGATTCAGCCTGTCTGAAAAAACAGTCACATTGTTATTGTATAAACTTATAAATGCCGGGAATGTAAAACCAAAATCTCCGCTGCCACTTACACGACTGCTAGCCACTTCCATTTTAAATTTATCAGGTCGCTGAGAATATATTTTAGAAATCGACTCTGACAAGTAAATTATTCCCTTCCCTGAAGAATCAACACCCATTTGCTTTCTATCTTCTTTAGGAATTTTTTGACCTAATATCCTATCGGGCAAATTTCTTAATTTAATCATATCCTTACCATACAAATCACACTCAAAACCATTCACCTGAGCATTATAAAAAGGTCTTTTTTTAATCGCTTGGCGGATGATCTCATAAGCAGGATCTTCCCCCTTTTGTATGATCACTTCTTTCATTAAAAGCTTTTGTTCGCTCAAAATAAAATCAACTTCAGCGTCTTCTGTTAATTGAATGTTTTTCTCCACTGTTTCATAACCCACATGCTGACAAACTAGCACATAATTACCTGCCGATAATGTGAAAGAAAATTTAGCTTTATTGTTAGCACTTACACCTATGGAAGTCCCTTTAACCGTTATTGAAGCATAAGGAAGCAAGTCTCCTTTACTGTTGTAAATAGTTCCTACTACTTTCTGAGCCATCCCATGAAAAAAAAGGCAACAAGAAAGTATTATAAAAGAAATTCTCATAGGATAAACTACTAATTATAAAAGATTACTTATTAGAAATACTTGAACGCATCAAACTGCCTGTAAGAGAAGAAAAACCCCCTACAACTGCACCAATCAGTGCCGTAACTAAAATGAGATATAGTGGATTGTCTTTCTTTAGTATTAATTGAGATATTCTATGGGCTAACAAATGTTGATTGTTATAACTTATCCAAAAACTCAACCCTGCCCATAATAAAAACAACGCAATGAATCCCGTTAGAAATGCCATCGCCTTCTTCTGTGGTATCAATGTGGCAATTAAAAAACAAACAACCGCAATGCTCCACCATGGAAAATAAAGGCAAGACGCAAAACTAACCATCATCATTAACAGCATTGATACAAAAAATTTCATCATTAAAATTAGATTATTGTTTAAAAAATAGTTTCCTTATGATTTATTAAAACTCATTTTCCATTTTATGCGCTTATCTGTTTCCTCGCTTTTAGTCATCATCCATAAAGAATAATAATCCCCCGCAGCCCATTTATCAATTGCATCATCATAAAACTTACTTCCTGGATTACCGCTCTGTCCGCCAGGATAAATTCCATAAGCTTCGGTTTTATTCGTAAGGCTTACAATCATCCTCCAACTAGGGCCATGATTTTCTTTGGTGGCATTGATTACATTGGTTCCTCCACCAGTAGACAAATGCAATCTGCTAAATGCAGGAATGCGCAACAAATGATTTATATAAGTATCCTTGTATTTACCCCACTCTAGTTTGCCGGTTTTTTCTAATTCTTTTAAATTCAATACAGCTGTTTTAAATACAATTGTAGCAATGTCTGCTAGCGTTTCCTTTTGTGGAGTAGTAACGTCATCAATAAACTTATAGGCGCTGTCTTTAAGTATCCCTTCTAAAAGTGAACTCTCCATTGGATGCGCAATATTCTGGGGAGCATTAGCATATTCATCGCTATACACCGTGTCTTTAAAATTCTTCCATACTATTTCAAAAACAGTCGCCCCTTTAGAATCAATGTTATTATTAAAATCCCAATGTTGCATTAGATTGAAGAAAGACTTTTCTGTTACACTTAAATTTTCCTGTCGAATGTTTTTAAGGAAAATAGGCATTGCCATCTCTGCAAACACATTGTAATTATTTGTTTGAAGATTCATCATGTCTTTTACGGTGATTTGTTGCATAGCAGCAAGCTTCCGATTCACAATAAAACCTCTGGGTGAAGGATATTCTCTCCCTAGATAATAGGGATAGGTAGAGTCAACAGGTCGCTGATTGGCACTGCTTACAAATCCTCGTTCAGGATTGTATTGATAAGGCGTCTCATTTTCAGGAATCATTCCCTGCCACATATACGAACTATCAAATCCTGGCATTACAAAATCCCCTTGGCCTTTCCATTTTGCAGGAAAATTTCCAGCTGCTCGAAGAGCGATATCTCCGTTTTTGCAGGCAAACAAACAATTTTGACCTGGCGCTTTTAGATATGGTGTAGCAGCAAGATAATCGGAATAATTTTTTGCATGATTAAGCTGATAAAATAATCTCAATTCATTGCTACCATCATGGGCGGTCCATCTTACAGCATAATTCTTACCCCCGGTATTTCTTTTGCCACTGAAAGAAGCATCATACATCACAGGCCCAAACACTGTATACGCAACCGTATCAACAAAATCTGGCTTGCCTGCAATTTTAATGTTTTCAATTCTAAAACTTGTTTTAAGCCACGCATTATTAAACCAATATTCTTTTCTACTATCGTCTTTAAATTTAATTTCATAATAATCTCTTACATCTCTGCCCCCATTTGTAAAACCAAAAGCACAACTATCATTGAATCCAATGATCACTCCCGGCGCCCCAGGAAAACTTACTCCATAAGCATTTGAGCCAGGAACAGATATTTGCATTTCATACCATAAAGAAGGAAGATTTAATCCAAGATGAGGATCATTGCATAAAATAGGTGCTCCATTTTTTGTTTTGGAAGCTGCTACTGCCCAGTTATTGCTTCCATTTTCAGGATCTGGCTTAGTTAACTCAGCCACATTCACTGAATCTTTTTTGAAATTAAAATATACAGAATCTACCATAGGTGGTGCAACAGGCTTAATCGCAGGAGGAGCGAATACAGTACCTCTGGGTACAATTGGATCCAATGAATCTTGAATAGACGGAAATAATTTATCGAAATCTGATTTATTGAAAAAAGATTTTGCATTGGTCATTTCGAAATCATTCTCATGAGCAGACAAATCAAATGACATGTATTTTAAAAACAACGCTGTTTTTAGATTGCTCCATTTTTCAGGCTTGTACCCTAGCAATTTATATTCCAGTGGTAGCGTACTATTGGTAAGTGATGCTATATAACTATTAACACCAGCCGTATACGCATCGCAAATATTTTTTGTAACCTCATCCTTCTCCATTTCTTTAAGAGAGTTTTCTGCTGCATATACCATTCCTAGCCGTCTAAACTCTCGATCATGACTAATTGCCATGTCTCCTACTACTTCGCTAGCTCTTCCTGCAGCAGAAAGTGTTTGCAATTCCATCTGCCACAAACGAAATTTAGCATGCAAGTATCCCTGAACGAAATAAGCATCGTTTTCATTATCAGAAAAAATATGCGGAACCAGTCTATCGTCAAAATAAACATCTACTTTTCCATTAAGGCCAGTCAATTTTAAGTCGGCAGAAAAATCCTCATTGAAGGACTCTGCATTTTGCCATACGCCTTCTTGAGGAGACAGTAATTTTCCTAACGGAACCGGTAAAACAGTCTTAATATCAAGAATAAAACACAAGCCAACAGTAATGGCTGAGGTCAGAAAAAGTAAAATAAATCTCATATAGGAAGTTGTATGCTGTAAAGTAAAATAAAAAAAGCAAAAGCAGCCTTGAGATTGAACTAATTTTAAAAAAAACAGACATTTCGCCACTCATTTTATATTTTTGATTATGGATCAACCACTCAGCGAGCATACCAGAAATATTTTAGGACTTCAATTGCCAACTGACCCTAGGTGGGTTAATCTGGCTGAAATACAATTAGAAGAAATCCTCACGGATCATGCCTATTGCGAGCAAAAAGCGGCTACAACCTGTATTACCTTGATACAGAAAAATCCGGAAAAGGACTTGCTCGTTCAAGAACTGAGCCCCCTTGTCACGGAAGAATGGGGACATTTTAGAATGGTATTGGCTGAATTGAAAAAACGCTCCCTCCCGTTAGGCCGACAAAGAAAAGATGTGTATGTAAATAGCTTATTAGAGTTTCAAAAAAAAGGTGGAGGACCAGATGATCGATTCATTGATCAGATGCTTATAATGGCTTTAATAGAAGCGAGAAGCTGCGAGCGGTTTAAGCGATTGAGTGAAGGGCTTAATGATAACTACATGAGAAAATTTTATCGAAAATTTATGGAAAGCGAGGCAGGTCACTATACATTATTCATCAATTTAGCAGAACATTATATAGATAAAAAAATTGTACGAGCTCGATGGGCAGAATGGCTTACATATGAAAAAAAATTAATGAACAGTGCCGAAGTAAGAGGCGATCGGATTCATTGATACAAAGCTTCTCTATTGACTAAAATAATCGAACTCCTCACTCATGTCTAAATATGGAAAAGCTTCCGTTAATTGTAGCACTTTTTTCCTATACGTATCTAAAAATTGCTGATGCTGCTTGGAAGTAGGATTAAAAGGCTTGTGATTTCTTGCAATATTAATAGCAGCAATTTCTTTCATTATTTTTTTGGATGGCTCATCAATACTTGAATCAATAAATTTTTCCCATACATAATTAGTGGCTGCATAATTTGGATGAACCATATCCTCTGCGAAAAAACGGTAATCTCTTAAATCATCTATTATCAATTCATAAGAAGGGAAATAAAATAACGAAGAAGCTTCATTTACTAACTCATGCACCGCATTGATTAAATTAGCCTTGCTGCGGTTATTTTCTATAAAACCATCTCTCAAATGTCTAACTGGACTAATAGTAAAGATGACTTTAATAGAAGGATTAAATTCTTTTAACTCATCCAGCATTTTTTTTAATGCACTTTGAATAGCTTCACTTGACAATAACCTTTTTTTAAACTTATCTGCCGGAACCTTATGACAGTTGGCTACTACTCTACTGGAAGAAAGCTCATACACAAAGGACGACCCAAGCGTAATCATCAACCAATCAGCCGTTTTTAAAAAAGCATGTGCGCGTGATTGAGATTCATTTATTTTATTGAGGCAGTCCTCTTTATTTATATTTGAAAAACGTGTATGATGATCCCAGCTACCCCATAATTCATTTTCAAAAAAAAGATCATCTGAAGTGTACATTTTTTTTTGAATATACGCGCTAATAGAATGAGCAATGCTTATGGGATTAAAAAGAATACCATGCGGATTATCGATGGTCTTAAATTTGTGATATGAGAGCTTTGCGCCAATTTGTTCGGTAAAACAAGACCCTGCCAAAAACAATGAATGATTGTGATTGATTTTATATTCAAATTCTCTGGGTGTCAACGCTAATCTAAACTCCATCATGATGCATTATTCTTTTATACAAAAATTTGACCTGCCATTTCAATGCAATTTCTTAAAGCCTCTTCGTTTAAATCTTCTATTAAATGTAACTCTTTAAAAAAAGCAATCATTCGCTCCGAATCCATATTTCCCACCAGATCATTGCCCGATAAAGGACAACCTCCTATTCCTTTTAATGCCCCATCAAATCTTTTGCAACCTGCCTCCAGCGCTGCCTCCACCTTTTCTTTCCAATTATCAGGAGCGGAATGAAGGTGAACACCAATCTCCTTATTGGGCAAGGATTCTATTAAAGATTGAGTGATGTTCTTTACCTGATTCGCTGATGCCAATCCAACAGTATCTGCTAATGAAATAATGTTTACTCCAAGAGCAGAGATTTTCTTGCTCCAATCAAAAACAATATCCTCATTGTATACATCACCATAAGGATTTCCAAAAGCCATCGAAATGTATATCACCAATTGTTTATTATTGGCAATACAAATTTCTTGAATATCAGATACTAAATTAAAAGAGTTGGCAATCGAACTTTGTGTATTTTTTTGCTGGAAAGTTTCAGAAATAGAAAAAGGAAAACCTACGTAATCAATTCCTTTCAATGTGGCCGCTTCTTCTGCACCTCTTTTATTCGCAACAATGGCCAACAACTTTGTTTTAGTAGATTGTATATCTAATTGGCTAAATACTTCTTTTGTATCTGCCATTTGAGGAATGGCTTTTGGTGAAACAAAACTGCCGAAATCAATGGTATCGAATCCAACTTTCAGCAACGCATTGATGTATTCAATTTTTTTTTCAGTCTGGATAAAAGTAGGCCAGCCTTGCATTGCATCGCGAGGACATTCAATAAGCTTAACCATTTTCTTACTCATATATACTGACATTCAACATTATAAAATTAGCTACCACTTCTTTGTCTCATGGCTTCATACAATGTAATACCTGTAGCTACAGATACATTCAACGAATCAAAATTTCCGGGCATAGGAATTTTAAATACGCCATCACAAATTTTCATCAATGCAGGGTAAACGCCATGTTCTTCCCCTCCCATTACAATGGCAC
>CANFJP010000009.1 GCA_947447485.1 Chitinophagaceae bacterium
AATCCTTTAGTTGGTGCCATTGTTGTAGATAAAAACAATGAGATATTGGGTGAAGGATACCACCAGCTTTGTGGTGGCCCTCATGCGGAAGTTTTTGCGATTCAAGCAGCTTTAAAGAAAATAAGTGATTTAACAGGAACAACGCTTTATGTTACGCTTGAGCCTTGTTCTCATTATGGAAAAACGCCTCCTTGTGTAGAGTTGATTTTGCAGCATAAAATAGGAAGAGTGGTTATTGGTTCCATTGATCCCAATCCTATTGTTTCAGGGATTGAATTATTAAAACAAAGCGGCGTGGAAGTGTTAGTGGTTCCTTTGCCAATGATAGAAAAATTGAATGCAGTATTTATGACAAATCAACTTAAGAAAAGACCGTTCATTCAAATAAAGATAGCTTCTACAATTGATGGAAAAATTTCAGATCAATTTGGAAATAGCAAATGGATAACAAATCAAAAAAGTAGGTTGTATGTACATGAAGTATTGAGAGATAATACAGATGCTATTTTAACTACAGCAAAAACAGTCATATTAGATCGGGCAACTTTAGATATTAGAGTAGACAATCAACCCTCAAAAGAACTAAACGCAATTATAATTGATAGAACAGGAGAATTGCTACAATCTGAAAATCAACAGTTGCCAATTTTTTATAAAAGAAATGTTTCAAAAATATATTTACTTACAGATACTTCAAAAATTAATCATCCTTATACATTGCCTTCTCATACAGAAATAATTGACGTATCATTTGATCATCAGCATATGCTACAATTAGATGGATTGGGTGAGCAATTAATGGAGAAAGGGATTCATCACATTATGACTGAAGCGGGATCGGTTTTAAATTCTTTTTTAATTGAGAATAATTGGGCGGATGAAATCTATTGTTTCGTTGCTCCCCTTCTTTTGATTGATGAACAATCCACTAGAATGTTAAATACGAATAAAGTTGTAACATTAGACAAAGCACACAAGCTTTCACTAATTGAAACGATAACCTTTGAGGGGGATGTTTTATTGCGATATAGCTTGGGAGAATGAGTTTCTACTTAAGATGATTATTTAACACTCCTTAATTCGCTGCTGCCAAATGACATAGGCAATAATAAGCTGGCTTTTTCTATAATCATTACTTCTCCTGTCATTCCCGACAAAATTAATCTGATGGGGTGATTGGTTCTGTCCTCGTATTCATGAATACTTTGTCTGCACATGCCACAAGGAGAAACAGGGAAATTGCTGTCTCCATTTAAGTTGTGATAAGCAATAGCCATTGTTTTAATGGGGACATTGGTATGTATCATAGCGGCAGAGGCTAATAACACTCTTTCTGCGCAAATACCAACAGGATAAGAGGCATTTTCCTGATTTGTTCCTGATACAGTAGCGCCATTTTCCAATAAAGCCACCGCCCCTACTAAAAATTCACTATAAGGAGCATAAGCCTTTTTTGTTACTTCTCTTGCAGATTCAAGCAATGATTGATCGCTTTCGTTTAATTCATCAATTGATTTGCACACATCATATTCAAAACGAATTTCTCTTTTTTGCATAATTGATTGTTTAGATAAAAAATCCTCCTGTGTTAGCAGAAGGATTATCTAAGTTAATGAATATTAATCAAATTAACTACAGTTTGACAGATTTAAACATGATTGAAATGTTAAAACAATTCTCCCTGACCATTGTCTTTATCTTTTTCTTTTACATCCCATTCCATTTCTACAGATTTACTAAAGTCAATTAGTTTAGAACCAACCGCTCTCCATCCCATTATCTCTACAAGTTTAGTAACCTTGAATTTCGCTTTAGTAATTTGTTGTCCTCTGCCACTTTGCACTTTCAACACGGGCTCCTCTGCTGTAGTAACGGCTTCTAGGTGATTGTCTTTCCCTTCTTTGATGAAAAAGAATTTTGTATTCAGCGTAGTTGTTTCAATTTTAAAACGTTTGATATTGTATTGAAGTTTTTCGTTATCAAGATACACAGCCGTAATTGTTTTGTCGGCATTGTATTTTTCAATCAATAATATTTTTTCAGGATCAAAACGTTGGGTTAGTTCTTGGTCAACTATTTCATAATTTCCATCAGTATAAATTACCAATATTCGATCTTCGGCATCAAACATTCCTAAATATTCCCCTTTATCTTCTGAGTTGAGTCTGCCGAATTTATTATCAAACCAAAGTTTTTTGGCACTCAAGGTAGATTTTCCTGCTTCTTTAAATTTGATAGATTTGATTGGGTACTTGGTAACTTGATTGCCCATGCTTCCTCTTGCTTTTATTTCGAGTTCTTCAAAATAAAAATCTAGTTCTTTGTTTCTTGCACTGCAATTTGGACTTAATAGAATTTTTACTATTTCAGCTTCGCCATTTTGATTGGCAGAAAAATAATGGACTTTACTTTTTTCTGTGCCTTTTGTTAAATCGTATTCTTTGTCTCTTGTGATACCAGTTACGTTGAATCTTTTTGCATAACTCACGCCTGTTTTACCATCTACGTAAATTAGATTGTAGGTGGTGCGTTCATCGCTTTTTTGAAACACGGCTACATGCAAAATGTCTTTTCCTATAAATACCTTGTCTGATACCCGAACCACTTTCATGATGCCCCCTTTTGTAAAGGCAATGATATCATCTAAGTCGCTGCATTCTGTAATGAGTTCGTCTTTTTTCAAAGAAGTTCCAATAAATCCATCTTCAAAATTTGCATACAGTTTGGTATTGGCTATGGCTACATTCTTTGCCTGAATGATATCAAACAATTTAATTTCCGTTTTGCGTTCTTTCCCTTTTCCGTATTTCTTTAAAAGGTTTTCATAATATGCAACGGCAAAATCTACCAAGTTTCCAAGGTCGTTTTTTACTGTTTTTATTTCTGCTTCCAGATTCTTTATCTGTGCATTGAGGTCATCAATGTCTAGCTTGTAAATTCTTCTAACAGGTTTTTCAGTTAATTTGATTATGTCTTCTTTGGTAATATCTCTTTTGAGTTGCTTTTTAAATGGATTAAATGCTTTGTCAATAGAATCGAGCACTTTGTCCCAAGTTTCATGCTTTTTCTCAAGTTCTTTATAGATTTTTTCTTCAAAGAATATTTTCTCCAATGAAGTATAATGCCATTTTTCCTGCAGCTCTGCTAATTTTATTTCCAATTCTCTTTTTAAAAGATCTTTGGTGTTGTCTGCTGATATTTTAAGCAACTCGGTTACAGTTAGAAACTGAGGCTTATGATCTACAATTACGCAAGCATTGGGAGAAATGCTTACTTCGCAATCAGTGAATGCATACAAAGCATCTATGGTAATATCAGGAGAAATTCCTGCTGCTAGTTCAATGATAATTTCTACATCAGCGGCTGTATGATCAGTTACTTTTTTAATTTTAATTTTGCCTTGATCATTTGCTTTTACAATGCTTTCCATTAGTTGCGTAGTAGTAACGCCAAAGGGAACACTTCTTATTACGAGTGTTTTTTTATCTTGTTCTTCTATACTAGCCCTTACTCTTATCTTACCTCCTCTTTTTCCTTCTGCATAGGCATTGCAATCCATGCTTCCACCTGTTTGAAAATCTGGCAGGATTTCAAATTTCTTTCCTTTTAAATATTTAATGGATGCTTCAATTAATTCGCAAAAATTATGGGGAAGAATTTTTGTTGCTAGTCCAACTGCAATACCCTCTGCTCCTTGTGCTAGCAATAGAGGGAATTTCATTGGTAATGTGATGGGCTCATTCTTTCTTCCATCATAACTAAGTTGCCAATTGGTTGTTTTTGCATTAAAAGCCACCTCTAATGCAAATTTGCTTAATCTTGCTTCTATATATCGAGCAGCAGCTGCATCATCTCCCGTTCTTACATCGCCCCAGTTTCCTTGTGTTTCAATGAGTAAATCTTTTTGCCCCATGTTCACAATGGCATCTCCGATACTTGCATCACCATGTGGGTGATATTGCATGCTTTGACCAATAATATTTGCCACTTTATTAAATCTACCATCATCCATTTCCTTCATGGCATGAAGAATACGTCTTTGTACTGGCTTTAATCCATCCTCTACCGCTGGAACTGCTCTTTCTAGAATAACATAACTAGCGTAATCTAAAAACCAGGTTTTATATTGACCGCTAACGCCTGTGTCGCTATGAGTATATTCTTCTTTTGTTTTTTTTGTAGCCATTGATAATACTTAACAATTTTATTTATGCTGATTATGCCTTTGAGTGATACTTTATTTCGAAATCTTTCATGTTGGCTACTTTTCCCTGAACATCATACAGTCCCATTTCAATCATGGTTTTTAATCTCCACAACAAATATGCTTCGCTAATAGTATGTTTCCCTTTCGAAAGAAAATTATGGATGATTTTACTGGCTTTTTGCCAATCAGGCATGATGTATTTTTTTAATTCACTATCATAGAATTCATAGTCATGCTGAATGAGTTTTTTACCTCCTTCTAAAACCCTAATGCCCTTGTTCTCTGAGCATAATTTTGTCCATTCATCAGGGTCTACTTCAAATTCACTGAGGGTAACTTCTCTTGCTAGTTTTTTAGCTTTTAAAAATTCTTTTGCTGGAATTTCAGACAAGCTATTTGGGTAAAAGATATTTCCCTTCTCATTGATAAAAGGCAAATTATTCAGGTATAAAATAAATATTCGTCCTTGTAATTCTTTTACATATTGTAATAGCCAATAATATCCACAAACATCCTGACTATTCTGAGCGGCCCATATCCAAAGGGTTTCTTCATTATTTGTATTCAACTTCTCTAAAGTGTCTTCTATTGTTTTGTGGTCGTTGTGTAATAATTCTTCTGAGGTGTGTTTGAAATCTCCTCCTTCCAACACCATCTTCCACCATTGGTTTCTTTCCAACATCCCCTGTTCTGTATAAACATTATCCAATGGCCCTACAGCATAATTGTCCTTAATTTGTACAATCTCTCCTTGCAAAGTCTCGTCGAGTTCAATGGCAGACTGAAGATTGGCAGCATCTGCTTCGTTAAAAACTATATGAATCATAAAGTGAAATATATTTAATGTGTGTTAGTAAGAGTGGTTGGTTATTCCTCTATCGTGTCTAATTCTACTTTTAAATTTTCAATAATAAAATCTTGTCGTTGAGGAGTGTTTTTGCCCATGTAATATTCTAATAGATTCTGTACATGCTCCCCTTGTTCCATGATCACGGGCTGTAGTTTAATATCGGCACTGATAAAACGGGCAAATTCATCTGGACTAATTTCTCCCAATCCTTTAAACCTCGTTATTTCGGGTTTGTTGCCTAATTTTTTTGTTGCTGCTTGCTTTTGAGTTTGATCGTAACAATAAATCGTTTCTTGTTTGTTTCTCACTCTAAACAACGGAGTTTCTAAAATATATACATGTCCATTTTTAACTAAATCAGGAAAGAACTGAAGAAAGAAAGTCATCAGTAGTAATCGAATGTGCATTCCATCCACATCGGCATCTGTTGCTATTACGATGTTGTTGTATCGCAAGCCTTCGTATCCTTCTTCTATGTTTAGTGCATGTTGCAATAAATTAAATTCTTCATTTTCGTACACTACTTTTTTAGTAAGACCATAACAGTTTAAAGGTTTTCCACGCAAGCTAAAAACAGCTTGGGTATTAACGCTTCTTGCTTTGGTAATAGATCCACTAGCACTGTCTCCTTCTGTAATAAAAATGGTGCTTTCTTTTTGTTTTTCAATTACTTGATCTTTGTCTTTTCCTGTAGGCTCGTCGTTGTAATGAAACTTACAATCTCTTAATTTTTTATTATGAAGATTTGCTTTCTTCGCTCTTTCGTTTGCTAGTTTTTTTATACCAGCTAATTCTTTTCTTTCTCTTTCATTCTGTTCAATTCTTTTCTTAAGGGCGTCTGCAGTAGTTGGATTTCTATGAAGGAAATTATCAAGCTCTTTCAATAAGAAATCGCCAATAAAATTCTTCATGCTCGGACCATTCTCAAAAACATATTGTGAGCCCAATTTTGTTTTTGTTTGACTTTCAAATACTGGCTCTTGTACTCTCACTGATATTGCAGCACAAATGCTTCCACGGATGTCAGAAGCGTCGTAATCCTTCTTAAAGAAATCTCTGATGGTCTTCACATATCCTTCTCTAAATGCAGCTAAGTGAGTACCTCCTTGAGTGGTAAATTGTCCGTTTACAAAACTGTAGTACTCTTCGCCATATCCATTTTCGTGCGTAAAGGCAATCTCAATGTCTTCACCTTTTAAATGAATAATGGGATACCTGATTTCATCCTCATTTGTTTTTCTTTGAAGCAAATCCAATAAGCCATTCTTGCTGACGAATTTCTTGCCATTCAAATTCATCACAAGTCCAGCATTCAGATAGCAATAATTCCAGAATTGGTTATCTAAATATTCTTGAACAAAATGAAAGTTTTTAAATACTGTTTCATCTGGGATAAAAGTTACAAAAGTTCCATTGTCTTCTTTTGTAGTAATCTCTTTGTATTCTTTAGTAAGTACTCCTTTTTCAAATTCGGCAGTTTTTTCCTTCCCTTCTCTATAAGCAGTTACTTTAAAATAATTGCTTAATGCATTCACAGCTTTGGTACCTACTCCATTAAGACCAACACTTTTTTGAAATGCCTTGCTATCGTATTTTGCACCTGTATTAATCTTGCTCACTACGTCCACTACTTTTCCCAGTGGAATGCCTCTTCCAAAATCTCTAACAGTAATTGTTTTGCCATCAATGTTTACATCTACATGTTTCCCGTATCCCATAGTATGTTCATCGATACAATTATCAATTACTTCTTTGAGCATAACATATATGCCATCATCTGCACTGCTGCCATCTCCTAGTTTTCCAATGTACATTCCGGGTCGTAAACGAATGTGTTCACGCCAATCGAGACTCCTGATACTGTCTTCGGTATATTCTGATTTTTCTTTCTCAGCCATTATAATGTGTAGTTTTCTTTTATGCAATAAATGCTAAAAGGTAAAATCATCCTTTAAACTTGCGAATTTAGGCCAATGCAGGGGGTTTCCTGTTTATAGATTTATCCACAAATCAATCTTTATGTGCGTAAATTTTATTAATCGTTCAAATTTGATATTATTTTTTATAGAAAAAGTCGCTTATTTTCTGTTGTACATCTTACAAATAGTACATATTCATTAGTTTTGATTATAATTTAACCATTTAATAGCATCCTTATTTATTTAGAAACCAATAAAGACAACATTGCTGCATTTGCAATTAGCCGACAGGAAGAGAATGATGCTTTTAGGATTTTTGTGAGAAACAGAAACAATGAGGTGATAGACCAATTGGTTGCTAAAATTAATACTGAAATAGAAAAAGGCATAGATTGTACTCAATGTGGAGCTTGTTGCAAAGGATTAATGATAAATGTTACAGAGGATGAAGCAACGCATTTGTCTAATCATTTAGACATGTCAACGAGAGAATTTAAAGATAAATATATAGAAGTAAGCAATGGCGGACAGCTAATCATAAATACCATTCCTTGTCATTTTCTTAGCGACAATAAATGTACAGTGTATGAAAATAGGTTTAATGAGTGTAGAGATTTTCCTCATATTAAGAAACCTAATTTTTCAGACAGGCTTTTTGGAACATTAATCCATTATAGTATTTGTCCGATTGTATTTAATGTAGTTGAACAATTAAAAATAGAATTGAATTTCTTTTCAGAAAATATAAATGCCTAAAATTAAATAGTATGAATGTAGATTTAAATGGAAAAACGGCGTTGGTTTGTGGTAGTACGCAAGGACTTGGTTTGGCTTCTGCAGTTGAACTCGCTTTGTTAGGCGCAAACATTGTTTTAATGGCGCGTAATGAACAAAAGTTACAGTCCGCCCTATTGGATCTTGATGTTTCAAAAGGTCAACAACATGATTACATCGTGGCTGATTTTACTGATGCCAAAATGGTGGAGGCTGCTATCAATAGATATCTAACTAAAGAAAATATTATTCATATTCTAGTAAATAATACGGGAGGGCCTTCAGGCGGAAAAGCTATTGACGCTGTGGCAGATGACTTTTTACAAGCATTTAATAATCATCTTGTATGCAATCACATATTGGTGCAAGCCGTTACACCAGGAATGAAATCTGCTTGTTTTGGGCGTATTGTAAATATTATTTCAACTTCTGTAAAACAGCCCATTGCTGGATTGGGTGTGAGCAATACAATCAGAGCCGCTGTTGCTAATTGGAGTAAAACACTTGCAACAGAACTTGGCCCATTTGGCATTACGGTGAACAATGTTTTACCTGGGTTTACTCAAACTGTTCGTGCTGATTATGTAATCAAGAAAAAAGCAACAGATTCTGGAAAATCAGAAGAAGCCATTCTTAAAGAATTGGTGGCGGAAATTCCTGTAGGCCGTATTGGACAACCCAATGAATTTGGAGCAGCTGTTGCATTCTTATGTACACCAGCTGCTGGGTATATCAACGGGATTAATTTACCCGTTGATGGGGGAAGATTATCTTGTTTGTAAAATAGATTTATTACAAATTATCTACAGTCGCTTCAATATTGTTTTGAATTGAATTAGAAACTTTGTCAAGCAAATTGTATCCAGTTTCTTGCTCAATGAAATCTACGGAAGTGCGGTAAACTCTCCAATCATTGTTGATTGAATTATCATTTGGCATTACAACACTAATAACTCTAGTTGCATTAGAAACCCTGCTTAAATCATTTGCTCCATTTGGTAAAACCACAATTACTTTCCACACATAAGTAGGAACAGTAACGCGACCATTATCAAGAGTTAAAGCCAATCCGCTTGTGCCAGTTCCACCTACATCACCATATGCTCCAGCAATGACGTATAATTCATTTCCTCCTAGTACCAATGTTCTGCAATAATCTTCCAAATTTGCCCAAGTTACTTGATTGCAATTGGGTGCCTGAGGAACCATATTCGTCATTAGAAAAGTAGATGAGTTTGCCTCTACAGAAGAAGTTCTGTCTGCTGAAGGACACATGTGTCCTCTGTCAAATCCACTGCTTATATAACTCGTTGCACCTACTTTATAAAAACTAGAGGGCAAAGCTTGATTTTCTCTGAAATTATCTTGTCTAGGTGTAGATCCAAAATCAGTAGAAACTACATGCCAACTAGCCCAATTTGGTGTTCCACGATCGCGGTTGTATGAAACTGAGTAATATCCTTCTCTTAGAAGATAGTTGCCATAATTGGCTTCAACAGTGGTTGCATTGCTTGGATTACCCAATAGTAATGTACTATCTGTTGCAAAAGTTGGAGGAGCTACTGGAGGGACTACAATAGGATTCCCAACAGAATTTGTAGTAGCTATTAAATTGTTTTTTTCGCAAGAACTGAAAGTAATTGCAATCAATAAAAAGTATATTATTTTTTTCATGTTTATTGTTTTTGGCTTATACTTTATAAAGCCTTTAAGTATTGTTGGTTTTTTAAGAATGCCAAATCTACAAAAATTGTTTTAACTTCTAATAATATCTCTAAAAATGAGTAAATCGTACTATGCTCGTTGAGTATAACAATTTTTTATAATACCATTCAAGATTGTCCTAGAATTATATAGTAATTTGTATCTAAATGACTCGGTTTATTAAAATTCAATTATTCTTATTGCTGTTTCTCTCAAAAGGACTAATTGCTCAGAACATATCAGGTGTTTGGGAAGGCATCATGAATGATGAATACCTAAGGATTAATATTTTACAAGAGAAAAATGAATTATGTGGATACACTTCCGATATCGTATTAAATGATAAAGAAAGTCGTTGTAAAGCTTATTTTAAAGGGCTGTATAATGAAAAGACATCCATCTGGACAATCAAAGGAGTTTCATTTATAAATAATTCCGGGAATCATGTTTTAATGACTATCCGATTATGGCAAATTGATAAGGAAAATAAAAACGCACTTAGGGGGAACGTTACAACCAATTCAATTTTTAGTGATTTTCTTAACCCATCAGAAAGAGACAATTTCTGGATTCGAAGAATCTCCTCTATTCCAGAAGTATTGCCCAATAACAAACCTATCTGTTTCGATAATAGCATATCAATACAAAAATCGAACGCTAAAAAAACACCTAATAAAATTATCGTAAAAAAAGAAACGGAAAATAAAAAAATCAATCAAGATGAATTTAATAATCATTTATTAGATTCTATTAATACAGTCGCTCAAAACAAAGCAATCGCAATAGCGCCTTCGGTAATTTTTCCAACAATCATGCCACATGCAGAAAGGTTATTGATTGAGTCAATGTCATTAAGAAAAAAAACAGCCATTTCAACAATCGTCGTTCATGATAAAAATATCGAACTTGCATTATACGATAATGGTATTGTTGACAACGATACGGTGAGTGTTTTTTATAATGGGAAAGTAGTAAAATCAAAACAAGGATTATCTGAAGCTCCTATTATTTTAAATATTACGTTGGATGAAACATCCGCCACTCACGAAATTACCTTGTATGCTGATAATATGGGAACCATGCCGCCCAATACGGCTTTGATTGTATTAACAGCCGGACAAAAAAGGTATGAGCTTCATTCAAGTGCAAGCCTAGAAGAGAATGCTGTTTTGTATATAGAGTATCATCCAAACTAGCTTCTAAATTCCAATCTTTCCATTTACGATTGTTAAGATTTCTTTCTCTGCATTGATTGCATTTCCTTCCAATTCTGTTCCTCTTTTTATAACTGCTGCTACATATTCTTTATCGCTATAATCCACTGCGTTTATTCGAACATTCATGAAAGCCCCCATGACAGCAGATCTTGCACAAAGTGCCCCTACGCCCGCATCAGATACTGAGTTGGGATTTCCGATTGTTGCCATTGCTTTAATTACTTCTAGACTTTCATAAGCCATTTGCATTACTTTCAATGGAACATCGATTGCATTTCTTGTTGCCTCTTGTATGGCTTTTGTTCTATTTATTTTTTCTTCTTCATTTCCTTTTGGTAATCCAAATGCGGTCATAATTTTATTAAAAGCACGGGTATCTTCGTCAACCAATTTCAATAATTGATTTTTATAATACTGACCTTTCTCTGCCCATTCACTAAATTCCTCCCATCTGTCATCCCAACCTGCTTTGTGTGAAGATAAATTCGCCACCATGGTAGCCAATGAAACACCTAATGAGCCAATGTATGCTGCAATAGAGCCACCACCTGGAGCAGGGCTTTCGCTTGCTGTTTCATCAGTAAAATCAGCTAGAGACATGCTTATTAATTTATCATCAGCATTATTTCTTAGCATGTACTCGATAATTCTTTCTTCCGGTTTGAAGGGAGTTAATTCATCCAATCCCATTGATTTAACGGCAATCTTTATCAATTCCTTTTCGCTTACTCCTGTTGATCGTTGTTGTTTTTGTAAAAAATATTTACCTGCATCTGTCATCGCTTTCAATGGAATTAATCCTACAAGCTCACTCCCTGTTACCCTCATTCCTCTTTCTGTTGCTTTTTTACAAGCTTCATCAAAAGCAATATGCACAGGGGTTATATTGATATTGGTAAGATTGATTGATATCTGAGCAATACCATATTCTTCGATAAACCAACCGATAGCTTTAACACTTTTCAAGCTGCCAGGTATTGACAATGGTTTTCCCTTTTCATCATTCACGACCTTGCCGTCAATTTTTTTTACTCGTCCAGCTTCTCTTATATCAAATGCAATGGCATTTGCTCTACGTGTAGACGTTGTATTAAGATTTACATTGTATGCCACAAGAAAATCTCTTGCGCCTATAACGGTGGCACCTCTTTTACTATCAAACATAGCAGGCCCAAAATCTGGTTTCCATTCTGGCAATAAAATTTTCTTTGAAAAACCTTCATATTCTCCTGCTCTGATAACAGACAAATTGCTTCTTTCCTTTTTTGGTTGTGCCGCTTCATATAAATAAACAGGTAAATTGAGTTCAGCTCCTACTCTTTTAGCTAGTTGTTGTGCATATAGGGCCGTTTCTTCCATTGTGATATTTGCAATGGGGATGAGAGGGCAAACGTCTGTAGCACCCATGCGAGGATGTTCTCCTGTATGTTTACTCATGTCAATGAGTTCTCCTGCTTTTTTAATGGCACGAAACGCTGCTTCTATAATGGCTTTGGGTTCTCCCACCATTGTAACTACGGTTCTGTTAGTCGCTTTTCCTGGATCTACATTGAGCAGCCGAACACCTTCAACAGATTCAATCTGATCTGTAATTTGTTTGATTACTGCAAGATCATTTCCTTCAGAAAAATTAGGAACGCATTCAATTAACTGTTGCATCAAATGTTATTTTAATTATTTAATAAACTCACCATTTATCATTACGTTTTCAATCAAATTTGAACCAAATGAATAGGGAATAAAAGCCAAAGATGAAATGGGTTTTGTAAAAATAAGATTAGCTTTCTTGCCTATGCTAATAGAACCCAATTCTTTTTCTACTTGCATTGCATACGCTCCGTTTAAAGTTGCCGCATTAATGGCTTCTTCGGGAAGCATTTTCATTTGTATGCAACTCAATGCTACTACAAAGTTCATGTTGCCACTTGGCGATGATCCAGGATTGTAGTCAGAAGCAAGTGCAATGGCACATCCTGCATCAATCAATTGCCTTGCAGGCTGATATTGCATTCTTAAAAAGAAAGCCGCCGTTGGCAATAAGGTTCCAATGGTATTTGATTCTGCTAAGTCCTTTACATCTTTCTCAGTCATTGTTTCTAAGTGGTCAACTGAAAGTGCATTTAATTCAATTGCTTTTTGAATTCCTCCAATACTATTGAGTTGGTTTACATGCAGTTTGGGTTTTAATCCATAAGCCAATCCTGCTTTGCATATTTCTTCCATTTCACTAGCACTAAAAAAACCAGTTTCACAGAAAACATCGATATAATCTGCTAGCTTTTCTTTGGCAATGACAGGCAACATGTCATTTATAATTACATCAATATACCCTCTATGATTTTCTTTATATATCAATGGATAGGTATGAGCGCCCAAAAAACTAGATTTGATTGTAATAGAAGATTTCTCTTTTAATTTTTTAATAACGCGCAACATTTTAAGTTCAGCTTCTACATTCAATCCATAGCCGCTTTTTATTTCTATCGCACCTGTTCCAAGTTTGCTAACCTCTTGCAATCTTTTCCATGCTTGAGTAAAAAGCTCTTCTTCGCTCGTATTGGAAAGTTTATTAGCTGAATGTAAAATTCCTCCACCATTCGCTGCAATGTCTGCATAACTCAGTCCATTTATCTTATCTACAAATTCATTTTCTCTGCTTCCTGCAAATACGAGATGGGTATGACTATCGCACCAAGTAGGTAAAATAAATTGTCCTTCTACATTGATAATATGTTGTGGAAGATTAGGTATTTTTTCAGACAGTTCATTCATCTTTCCATAAGACACAATGATTCCGTCTTCGATCAAAAGAAATGCATTTTCAATAGTGGGAAGATGAAGTAGATCTTTTCCTTTTAACAAGAATTGATTTTCTCTTGTGTTAACAAGACAACGAATATTTGTAAAAAGTGTATTCATTTATATATAGTATCCAAATTCAGTTTCAAAGTATAAAAATAGCATTAAAGTTTCTCCCAAATGTTGTTTGTAAAAACTTCCAGTCCTGGGTCTCTTGCACCCATCAATAGAAGCACACAATTATCTGTTAGATGAGGTCTTATTTTTTCTAGCAAATCATTTCTATCCTCAACAAAATAGGCATTTTTGCCCATTGAGCTAATTTCTTTCACTAAATCATTGGATGAGATGTCTTTCACAGCGGTGCCTCCGGCATAGAATATTTCACTCATCCAAATTTCGTCTTGTGGTCTTAATGCTTTTACAAATTCATGTATAAAATCATCTTTTAAAAATCTTGTTGGGCCATATCCATGTGGCTGAAACCATGCAATTACTTTTGGTGCAATGTGCTGACAAGCTTCAATAGATGCTGAGCATTTTACTGGATTGTGTGCATAATCATCTATTACATGAATGCCGTTTTTGATCCCGAGCAATTGATGTCTTCTGTAAATTCCTTCATATTTATTTAATGCGATTGCGCAATCATTCATAGAAATGCCTAATTGATTTGCAACGGCAATGGCTGCCAAGGCATTTTCCATATTGTGTTTGCCCACCGTATTTAAAGTAAATGGCTGCTTGTTTACAGAGAAACTAATCTGCATGCCCTTTTGATTAAAATCTACTGAATTGTAACCTGTTTGAATGGATGAATCAGATGAGAAGTCAAATTGTTTTCCATTGGACAATGCTCGAGCGAAAACATTGCCTTGATTTACAATAAACAATTCTTTGGTATTTTTTTTAAAAGTAGCAAAGATGGATTTCAACTCTTCCATTTCCTGATGGTCTTTGTCTATGTTTAATAACAGCCCTACTTCTGGCTGATACTGAACAATTGATCCATCACTTTCATCTGCCTCAATAATAAGCCAATCTCCTGCTCCTACTTTTGCATTTCCGATTTTATTTTCTTTAATAATACTTATTAAGCCCGCACCACTGATAATGCTGGGTTGCAGGCCTGCTGTTTCCATGATGTCGAAAAGCATAGCGCTGGTGGTGCTCTTTCCTGAAGTGCCACCAACGGCAATTGTTTTTTTGCTTTTAGCAATTATAGCCAGTAGCTCACTCCTTTTTATAATGGGGATGCCTAATTTCTTAGCTTTTTGCACTTCCATTACAGTGTCTTCGATAGCGGTGGAAACAACTACCAAAGAAGTATTTTCATCAATGCCCTCTCCATTTTGTTCGAAGCATTTTATTCCCTCAGCCACTAATTGATCTCTTGTTTGATTATATTGACCTTGAATGAAATAGCGATCACTACCGCCTACTTGTTTCCCAATACCCGAAAGGTATTGAGCAATAGCACTCATTCCTGTTCCTGCTACTCCTATAAAAAATACGTTTTCAAAATCGTCAATAGTGGTTATCATTAAAGCAGGTGTTTTTAAAATTGAATTTTCTGTTAAATAAAACAATAACTATGTTAGCTATTGATTTAGTTAATAATTTCGAATTGCTAATTTACAAAGATTGTATTGGCATTTAGGATAATTCTTAATTATTATGATGAAATTAATTTTAAAAATATCGATATTCTGTTGTGTTATTTTTTCTTTTGGGTATTCACAAAACAAACAGGATAAATCAATCAAAAATGAAGCAGTGGCTACATTTGCTCAAGGCTGTTTTTGGCATTCTGAGTTAGTCTTTCAAAGTCTTGTTGGCGTCAGAGACGCAGTTTCGGGCTATGCAGGAGGAAAATCAATCAATCCAACATACGAAGAAGTGTCTAGTGGAGAAACCGGCCATGCGGAATGTGTGCAGGTATATTACGATCCTCAAAAAATAGCATTTAAAACATTGGTGATGGCCTATTTTTTTAGCATGGATCCTACCAAATTAAATCAACAAGGGAATGACATAGGTACGCAATACCGCTCTATTGTATTTTATAGAAACGATGAGGAAAGAAAAATAATTGAAGAGGTGATCCAAAGCGTGAATGCATCTAAGAAATTCAAAAGTAAAATCATTGCAGCAATACTTCCATTCACTGCTTTTTATCCAGCAGAAAAATATCATCAAGAATACATAAAAAACAATCCTGCTAATCCTTATGTAAAAAATGTTTGCTATCCTGAGTACTTACATTTTCGCCAAACATTTAAGGGGATTTTTAAAGACTAACTGATCACCTTATTTAGTGGATTGGGCTAATTCTTTTTTGTAATCATATTGTAGATCTTCATGTAAAGTGTCAATAGCGCTGGTTGCTTTTTTAATCAAAGCGGCGTAGAGATTAGCAAGCGCAGCACTTTTATCTAGGGGTAATTTTGAAAGATTGATTTTATTGATCAGATAAATAAGGACTGCAATTTCGGTTGTTTTTATACCACTGTATTTTATGAATTTATTGGCAATGCGAATGATCTTTCTGATGTTTTTCTTGGCTATATATAAATTCTTCGTATTTAGATCTAAGAATAGCGCTTCAACTTCTTGCTTTATATTATTGATGTATTCTTCTTCGTCTTGTTCTTCAAATAAAAGATAACTAAGTAACTCTTTGTTGTCTTTTTTAAACTTAGCCATCCTTAAACAAACTTCTAATAATTTGCTTGGAGGCAATGTTTCTAATTCACTTTTAATTTCTTTTATTGAAGCGGCTTTCATCTTAAGCAGTAAGAATTACTTTTTCCATTTTGTCACCTGCAACAATTGTATCTACAATGTCTAACCCTTCGGTTATGATTCCAAAGCAAGTATGAACCCCATCAAGGTGTTTGGTATTGCTGCGATTGTGGCATATGAAGAATTGTGATCCTCCGGTATTTAATCCTCGGTGGGCCATTGAAAATACGCCTTTATCGTGCACTTGTTTTGCTCCTTTAGTTTCGCATGGGATTGAGTATCCTGGACCTCCGGCTCCTGTTCCATCCGGACAGCCACCTTGAATTACAAAATCAGGAATAACTCTATGAAATGATAAACCATCATAATATCCTTTTTCTATTAGTGTTTTAAAATTCTCTACGGTGATAGGTGCGTCATTATCGTATAGTTCAAACTTCATCACTCCTTTTGCCGTATGTATCTCACCTTTGGTTGCAACGTTGGTACTCATAAAATAATTTTTAATGTTTGAGTGTCAAATTTACAGCATTTTATCTGTTGTATGTGTTTGTAATTAATACTCATGGAAAATGCTTTAAATTATAGAAATTATGATATTTCTTAAATTATATCATCATAATTTCAAAAAAAGCGCTATAAATTTATTGTTAGTATGATGAGTTTAGTACTTTCACAAAAATTGTTGATATGAAAATATTTGTAGCGGGCTTACCTTATGATTTAGATGATGCTGAATTAGAAGAAATTTTCGAAAAATTTGGCGCTATTGTTTCTGCTAAAGTTGCTCTAGATAAGGAAACCGGGAAAAGCAAAGGATTTGGTTTTGTGGAAATGGCAAATAGAGAAGAAGGCCTTGAAGCCATTGATAGTTTAAATGACATATCTCTTGGTAAAAAGCCATTGGTAGTTAAAGAAGCAGAAGATAGAAGCGGCCCATCTGCTGGAGGCGTAAGAAGAAGTATCAATCCAAGAGACGATTTTAATAATAGAAATAGATAATTTTTATTCTGAGTTATAACGAATTGAATAAATAAACCCCAGTAAATGCTGGGGTTTATTTATGGGACTTAGTTTTTTTTCTCTTACTTGTTTTCATAGGATAAGTAAGGTATTAGTAGTTTGTAGGATATTGGATTAACTATTTAAAAGGGATATTGGATCGTTGTTTTGATTTGATATAATAAAGGTAGTATGCACGTTATTTTATTGCTACATATTAGACAGATAGTTTTTAAAAAACAGTTCATTTACTGCAATTCCATAAGCATTCCTACGTATAAATTCAATGGCAAATTCTAAGTCAGCTTATTTTCTATGCTTTTTAGGCTGATTTTTTGCTTCTAAATAGCCAAACTTACCCTTGTAGCCTCAATATTTTTATGGATATTTGCAGGGTCTTTATATTATCATAATGAAGGTTTTAATCAAGCAAGCGCATATCGTACATCCATCATCCCCTTTTAATGGGACGATTAATGATATTTTAGTGATTGATGGCAAAATAAAAAGCATTGCTTCCAGCATTACTGAAACGGCAGATCATACGATAGTACACGATAATTTACATGTTAGTATAGGCTGGATAGATTTATTTGCCAATTTTGCTGATCCAGGCAATGAATACAGAGAAACAATAGAATCAGGATCTTTGGCAGCTGCATCAGGTGGCTTTACTTCGGTTGTTACTATTCCCAATACGAATCCGGTTGTTTCTTCAAAAACTCAAGTTGAATATATACTGCAAAAGAGCAGCCTATTGCCTATTGACATCTATCCGTTGGGAGCAATTACTAAAAATGCAGAAGGAAAAGAATTAGCTGAAATGTATGATATGCATACTAGTGGTGCATGCGCTTTTAGTGATGGTCAGCATTCGGTTCAAAACCCAGGTGTTTTATTAAAAGCATTACAATATGTATTAGCAAAAGATGCTACCATCGTTCAGTTGCCAGATGATAAATCAATAGCTCCTTATGGATTAATGAACGAGGGAATCATTAGTACACAACTAGGATTGCCTGGCAGACCTGCAATTGCAGAAGAGTTGATGATTGCAAGAGATATCGAATTATTGAAATATACTCAATCCAAATTGCATATAACAGGCGTTTCTACCCAAAAGGGAATTCAGCTGATTATGAATGCGAAAAAAGAAGGGCTTAATATTACCTGCTCTGTTACCCCCTATCATTGCTTTTTTTGTGAGGAAGATTTAGTGGATTACAATACTAATCTAAAAGTAAATCCTCCATTAAGAAAAAGAAGCGATATGATGGCAATTAGAGAAGCCTTGGCGTTAGGACAAATAGATTGCATTGCTTCTCATCATACCCCATTGCATACAGATGAAAAAGATTGCGAATTTGAATATGCTAAAAATGGCATGGAGTGTATAGAAAACGTTTTTGTTGCAGTCAACAAATTTGCAACTTCATTAGACACGTTGATAAGTCAATTAACCATAGGTACAAGAAAAATGATTGGAGTGGATATACCATCAATAAAAGAAGGCGAATTGGCTTGTTTAACATTGTTTAATCCTTCAGAAGAATATGTGTTGGATTCTGCTATGATTAAGTCAGCTTCACACAACAATGCATTTGTGGGACAGTCTTTAAAAGGAAAAGTAATTGGGATATTAAATAAGAATAAATTGATATTAAACTAATCATGAAATACATCAATGCAACATACAAGGGTGTGATTAGTGCAATTCTTTTAATAGTTGTTTCACTTGTTCTTTTCTATGTTTTTCATTTGCCCGAAAATGGAAAAAGTCAGTATGTTATTTTGGGATTGTTTATAGCTAGTGTAATTTGGACGATTGTTTCGTATAAGACAAATGGGTTTTCAAGTAACACGTTCAAAGATTATTTTTCAGAAGCTTTTAAAGCCTTTGTTGTGGTCACTCTATTTATGGCAATTTTCACTTATTTTTTTTACAAAATGAATCCGCAAATTCTTAATAATGCAATCATTGAAAACAATAGTTTAATACTTAAAGAAGGCAATAGAACCATTGCGGAAATAGAAGAAAATTCAAATAAACTAAGGAGCATATTTATGCCAATGATGATTTCAATCACTGTTATCAAATTTCTATTTCTTGGATCATTGGTATCGATGGTTGGTGCAGGATTTTTAATTCAAAAAAAATAACATCCATTCTTTTAATTAACAGCTAAAAATAATATCATGGATCTTTCTATAGTAATACCTCTTTTTAACGAGGAAGAATCTTTGCCTGAATTAGCCGCTTGGATTGAAAGAGTTGTAAATGCCCATCACTACAGTTATGAAATCATTTTAATTGATGATGGCAGCACGGATGATTCTTGGAGTGTGATTGAGAGTTTACAGCAAAAAAATCAGCATATAAAAGGTATTAAGTTTCAACGTAACTATGGCAAGAGCGCCGCAATGAACGAAGGGTTTAAGGCCGCTTCCGGCGAGGTGATTATCACAATGGATGCAGATATGCAAGATAGTCCGGATGAAATTCCTGCGCTTCGAAACATGATTATAGAAGGCAATTATGATATTGTAAGTGGATGGAAGAAAAAGAGATATGATAATACATTTAGTAAAAATTTACCTAGTAAGTTGTTTAACAAGGCTGCTAGAAGCATGAGTAAAATACAACTGCATGATTTTAATTGTGGGTTAAAAGCCTACAAGAAAAAGGTGGTTAAAAGTATTGAAGTATATGGTGAAATGCATCGATATGTTCCGGTGCTTGCCAAATGGGCTGGTTTTAGAAAAATTGGAGAGAAAGTAGTGGAACATAGACCAAGAAAATATGGAGTTACTAAATTTGGCTGGACACGTTTTGTAAATGGTTTTTTAGACCTGCTGACTATATTCTTTGTGGGTAAATTCGGAAAGAGGCCCATGCATTTTTTTGGATTGTGGGGCACTTTGTCTTTTATGTTTGGATCCCTTGTTTTTATATATTTAACCATTAGCAAATTTGTATTTGATGTGACGGGTCTTACACAACGCCCACTCTTTTTCTTTGCTATATTGTCTATGATTATTGGAACACAATTGTTTCTGGCTGGTTTCTTAGGCGAGTTGATATCTAGGAATTCAATCGAACGAAATAACTATTTAATAGAAGATACATTAGGTCTGTAATTTTAATTTGAATAAATTCCCTAATAAATTATTTGTCAAATAGTTAATGAATAATAAAAATAAAAATATTGTTATTATTGGGCCTGCGCATCCATTACGTGGAGGATTGGCTTCTTTTAATGAAAGACTTGCTAAAGCTTTTAAGGAAGCAAATCACCAAGTTAAGATTGTTACATTTTCTCTTCAATATCCAGGATTATTGTTTCCTGGAACAACTCAATTTTCATCGGATCCTGCACCAAAAGATCTAGACATTTCAGTTGCCATTAATTCTATCAATCCACTCAATTGGATTAAAATCGGGTTAAGGTTACAAAAAGCTCGTCCTGATATTATAGTGGTAAGATATTGGCTCCCTTTCATGGGGCCTTGTTTGGGCACTATTTGTAGAATTGTAAAAAAGAACAATCATACAAGGATTGTTTGTATTGCCGACAATGTAATTCCTCACGAAAAAAGATTGGGCGATATAACTTTCACTAAATATTTCATCAAGCCAATAGATGCGTTTATAACGATGAGTAACAAAGTGATGGCAGATTTAAAGAATTTTACTCATGCCAAGCCTGTTGTATTTACACCCCATCCGTTGTATGATAATTTTGGTGCAATTGTAAACAAAGATATTGCAAGAGAAAAAATTGGAATTGATACTGAAAATAAAATTGTGCTCTTTTTTGGATTTATTCGACATTACAAGGGGCTTGATATTTTATTAGAAGCGATTAAAATCTTGCAGGACAAAGGCTTCAACACGCAAACAAAATTTTTAATTGCTGGAGAGTTTTATGAAGATTCCAAACCTTATCTGGATCAAATCAAACGATTGGGAATAGAAGATTTAATTATTCTTAGAACATCATTTATTCCTGATAGTGAAGTGAAGCATTATTTGTGTGCTGCAGATGTAGTAGTGCAGCCCTATCGAAATGCTACCCAAAGTGGCGTCACTCCTCTCGCCTATCATTTTGAAGTGCCCATGATTGTTACCAATGTTGGAGGGCTCCCTTCTCTTGTTCCTGATTATAAAGTTGGGCTGGTATGTGAACCAACGCCCCTTTCCCTCGCAGAAAAAATCATTGAGTATTTCAAACTTGGGTCTAGTCATTTTATTCCTCAATTACGAGAAGAAAAAAAGAAATATGGATGGGATACTATGGTAAAACAGATTCTATCTTCCTCTGAAAAGTAACCATGATCATATAAAAGGGCAAAATTCATATTATTGTGCTACATACCTCCTTTTCCTTACTATTTCTTAAATTGCAGGCATTATGATTTTTAGAAGCAAAGCCCCTCTTCGTATTGGCCTCGCAGGTGGAGGAACAGATGTTAGTCCTTATAGTGATTTATATGGAGGCGCCATTTTAAATGCAACCGTTTCACTTTCGGCATATGCGTGCATAGAACCAACAACGGATAATGAAATCATTGTAGAAGCATTGGATAGAAATGAGCAACAACGTTTCAGCTTATCACCTTCCCTTCCTATTGATGGAAAACTTGATTTGCTTAAAGGGGTGTACAATCGAATCAATAGAGATTTTAAAATACCCCAAACAGGCTTTAAATTATCCACTTTTGTAGATGCTCCTGCTGGATCTGGGCTGGGTACTTCTTCAACACTTGTAGTGGCCATTCTGGGTGCATTTGTAGAAATGCATAAGCTTCCACTAGGTGATTATGATATCGCCCATTTGGCTTATGAAATTGAAAGACAGGATTTATCTCTGGCAGGCGGAAGGCAAGACCAATATGCAGCTACTTTTGGGGGTGTAAACTTCATGGAGTTTTATGAAAATGATAAAGTAATTGTAAACCCTTTAAGGATAAGGCCTCAATACATGCATGAATTGGAAAACAATCTTGTATTGTATTTTACTGCTACCTCAAGAGAAAGTGCCACGATTATAAAAGAACAAGTAAAGAATGTTAGTGATAAAAATGAAGCAAGCATTGATGCAATGCATCAGCTAAAGGAACAGGCCAAAATGATGAAAGAAGCATTGCTAAAAGGAAAATTATCTGCTATTGGAGAAATCCTTGATTATGGATTTGAACAAAAAAGAAAAATGGCTGCTAATATCAGCAATAGTCGTATTGAAGAAATTTATGAAGCAGCTAAATTGGCTGGTGCAACAGGCGGAAAAATAAGTGGTGCTGGCGGCGGCGGCTTTATGATTTTCTATTGTCCAGGTAATACAAATTATGCAGTGAAGAAAGCATTGCTGAATTTTGGTGGAGAAGTCAAAAATTATTCTTTTACTAATTATGGTTTAACTAGCTGGTCTATCTAATATTAATTTATAATCATGACAAAAAAAATTGAAGATATTATTCGTGCATCTATTGAGGTGAAACAACAATTGGTTAGCAATGAAGCCATGCTAAACAATCTGACAAAATGCGTTGAATTAATTGTGACTGCTTTTAAAAATGGCAATAAAGTGCTGTTTTGTGGAAATGGAGGAAGCGCTGCAGATGCACAACATCTCGCAGCAGAATTTAGTGGAAGATTTTATACAGATAGAGATGCCCTTCCAGCAGAGGCGTTGCATGTAAACACCTCTTATCTTACTGCTGTTGCAAATGATTACAGTTACGATGTAGTTTATTCAAGATTAATACAAGGCATTGGAAAAAAAGGCGACGTGCTAGTAGGACTAAGCACATCTGGAAATAGTATCAATATTGTGAAAGCATTTGAAACAGCCAAACAGAAAGGAATGTCTACCATTGCATTTACAGGAAGTACTGGAGGAAAAATGAAATCGTTGAGTGATTACTTATTAAATGTTCCATCCACCGATACACCAAGAATTCAAGAAAGCCATATCCTTCTTGGTCATATCATTTGCCAATTGGTAGAAGAACAATATTTTTCACCTGCTACCTCTTAACATTGAGCAATCCCCATCACATTTCATCTTTAGGGCCCATTGCTACAAATGAGCATCATTATGAATGCATCATATTAGCGGGAGGCTTGGGTACTCGCTTGCGTAGCGAACTCCCCGATTTGCCAAAGTGCATGGCTCCTGTTGCTGGCAAACCCTTTATTCAGCATTTGGTTGACTATTTATTAAAACAAGGTGTTGAGAGATTCATTTTTTCTCTTGGATATATGCATGAATCTATTGAGATTTTTATAAAAACCAATTACCCTTCACTTAATTGTCATTTTTCTATCGAGCATGAACCCCTTGGTACTGGTGGTGCAATAAAACTTGCTTGTCAATATACAACCCAGCAAAATGTATTAATACTTAATGGGGATACAATGTTTGCTATAGATATTCAAAAGTTGATGGATTTTCATTTGCAAAACAATGCTAGTTGTACTTTGTCTCTTAAGCCTATGGAACAATTTGAAAGATACGGTGTAGTAGAAACTAATAAAGAATGTTACATTCAATCATTCAAAGAAAAACAATTTTATCATGAGGGCTTCATTAATGGAGGTGTATATGCGTTGAATATCTCTTCTTTTTTACAAGTCAATTTTGATGAAAAGTTTTCATTTGAAAAAGATTATTTAGAAAAATATTATTCTTCTTATAAAATGATGGGGTTGGTGCAGGATTCTTATTTTATTGATATTGGCATCCCCGAAGATTTTAAAAGGGCCGACAAAGAACTAGTTAATTTAACATTTTAATTCACATTTGATGCTCCCTCTCGATTCAATAGACAATTCATGGACACTTTTTATCGATCGTGATGGCGTAATCAATCATGAAAAGTACAAGGATTATATACATACATGGGATGAATTTGTATTCTATGATGGTGTATTAGAAGCGATGAGTATATTTTCTAAAAAGTTTAAATACATTATTGTTGTTACCAATCAAAAAGGTGTAGGAAAAGGGCTTACTACATTGGATAACTTGCAAACGATTCATCAAAACATGCAAGATGAGATACAACAAAATGGAGGTAGAATTGATTCCATATATTTCTGCAGTGATTTGGATGACATTAGTCCAAATAGGAAACCCAATCCAGGTATGGGTTTAATGGCTTTACAGCAGTTTCCTGCAATAGATGTTAAGAAATCTATTATGATTGGGAATACCCTTAGCGATATGGAATTTGGTCGCAACTTAGGAACATATACTGTTTTTTTGCCCACCACTCATCCAGAAGTAAATCATAATGACAATCGAATTGATTTGGTTGTTAATTCATTGAAAGACTTTTCTACATTGCTTTAATTGTTGATAAGCTTACGTTAAATTAAATTAATACTATATAAGGTTATTTTCTTTTTTGTAATTTGAATAATAAATATTGAATATGAAATGGATTGCGTGTATAGTATTTTTATTGGCATTAAATACAGGGATAGCACAAAGAATTTCCCAGGTAGATATGGCCTCTCTTAAAATCAAAGAAGATTCACTTCGTTCACCTTCCTTTAAGCTTATTCAAGGGATCAATGCTTCAGATAGACTTCAAGCTGATAGCTTGTTAACTAAAATATTGGTGCGAGCGTTAAAAATAAATCATTCTTTTTATTATCCTTTTGACTCTCTGATAACCATCTCAACTTTGTATGCCCCTGATAGTACGTTTAGGATTTTTACTTGGCAAATGATTATTAACGATAATGTAATCAGACAACATGGTGCTATACAAATGAAAACCATTGATGGTTCTTTAAAACTTTTCCCCTTAATTGACAAGTCCGATATAACAGAAAATATGGCAGATACCATTGGAAATAATTTGGGATGGATGGGCGCCTTATATTATAAAATCATTTCAAATTCCTTTAATGGCAAGTCTTATTATACTTTATTAGGGTATGATGAAAATAATATTAGAAGCAATAAGAAAATAATTGAAGTATTGCATTTTGAAAATGACAAGCCTATTTTTGGTGGTCATTATTTTTTATTTCCACCCAAGCATACAAATTCAAATGATATAGCTAGGTATATATATGAATTTAAAAAAGAGTCAAGCCCCCGTCTTACATACGATAATGACCTTCAAATGATTGTTATGGAGCATCTAATTTCCGAATCCAATGAACCAGATAAATTGTGGACGTTGGTTGGAGATGGAGATTACGAGGGCTTTAAATGGACTGCAGGTAAATGGGTGTATAATTCAAAAATATTTAATGAAGTAACTCCTGAAGGACAGGCCCCTATTCCGAATATGATTTTAGATGAAAAGGGGAAAGTGATTGATTCGAAATTAAAAGCTAATTAGTCTAGTTTAAGTACTGCAAGAAATGCTTCTTGTGGAATTTCAACATTCCCTACTTGCTTCATGCGTTTTTTTCCTTCTTTTTGTTTTTCTAAAAGCTTTCTTTTTCTACTGATATCACCTCCATAACACTTGGCTGTTACGTCTTTGCGCATTGCACTAATGTTTTCACGTGCAATAACTTTTGCGCCAATGGCAGCCTGAATAGATATTTGAAATTGTTGACGCGTTAACAACTCTTTTAATTTGTCGCATAATTTTCTACCAAATTCTTGCGCTCTACTTCTGTGGATCAATGCACTCAAGGCATCTACTTTTTCACCGTTCAATAAGATATCCATTCGTACAATATCGCTGTCTCTAAATCCTATTGGATGATAATCAAATGAAGCGTATCCTCTGGTTTGTGATTTTAGTTTATCGTAAAAATCAAAAACAATTTCAGTAAGTGGCATTTCGAATGTTAGCTCAACGCGTGTTGGACTAAGATAACCTTGATGAATAAGCATTCCTCTTTTACTTATACAAAGAGTCATTATGTTTCCAATATACTCCGGCTTAGAAATTATTTGCGCTTTTATATAAGGTTCTTCAATATGTTCCGTTCTGGTGGGATCGGGCAATGTAGATGGATTATGTACATCTATTTTCTCTCCCTTTTGGGTATAAGCAATAAAGCTTACGTTGGGAACTGTTGTAATAACTGTTTGATTAAACTCGCGTTCTAATCTTTCTTGAATGATTTCCATGTGTAACAATCCAAGAAATCCACACCTAAAACCAAATCCAAGTGCCTGCGACGTTTCTAATTCAAATGTTAGTGAGGCATCATTCAGTTGTAATTTCTCCATGCAATCACGTAATTCCTCAAATTCATCTGTATTCACAGGAAAAATTCCCGCAAATACCATTGGCTTAACTTCTTCAAATCCATCTATTCGTTGATCCGTAGGATTTCCCACAGTGGTGAGCGTATCTCCTACTTTAACTTCTTTTGCATTTTTAATTCCTGTAATAATATAACCCACATCACCACATTCCACTCTGTCTTTTTTCTCCATTCCTAATTTTAATATTCCCACCTCATCTGCTTCGTATTCTTTATCAGTACTAAAGAATTTCACCTTGTCTCCTTTCTTAATACTTCCGTTAAATATTCTATAGTAAACAATGATTCCTCTAAAGCTGTTGAATACACTATCAAAAATCAATGCTTGCAAAGGGGCATCTGGATTGCCTGTTGGGCCAGGAATTCTTTCAATAATAGCTTTTAAAATTTCTTCTATACCTATTCCACTTTTACCACTAGCAAGTAAAATATCTTCTTCCTTACAACCAATTAGTTCAATGATTTGATCTTTTACTTCAGGAATCATTGCCCCATCCATATCAATTTTATTGATAACGGGAATAATCTCAAGGTCATTATCAATGGCAAGGTATAAATTACTGATGGTTTGCGCTTGTATGCCTTGTGTGGCATCTACTAGGAGCAAAGCACCTTCGCAAGCAGCCAATGCTCTACTAACTTCATAGCTGAAATCTACGTGCCCAGGTGTATCTATCAGATTAAGGATGTAATTACCATTGGGTATTTCTTTTTTATTTGGATTGGTATTGGTATAGGGATAATTGATTTGTATTGCATGGCTCTTAATGGTAATTCCTTTTTCCCTTTCAAGATCCATGTCATCTAATACCTGCGCTTGCATATCTCTGTCACTGATAGTGCCAGTAGATTGTAGTAGCCTATCTGCTAAAGTACTCTTACCATGATCGATATGAGCTATGATGCAAAAATTACGGATATTCTTCATGTACTACGATGGCGTATTTAAGGTTGCAAAAGTAGCTCATTTATATGTATTTCTACGCTTGATATTGATCCTTCAGCAACCTAATTATCAAATAACTGCCATTATTTTTTTAAACTTTTTATAATCGTTGAAAATTCAGCAGCAACAAGGCTTGCACCACCAACCAATCCCCCATCAACATCAGGTTTTTCAAAAATTTCAGCAGCATTGGAAGCCTTTACACTTCCTCCGTACAAAATAGAAATTGAATTCGCTATTTCATGGCCATATTGAGTACACAACACTGTTCTAATATGTAAATGCATTTCTTGAGCTTGATGGCTACTAGCAGTTTTGCCCGTTCCAATGGCCCATATTGGCTCATATGCAATAATGAAGTTTTTCATTTGTGTTGCATTTAAATGAAATAAACTTTCCTTTAGTTGAGTTTCTACATAGTCGTTTTGATTGTTGGCCTCTCTTATTGATAGCGGTTCACCACAACAAAACACCGGTTTAATTCCACTGGCTAGAGCTAGATCAATTTTTTGAGCTAATAGTTGATTGTTTTCATGAAAGTATTCTCTTCTTTCGCTATGTCCAATAATGGCATAAAATACATCTATGCTTTTAAGTATTTCAGCACTTGTTTCTCCTGTGTAGGCTCCATTTTTTGTAGCAGCACTATTTTGAGCACAAATATTAAATTGTTTTTGAGTTGATAATTTTTCTTTGATTCTCATTAAATAAGGGAATGGCACTGCAATCAATACCTCTTGATTATCTGATAAGCCATATTCCATTTTTAATATTTCGTCCATTAAATCTTCGGCTTGTTGTATGCTAAGATTCATTTTCCAATTCGCTGCAGCAATTTGTTTTCGCATGAGTTGATAATTTTATTAGTATAAACTTTTTAGAACTTTTATTTCGTTTTCATTAATTGTTTGATTTTTAAATTTCTTCCATCTATCTATATCCGCTATCGCATTATTAAAGATATACTTTCTGTCACCCCAACTAAAATTTTCAATATAATTTTTAGGGAAACCTGCGCTGAATACATTGCAACAAACACCTACTAAAGTGCCTGTATTAAAGGAAGTATTGATAGCTGATCGGCTATAGTCACCCATGATTAACCCTCCTTTGTTTCCAGCGATAATTGGCGTAGAATCATTTGTTAGTTGGTATGAAACCTCTCCTGCATTGTTTTTTACATTGCTTGTAGTGGTGCCTGCACCTAAATTGCACCAAGATCCAATCACACTATCACCTAAATAACCATCATGTGCCTTGTTGCTATACTCAAATATGACAGCGTTTTTAATTTCACCCCCTACTATACAATTGGGGCCGATGGTGGTGCCTCCATATATTTTAGTGCCCATTTTTACCACACTATTTTCTCCAATTGAAAGGGGGCCTCTCAACAAAGACCCTTCCATTATTTCTGCATTTTTTCCTATATATATTGGACCGGCTGAGGCATTTAATGAACTGTAAACAACCTTAGCGCCTTCTTCTATAAAAATTTGAGCTGCATTTATGTAATGATTTGAAGCATCAATGTCAATAGGATTTCTATTCTGGGTAATCAATTCGAAATCCATTTGTATTGCCCATTCATTTAGTTGAAAAATATGCCAAGGAAATAGAATGGCTTTTATTTCCTCTGTGGAAATGATTTTTTCATTTTTAATGGCAGATTGAATAAGTGCGTCAACGTTCTTTTTTGTAGGAATTAGATTGGCTTCGATAAAAATACAATCGGAAGTAGGCTCTTGCAATAAAGTAACTCCAGGTAATGTATTAATAAGATGTTCCCATTTCTCCCTAATGGTAAGTATGCCAATTCTGATATCAGAAACGTGCCTGGTTAAGGCG
>CANFJP010000010.1 GCA_947447485.1 Chitinophagaceae bacterium
CAAAACTAGCAACCCATCCAATCAAACAAGGCAATGCTCCAGGAATAGCTCCTACCAATACTGCAATTGAGTTTATTTTTTTAAGTGGCGTATAAATAAAACCATATAACACCAAGCTTAACAAACTTAATAAAGCAGCTTCCGTACTAAAACTATACATAATACATAGTCCAATAGCGCCTGCAACTCCTGCAAAAATCCAAGCTTCTTGTGCAGGCATTCTGCCACTTGCAACAGGTCGTTTGCTAGTACGATGCATCATTGCATCAGTATCTTTTTCAAGAATCTGATTAATGGTATTGGCTGAGCCCGTTACCAGCATTCCTCCAACAAAAAGTAAAAGAACTTGTATTAAATCAAATTTAATATTGGGTGCAAGAAGGTAACTAATTACCGTACTAAACACCACCATAAAACTTAAAGTGAACTTTGTTAACAAAAAATAATCTTTCACTTTACTTGCCAATACAAACGAAGTTGAATTGGTTATTGTATTCTTATCCTCCATTGGTTAGTGTTTGCTTTCATCGGCACCCACTGGTACGTTTTGAGGAATAAAATCTTTTCCGTCTTTTGCGTAATCGTATGGCCATCTATATACCTCTGGAATTTCACCAGGCCAGTTTCCATGACCAGGACGAATAGGCGCTGTCCACTCCAATGTATTTGCTTCCCATGGATTTTGAGTGGTTACTTTTCTGCCTTTCCAAATGCTATAGAAAAAGTTGATCACAAATAATATTTGCACGGCAAATACAATTAATGCAACAAAACTGATAAATTCATTTAATCCACCAAACATTTTAAATGATTCCCAATTAGAAAAGTCATAATAACGTCTTGGCATACCTGCTAATCCTTCATAATGCATTGGCCAGAATATTAAATATGCCCCCACAATTGTAATCCAAAAATGGATGTAAGCCAATGTGTTGTTTAAATAACGACCAAACATTTTAGGATACCAATGATATACACCAGCAAACATTCCAAAGAAAGAGGCAACGCCCATTACGATGTGGAAATGCGCAATTACAAAATAGGTATCATGTAAATGTATGTCTAACGCTGAATTTCCAAGGAAAATACCTGTCAAACCACCGCTGATAAATAAACTTACAAATCCGATTGCAAATAACATAGCTGGAGTAAATCGAATGTTTCCTCTCCATAAAGTGGTTAACCAGTTAAACACTTTAATAGCTGACGGTACCGCAATCAATAAGGTCAATAATACAAACACAGAGCCTAAGAAAGGATTCAGTCCTGTTACAAACATATGATGCGCCCACACCAAGAAAGCTAGAATGGTAATAGCAAACAAAGAACCCACCATGGCCATATAACCAAAAATAGGTTTGCGACTGTTTACAGAAAGAATCTCTGAAGACATTCCCATAGCTGGTAATAATATTATATATACCTCGGGATGACCAAGGAACCAAAATAGATGTTGAAACAAAATGGCACTTCCACCTTCGTTTGGTAAAATTTTACCTGCCACAACAATATCACTTAAATAAAAACTAGTTCCTAGATTTCTATCAAATAGCAACAATATTGCACCTGATAATAAAACGGGAAATGATAATACCCCTAATACTGCAGTAAAAAACAACGACCAAATCGTTAATGGCATACGAGTCATGCTCATGCCTTTTGTACGCATATTTAAAATGGTAGTGATATAATTTAATCCCCCCAATAAAGAAGACACAATAAACATAGCCATACTCACCAACCAAAGATCCATTCCAATTTTACTACCCAAAGAGGCTTCTCCCAACGCACTTAATGGAGGATAGATTGTCCACCCACCACTTGCTGGTCCTGTTTGCACAAATAAAGATGACATCATTATTACAGAAGCAAGAAAGAAGAACCAATAACTAAGCATATTTAACATAGGCGAAGCCATGTCTCTTGCACCAATTTGTAATGGAATTAAAAAGTTAGCAAATGTTCCACTAAGCCCAGCTGTTAGTACAAAGAAAACCAATATTGTTCCGTGCATAGTAACCAAAGCATAATAAAATTCTGGTTGTAGTTTTCCACCCTTTGCCCAATGGCCAAGTAAATCTTCTAACCATGGATAGGTTGCATTAGGATCACCTAATTGCAAACGAAATATTACCGAAAAGAAACCACCTATAATTGCCCAAATAATACCCGTTACCAAAAATTGCTTGGCAATGGTTTTATGGTCTTGACTAAACACATACTTGGTTATAAACGTTTCATGATGATGATGTTCTCCATGAGCATCTGCATGACCTTCGTGATGTGCTGTTTCTTGTAATGACATAGTACTCATAATCTAAAAAATATTATACATTCATTTAACAAATTAATTACTGGGCATTAGCTGTGCAATTGGCTTGTTAGCTATACTTGCACTATCAGTAGCTTGGTTTTGTTTTTCTGGATCTTTGTTGGGAAACAAAGTAAAATATTCTGGTTTTTGTGAAGCAAGCCATTTGTTATAATCGGCTTCGCTTTCTACAACAATAACTCCACGCATAGAGAAGTGACCCTTTCCACACATTTGATCACAACTAATTTCATACACGAAATTGGGATTGCCCGTTCTTACTTTCATTTCTTCCGTTGTATATTTTGGAGTAAACCACATAGTAGTAGGAATACCAGGAACGGCATCCATTTTCATTCTAAAATGAGAAAGACCAACATCGTGTATTACATCCATCGCGTTGATAACTAGTTTAACTGGTCTTCCAACTGGTAAATGCATATCAGTGGTATGTAAATCATCCCAACTTTCAGGATCTTCAAAATCTACTGCCAATGTATTTCCTGAGGGTTGATTGTATAATTTAAAATTCTTTTTTCCAAGCTTACCATCTTTTCCAGGATAGCGCATATCCCACGCAAACTGATGTCCCGTAATCTCTACTACTACGGCATTTTTCGGAGCATCACCTGTCATTTTAAACCAATACTTCAAACCAAACACCACCAACACGGTTAAGAATATAGCAGGAACTGTTGTCCAAAGCAATTCTAGTTTTGTATTATGAGGGAAATAAAATGCCTTTTTACCTTCTTTTTCTTGATACTTAAATGCGAACCAAAACAATAAAACTTGAGTAATAATAAACACCGTTCCTGTTACACCAAATGTGATGTACAACATCAAATCAATTTTTTCACCTTCTACTGAAGCAGATCCTTGTGGAAAAAGTGTTTTTCCAAAATACAATTCATTGCAATACCAAGCGCCTGTTAATCCCAGCACTAAAAAACAAATCAATAAGAATCCATTGATTTTATTGTTTTGCTTACGTGATTTTTCTTCACCTTTTAGCACACTAACATATTCACTTGCTTTAGCAATTTGAAAAATGATTATAAAAATCATTACTACGATTGCAACAACAAAAAGATCCTTCATTTGTATAAATTTTATTCTTTCTAATTATTCTTATAGAATAACATTGAAAGTTCTATTATATAAATTCTATTTTTTATTTATTAATAAGTCAATTCTTATGTATGATGTATAATACTTTCTTTTAGGAAAGGATGGTTTTTTGCAACCAAAGGATGTTTGGTTAAATACCTTCCTACACCCCACATAATTAATCCAATAAATAATGCAGCAATGCCAAATTCAAATGGCATCATTTCTGCGTGTTCTTTAACGGTACCAGGCATAACCATTTGATAAAAATCTATCCAATGTCCAAATATGATCAACACCGCCATCACAGAAACCATTGTCCAATTACGTTTAACACCTCTTTTCATTAGTATTAAAAGTGGGCAAACAAAGTTTACTATCAAATTAAAAAAGAAAATTCCTTTATAAGGACCAGGGTTTCCTGAAGTGCCAATTCTTTCAATAAAATATTTTGTTTCTTCTGGCTGATTGCTATACCATATCAACATGTACTGAGAGAACCATAAATAAGTCCAGAACACAGAGAATGCAAACATGAATTTACCTACATCATGTAAATGCTCTTCCGTAACATATTCTAATCGACCACGGTTTTTTAAGAAAATAACAAACAAGGCTATTAAAGACATTCCAGAAACAAATGAACTTGCAAAAGTATACCAACTGTACATGGTGCTATACCAATGAGCATCGATACTCATTAACCAAAGCCATGGTGCAGTAGAGGCAACTGATAAACCAAAAAATACCGTATACAAAGAAGCCCAAACGGTATTTTTCCAAATCCATTTTTTTCCTGTTTCGTAATCCATTTGTCCGTTCTTATCGGTTTCTAAACTTAAGCTGCGCATTTTGCGACCAAGTAACCACCACATAAGAATACAAATAGCAGACCAAATAGTATAAAATGTAGGATTTAAAAATCCACTTTTGCCATTTAAAATTTTATCGTGTGCCACTGCGCTTTTATCTAACCAATGATAAATATCAGTACGGCCAGTCCAAACGATTGTCATTAAAATTAAGAATGTAACAATTCCTAAAATAGGCACTACACTTGAAATAGCTTCCGGAACTCTTCTGAGTGCTACTTGCCATCCGCCCATTGCCATCGTTGTAACACAAATGAAAAACATAGCAGCATTCACTACCAATAACCAATAAACGCTATTTTGAAGTAATACAGCCCAAAAACGGGTACTACTAGAAAATTCGCCATGTCCTTCGTGAGCCACAGGAGCAAATGGGTGGAACATAACCACACCATATATCAAGGCCAACAAACCGGCAACAATCAAACCCGCTGTCCACTTTTTGTAACTGCCTGGTAATTCAAATTGACTATTCATCTAGTTAAACTTTATATTTTATAAACATCAAGTAAGGAATCATCCAAACTTAATTTGTTGATTAATTTCTATTTGATTTTACTCTTGGTACTATCGGCTGCTGGTTTTGCATTTGCATCAACAGCTTTTGGCTGAAGGGAACGAATGTATTTAACCATCATCCAACGTTGTTTGCGATCTAACTGTGATGCATAACTTCCCATTAAGTTTCTACCATATGTAATAGAATGAAACATTGTTCCGTCTGCCATCTTCACATACATATCAAGCGTGAAGTTTGCAATACCACCTATTTTACCAGAAGTAGAAATAGGCCCGTTTCCTTGTCCTTTTTCACCATGACAAATAGCGCAATTGATATTATACAATCTTCCCGCTTCCGCCAATTCAGCATCAGTTAATGTTCCAAGCGGATTATTAACAGTAGCACTCATTTTATATCCATTGCTATCATTGGGTAATGTGTATGGAAATAATTCTCCTCTTTTAATAGTTCCTGCAGCAGGAAAATTGTTATAGAATATTTTACTTGTTCCTCTTAATGAAGGATCAGTAGTGAATTTATTAGAATCTCTTTCAGCATAGGTTTCATATGCACGACTATATGCCATGTCGGGCATATATATTTTTCCAGGCTTGCGCTTATTGTCGCAGCTAACAAAAACAATACATATTGCTAAAACTAGAGCAGATATTGTCGCAATTTTTTTCATGTGTTTCTATTAATGTAATCCCTATGGGATTTTTATAATGATAATTTTAATATCTCTTAACCTCAAACCATCTTCTAATACCCTTTTTCGTCTCTATATAATTTTTGCTCTCTGTCATATCTTCCTATCCACCAGCCGGTTTCTGCAACTTGTATATTGATTTCTTTTGCACCAGCCTTTTCTAGAAAACTTTGCACTTCAGCATCGTTGGTTTTATCTGTGCATTCTATAGCCATTACAAAAAGATCATCGGTTGATCTTGGATGAAAATGATGTTTTTTTACAAAAGGTGATAATTGGCACAAATAACAAAATGTTAGTACCATTCCTACCGCAGAGAATAAAACGGTCAACTCAAATGTAATAGGTATCCATGCTGGTAAAGCAAAATGCGGTTTACCCCCAATATTTAAAGGCCAATCTTTTGTAAACACCCAGCTCATAAAAGAAAGCGCAGTGGTGGTACCAGTTATTGCGTAGATAAAACCCGCAGTGTGCAAACTTGTTTCTCTTAATCCAATCGCATGATCTAAACCATGAACAGGAAAGGGTGTATACACATCGTGGATTTTATACCCAGCTTTGCGTACATTTTTCACCGCAGGAAACAAAACAGCTTCATCACTAAATGAGCCGACTACAAATTTTTTAATTCCTCCAGCCATATTATAAATTATTACGTTGTTATTAACCTGAACTTTAAAATTATTTTAATGCGCATGCTCTACTTCTTCTGAATAGAATTTTTCAGCATCCGCTTTCTCTATATCCGTCATTTTTACTTTATAGTTTTCTCCGCTCGTTTTTAGTATCGACTTAATTTCTGCCACCGCAATAACAGGGAAATATTTTGCAAACAAGAAAAAGCATGTAAAGAACAATCCAAATGTTCCTAGATAAAATCCAATTTCCCAAATAGTAGGACTGTAATACGTACTCCAACTTGATGGAAGATAGTCTCTATAAACAGAGGTAACAATAATTACAAAACGCTCGTACCACATTCCAATGTTTACTACTATACTCATAAAGAATGTTACCGTAATATTTCTTCTAAGCTTGCGACTCCAGAATAATTGAGGAGACACCACATTACAAAACATCATTAACCAATAGCTCCAACCATATGGACTGAAAAGGTTGGCTCTGTTTTGACTGAATGCATACCACTCATATGGATTTTGTCCATACCATGCAATAAACAATTCTGTTAAATAAGCACAACCTACAATACTACCTGTTAGTACAATTACCTTATTCATCGCTTCTATGTGACCCAACGTAATGTATTCTTGTAATCCCATCACTTTTCTTACCACAATCAACAACGTTTGTACCATTGCAAATCCACTAAAGATTGCACCCGCAACAAAGTAAGGAGGAAAAATGGTTGTATGCCAACCTGGTACAATAGATGTAGCAAAGTCAAAAGATACAATTGTATGCACAGACAATACCAACGGTGTACTTAACCCCGCAAGCACCAATGACAATGATTCGTGTCTTTGCCAATGCTTGGTACTTCCTGTCCAGCCAAATGAAGCAACCCCATATAATAATTTTCTTAATTTCGTTTTTGCTCTATCCCTTACCGTTGCCAAATCGGGTAATAAACCAGAATACCAAAATAAAAGAGAAACAGTAAAATAAGTAGAGATGGCAAATACATCCCACAATAGAGGTGAATTAAAGTTAACCCAGAGTGGACCGCGAGAGTTAGGATAAGGCAATACAAAGAAAGCCATCCATACACGACCCATGTGCCAAATTGGAAACTGACCCGCACACATTACAGCGAAAATAGTCATCGCTTCCGCAGCACGGTTTACACCTGTTCTCCATCCTTGACGGAATAATAAAAGTATAGCTGATATAAGCGTTCCTGCGTGACCGATACCTACCCACCATACGAAATTGGTAATATCCCAACCCCATCCTATTGTTTTATTTAAATTCCACTGACCAATACCATAGGTTACCTCTCTATATACACTGTATACACCAAATAATAAGAGTGAAACGCTTAAGTAAAAACCAATGTACCAAAGCCTGCTAGGCTTCATCTCAATGGGACTAATGATATCTTCCGTTACTTGATGATAATCTTTGTTACCACCTACCAACGGTTCCCTTTGTTGTGATTCGTATTTGAGTAATGACATATTATTTTTCGCTTTTAGCTATTGTCTATTAGTCTGTTTTTAATATTATATATCTTAACTATGTGCTGCTTCTACTTCTTTAATTTCTTCCGCCACGCCTACATGTCTATCAGTATTTCTGATTTTAGCAAGATAACTAACGTTTGGTAGCACATGCAATTGTTCAAGCACATAGAAATTTCTATTTTCATCTGCTCTTGCTTTTGACACTTCACTTGCTTTATCATTTACATTACCAAAGCTAATAGCGTTGGTAGGACAAGCTTGCATACAAGCAGTTTTAACATTGCGAACCAATGAAGGATCTTGTTGTTTTTTTGCTTCTAGCTTACTGTCTTGTAAACGTTGAACACAGAAAGAGCATTTTTCAATCACCCCACGAGAACGAACCGTTACATCCGGATTCAATACCATTCTTGTAAGGTCATCATTCATTTGGAATACAGATTCGTTTAATTCTGTTCCGCGAAGTGGCTCTTGGTTATTAGCAAAACTATCTGCTCCTGAAAAATCAAGCCAATTGAAACGACGTACTTTATAAGGACAGTTGTTTGCACAATATCTTGTACCAATACAACGATTGTAAGTCATTTGGTTTAACCCTTCACTACTATGGTTAGTAGCAGCAACCGGACAAACGTTTTCACATGGAGCATTGTCGCAATGTTGGCACATCATTGGTTGGAAAATCACATCCGGATTTTTTACATCCCCTGTGAAATAACGATCAATGCGTAACCAATGCATTTCATGTGCTTTTTGAACCTGTATTTTACCCACCACACTTACATTGTTTTCAGCCGTACAAGCAACAACACATGCACTACATCCTGTACAAGTATTTAAATCTATACTCATCCCCCACTTAATACCTGGTTTTTCAAAATTTGGATAAAGTGTTCCTTCGGTTACGAAGTCTGTTTTACCATCAGCCAATAAAGACAATCTTTCGCTTCTAGGTTCTTCTAGTAAAGCTTCTGGATTAGCAATAAAACTTGAGAGATTTGTTTCAAACAATATTGGTCTGCTTTCAGAAGAACCATGTACCTGCGTTTGAGCTAATGGATATTTGTTGCTTGTTTTTTCTACGATGGCAACAGCGTTATATATAAAGGAGCTTCCGTCAAAACCTACAAAAGGATAGGCGTTTTTACCGGCGCCTGTTGCAGATTTCCCTACTCTGTCTAATGACAAGCTATCATCTGCACTTCCTCTTCCATAACCAAGCGCAATAGCAACTGTTGAATTATTTAATCCTGGTAAAATCAATACAGGTAATTCAATCGACTTGCCATTAACGGAAACTTTTACCACCGGCTTATCTGGTGTTACTTCATAAGAATCGGCCTGGCGTTGATTGTTCATAATATCAATGCCTATTAATGACATTGCTAATTCGGGACTCATCATTGCATAATTATCCCAGGTAACTTTTGAAATGGGATCTGGTAATTCTTGCAACCAAGGGTTGTTTGCCTGACTACCATTCCCTATAGAAACTTTTTGATATAGCACCACCTCGGTTGGACCACCTTTTACGGCTGCAATTTTTGAAGCCGCTTCTGCCAATTTGCTGTTATTATAAGTAGCACCTGCTACAATTGAGGCTGATTCAATCACTCCATCTTGTAATGCTTTGTCCCACAAATCCGCAGAACCAAGTTTTGACGTCCAATAGTTTTTTAAATACACTTCATATTCATCAGCAGTAGAAGTTGCCGCTGTATCTGCACTCATCCACTTAATCAAAGACGTTTGAAATGGTCTTGTCTTAAACAATGGATTAATGATTGGCTGAAGTAAACTGATGTATCCAGATTTGGGTTCTGCATCTCCCCAGCTTTCTAACCAATGGTGAGAAGGAATTATATACTTACATTGTTCTGTTGTTTCGTCGAGCGTTCCATTAAAGGAAATGCTTACAGGAAGTTTTGCAATCGCCTCACCTAGCTTTTTACCGTCTGCATAATTATATACAGGGTTACAGTCATATACAAGCAATGCCTTTACTTTTCCTGCATTTATATCTGCTGTTAAATTTATTATGTCTGCGTCTATCCCTTTGCGATAGTTTGAGCTAGCTGCACGATTAATAGTTGTTCCGTTTGCTCCAATCAATTCATTGATAGCGTTTACTACCAATTGAATATTTACATCGTTGCTTCCGCACACTACCAAAGACGCGCCTTTTGTTTTCAATAATTCAGCAGCAGCTTTATCGATTCCTTCTTTCAATTTAACATCGCTGATTGAGGGTGCCGAAACAGCGCCACCAAGTTTTGCTAATAACGCCAACGCAACAGCGCCTATTTCTGAAGGCTTATGAGTATAACGATCATCCGCATTGCTACCTGTTAGGCTTAGCATGCTTTCAAAATGAAAATGACGACTCAATGTTGGTTTTTCGCCCGTTACTTTTCTGTTGGTAGCATATTGTTTGCTATACTCAACAGGGCTCAACCAAGTTCCAAGAAAATCTGCTCCTAAACTTACAATAGTTTGTGCCTTATCAAATTGATAAGCAGGCAATACTCTTTTTCCATAACAAGCTTCATTTGCAAGCAACATGCCACTATAGCTCACTGCATCATATTGCACATGACGACTGCCAGGATATTTTACTGAAAAATCATGAATAAGTTGAAGTGTTGAAGGAGAATGGATGGTAGAGGTTAGCAATACAACTTGCTCTCCTTTTATATTTACCATTGCATTCTTAATAATACCATCAAATGCATCAAACGTACTTACCTCTTTAAAATCGTTGCCAACTTTTTGCAAAGGATGACGCAAGCGAGTAGTATCGTATAAATCTAAAACCGAAGCTTGTGCTTGTGCACTTGTTCCTCCTTGAGTTATAGAAGACAATTCATTTCCTTCAATTTTTATTGGTCTTCCGTCTCTTTGTTTAACTACAACGCTTATTGCATCACCTCCATTCACATATGTAGAAGCATAGTAATTGGGAACTCCCGGAATTAAATTATCTGGCTTTTGCAAATAAGGAATTGCTCTTCTTACGGGCATCTCACAACTTGCTGCGATGGTTGCAGCTGCTGTACTGAATCCCAGATATTTTAAAAAATCTCTGCGGGGCGTTTTGCCATCCAAAAAACCTTCTTTTGAAAGTTCTTCCATTGGAAGCAACTCTTCGGTGAATTCTTTTTCAGTAGATTGCTTAAAAGCCTCTGTCTGATTCAATTCTCCGAAATTCTGCCAATACTGCTTATTGCTCATAGTTTAATAATTCGATATTACTATAATGTGTTTTACTGCTAGATTAATCACGCAGCGTAACCTTTTGTTTTATTAATAGTGACATTTTTGACACTCTGTTCCACCAATTTTTTCTACAGTAATGCTATCCATTTTATGATTCTTTAAATCATTATGGAATTTTTCATAGATGCTGTAAAATTTATTTCCTTCGCCCGTTTCTTTGTTATAAAAATCAACTTTGGTTTCTCTGTGACAATTGATACACCATCCCATACTCAGTTCAGCAAACTGATATACTTCCGGCATTTCTTGAATATTACCATGACATGTTTGACATTGTTGTTTACCCACTTTTACGTGTTGGCTATGGTTGAAATAAACATGATCGGGAAGATTGTGAATTTTGATCCAAGAAATTGGTTTAGCACCATCTGGAACACCGTCCATATTATTATCTGGATTGTATTCTTTCGTATCAGGATTCCATCCTGCGTATGTATATAGCTTTTGGATTTCCGCTGTTCCGTTTACCTGAGTGCCGTCCTCTTTTACAATTGGATCTCCTTTGTATTCTTTGATTCCTTTATGGCAATTCATACAAACATTCACCGAAGGAATATTTGCGTGCTTACTATCCTGAGCACCGCCATGGCAATACAAACAGCTAATTTGATTTACACCAGCATGAACTTTGTGAGAATAATATATTGGTTGTTCTGGTTGATAGTTTTTCATTCTGCCAAGACCAATAGCCCCACTGATGGTATAATAACCTCCAAGCGCAAACAGGAATAATATTCCCGCCATTAAATAAGTTTTGTTTCTATAGAAAGGAACGGGTTCACCACGATGGATGCCAACTTTTTCATCGGCTAGCTTACGAAGATTGCTGTTTACTTGAAGTAAAATAAATGCAACCAATGCTAATACCAATGTAAGAATTCCAAATAATAATGAATTGTCGGTTTCTGGGGCTCCGGCTGTAGCGCCTCCTGTTGTAGCAGCTGGCGGCGTATAGTCGTCAACGTATTTTAATATTGCATCAATTTCATCCTTCTTTAGATTACTAAAAGCAGTCATAACAGTAGGCTTCCACTTTTCAAACAACGCTTTGGCATAAGCGTCTGAAGCAATCATCTGTGCTGGATTGGCTACCCATTTGTATACCCAGTCTTTGTTGGGAATTCTTGTACTCCAACCCTTTAGTGCCGGACCGGTATAGTCTGCATCGGGTTTATGACAATTAGAACAATTGGCTTTAAAAAGCGCTTCGCCATCTGCAGCGATTACATTGTTACTAAAAGAAAAAAGTAGAATAAAAAGAAGACTTGTAATAGCCTTGGTAATGATTTTTTTATAGCGACTCATACAGTTATCGGGGCTAATGTGGAAAAAATCCTGATTCGAGCACAAAAGTAAGGGAGCAAACTCATATTATGTTAACATTTTTGAAAATTTTTTTTTCATACTCCATATGTATTTCAACGCTTTGCGTAAAAGACAAAACATCAATGTCATAAAATTGTAATTATGATAAATGGAGAAATTAAAGAAGGAAAAAATGCACTAAGATCGATTTGTTTTATGCACTTTTGCATCATGTTTAAAAAACTACGAAAAAGATGGGGAGTTAACTCCTTAAATCTATTGCTCATTATTTGCACTTTCGCTTTAGGAGGTAGACTTTGCGAATACTCGGCTCGTAATTTGTTGTTTTTCAGCAAATTAGATGAAGGATTAGGGTGGTTTATATTGTATATTTTACTAATGTCTTTGCTATGGCCTTTGGCAGTTATAGTGGTTAGCATACCATTGGGACAGTTTTCGTTTTTCAAAAGATACATTCAGAAGATTTTGGCCAAAATGACCGGAAAAAGGGCAAAAAAGGGGCAAAATCATACAAAAATGGCCATTTTTGCCAGCGGAATGGGCACAAATGCAAAAAACATCATTTCCCATTTTAAAACCAATTCGAACGCAAAAGTTGAATTAATTGTTTGCAACAATCCTACTGCTGGGGTGATAAATGTTGCCAAGGAAAATGGTATTCCAGTATTGCTGATTGATAAAAATTCATTGAACGACCCGGGGCAATGCTTAGCAGAGTTGCAAAAAAAAGACATACATTTTATCGTATTGGCAGGATTCTTATGGAAATTACCGCCTTTTATTGTGAAAGCTTTTCCAAAACAAATTATAAATATTCACCCTGCACTCCTGCCCAATTTTGGAGGAAAGGGGATGTATGGACAATTGGTACACCAGTCCGTGATAGCAAACAGAGAAAAAAAGAGTGGTATAACCATTCATTTAGTAGATGAAATATATGACAACGGAGAAATTTTATTTCAAGCTAGTTGCGAAGTAACGGCAGATGATTCGCCCGAATCTCTTGCAAAAAAAATTCATCTGCTCGAAGAAGCGAACTTTCCTTCTGTAATTGAACAATACTTGCAAAATCAACGTTAAATAAATCAACAACAGCATTGGTGTTGTTTTTGTTTCCTAATATTACTTTATTAAAAAGTTTAAAATTTTTGCGCCTACTCCTCACTTTTATATTATTTATTTTAACTGCACTGAATTTGCATGCACAGTTAACCGTAAAAGGAACCGTGTACGACATCACAAAAATTAATTATGTTGAAAATGTTAGAGTCGTTAGTACAAGCGGGATTTTTGCGATTACCGATAGCCTAGGGAGATACTCCATTTTAACTTCAGAGAAAGACTCTCTTTCTTTTTTTTATAATAATAAATCTACTCAGAAATTTTCAGTTGTATCCATTAGAGACTTATTCCATTTTGATATTTCTATTCACTTACCCATTAAAGGAAAATACAGCACATTAAAAGAAGTGACTGTTTTTTCGAAATCTTATAGAGAAGACTCCATTGAAAACAGGCGCACGTATGCCGGTATATTTAATTATCAAAAGCCTACCTTAGAATCCTCTATTTCTTCAGATGGAGTTGCCGGAGCGGATTTAGATCAATTGATTAATATTTTTAGGTTTAGACGAAATAAACAATTGAAAAAGTTTCAAGATAGAATTGAAGAAGAAGAACAAGAAAAATATATCAACTATCGTTTTAGTAAAATATTTGTTCGACGTGTTACTAACTTACAAAGTCCTTTATTAGATAGTTTTCTTGTTTGGTATAGACCCAATTATGAGTTTACAAAAAACAGCGATGAAATTACATTTAACAATTATATCCTTCAGGCAAAATATCAATTTGATAAATTAATCTCCTTATTACACTCTGTAAATACTACTAATAAAATGGATTACAATAAACTAACTCCAGAAGAAGAACGTGTTATTATTTATAAGGGAACAGAAATGCCTAATACCGGCGAATACAATCACACCAAGACTCCCGGCACATACGTTTGTAGACGTTGCAATGAACCATTATATAAATCAACAGATAAATTTGACTCTCATTGTGGCTGGCCGAGTTTTGATGACGAAATACCCGGTGCCGTAAAGCGAATACCCGATGCCGATGGAAGTAGAACAGAAATTGTATGTAATAAATGTGGCGGACATCTTGGTCATGTTTTTATGGGAGAACAACTAACACCCAAAAATACAAGACACTGTGTAAATTCTATCTCTTTAAAATTTATAGAAAACAGCAAAAATTAATATTCCATAAGTTTTTGTATCGTTTCTCCTAAACGACTATACGCCATAAAGTTTTTTTCTAGTTCAATGTTAAAGGGGATAGGGGAATCAAGACTTCCGCAACGGACAATAGGCGCATCTAATAAATGAAAACAGTTTTCAGTAATCCACGCAGAAATCTCGCCGCCAATTCCTCCGAGCAAAGTGTCTTCGTGTAATATTAAAACCTTCCCTGTACGGGTAACTGCATCTCTAATAGCATCATAATCTAAAGGCAACAATGTACGTAAATCAAGAATATCGATTGATAATTCGGGATGTTTTTCTGCGTATTCTATAGCCCAGTGTACCCCTGCACCATAAGTGACAATAGAAATATCTTCTCCTGCAGCAACGTGTTTTGCTTTTCCAATTTCTATTTCATAAGCCTCATCGGGAACCTGACCAGTAATGCTTCTATACAATGCTTTGTGCTCAAAATAAATAACTGGATTGGGATCATTGATAGCAGCAATCAACAAGCCTTTGGCATCAATAGGAGAGGAGGGGTATACCACTTTTAATCCGGGCGTATGAACAAACCAGGCCTCATTGCTCTGACTATGAAATGGACCAGCACCTACTCCGCCACCTGTTGGCATTCGAATTACTACATCTGCGTTTTGCCCCCACCGATAGTGTATTTTAGCTAAGTTGTTAATGATTTGATTAAATCCCACTGTTGCAAAATCGGCAAACTGCATTTCCATCATTGCCTTATAACCCATCAAACTCATACCAAGTGTGGCTCCTACTATAGCACTTTCGCAAAGCGGTGTGTTGCGTACCCTTTCTTTTCCAAATTTTTCCATAAAGCCCTCTGTCACTTTAAACGCACCCCCATATTCAGCAATATCCTGCCCCATCAATACTAAATTATGATGCTTTTGCATTGACTGATCTAATGCATCACTAATAGCGTGTATAAACTTTTTCTCTGTTTGGCCGCCATTTACAATTGGCGCGTAAACACTGCTATTATCAATGACTGTTTCATAATTCACTCCTCTTGGAGCATACACATCTCCTAATTCTTCTGCAGTATTGGGAATGATTGGGTCAGCAATAAAACCTTGCTTTAATTCTTCTTCTATATGCGTTTTAATTTCCGCTCTGATGGATACAGATTGCTCTTCCGTTATAATTTTTTCTGCTTTTAACCAATCTTCATAATTTTTAATTGGGTCTTTCTTTTCCCATTCTTCAAACAAGCTTTTAGGTACGTATTTAATACCGCTTGCTTCTTCGTGCCCCCTCATGCGAAAGGTCATACACTCTATTAAATAGGGCTTTTGATTTTTAATACACTGCGCTCTGGCGTTTTTAATGGTATTAAAAACGGTAAGAATATTATTGCCATCTATTTGTATTCCTTCTATTCCATATCCTGCAGCCTTTTCTACCAGACTATTACATCTGTATTGATCTCTTGTAGGAGTGCTTAATCCATATCCATTGTTTTCAATAATAAAAATTACCGGCAGATCCCATACAGCGGCTGTATTTAATGCCTCATGAAAATCGCCTTCGCTCGTACCCCCATCCCCTGTAAAAGCGAGTGATATTTTTGCTTCTTTCTTTAATTTATGAACCAATGCAACACCATCAGCAATCGCTAGTTGTGGGCCTAAATGAGAAATCATGCCACAGATGTGATGCTCTTTGTTTCCAAAATGAAAACTTCTTTCTCTTCCTTTGCTATAGCCGTCTTTATTCCCTTGCCATTGTTTAAAAAGTTTTTGCAAAGGCATTTTTCTGGTAGTAAAAACCCCCAGGTTGCGATGTAAAGGCATAATCCATTCGTCTGAATCCAATGCCATGGTAGCACCCACCGATATGGCTTCCTGGCCAATTCCGCTAAACCATTTAGAAATTTTTCCCTGTCTAAGCAACACCAACATTTTATCTTCAATCATACGAGGCAGTAAGATGGCCTTGTATAAATCAATTAACTGATTATTGGTTAAGTTGTCTTTTGAAAATTTCATATGCGAATGTCCTATTATTCAGCCAAACAAACAACGGCTCTTTGGGTTTTTTAATAAAATTTAAACTGGTTCTATATTAATAGACTACTAGTTCATAAAAGTTTTCGGGATGTAAATATTTATTTGCCAATTCCATGAGCGCTTCGGCACTGATTGTTTTTATTTCATTAATAGAATCGTAAAAATAAGCTTCGTCAAGATTGTTTAAAACGATGTTTTTCCATCTAGCCATTATTTGAAATGGACCATCTAAATCGCCGAGCAGGCCACCAATCATATAATTGCGTACTAGTAACAACTCATCCTCTTCCACCTTTTTTTCTCTTAACGTTTTCATTTCTTTATATATTTCTTCAATGGTTGCTTCACACACTTCCTTCCCCGCTTCTGTGCTAATCACCCAGGCGCTTTGCTGTATATGATTATGGATATAACTATATATACCATACGTATAGCCTTTGTCTTCTCTAATATTACTCATCAGCCTTGATCCAAAAAAACCACCAAAAAGATTATTAAGCACTGCTACCTTTTTAAAATCGGGATGGTGTCTATTAGGAAAGGGCGAAGCAATTCTAATGGCTCCCTGAACAGCGTTGAGGTCATTTTCAATTCTATATTTTTTTTCAATAGCAGGCAATGTTTCAATAATTGGAACAATTATTTTTTGATTATTTGACCCTAATTTTCCAAAATGATTGTTGAGTTGAATGCGTAAATCAGCCGGTAGATTTCCTGAAACGAAGAGCACGCATTTTCCATTTAAATAATAGTCTTTATAAAATGTTTTACAAGCCTCTGTTGTAAGCGCATCAATATCTTCAGGATTTGTGTAAACACCATATGGATGCTGTTCTCCATAAAGATAACTGTCTATTAATCTGCCCGCTACAAACTCTGCTTTTTGTAAATTTAATGTTAAGCGCTGTTGGGCGTTTTGTTGATATATTTCTAATTCCGATTGAGGAAAAATACTATCTGTTAACATCTCTTCCATTACCGGAAGCAGATGATGGAGGTGTTTGGTTAAAGTATGCAAAGACAGAACCGCTGTTTCGTTATAACAAGATCTATTACAATAGGCTCCATAATAATCAAAGGCTTCGTTTAGTTGAAATGCATTTCGTTTACTCGTTCCGTTTTTCAACATAAAATTGGTAAGCGCTGCAATACCCTTTTGCTTTTCAAAATGATTGCCTGCATAAAAAACCATTTCTATTTGAATCACTTCCTGTGCACCTGCGTGAATGGTGTATACAGGCATGCCATTGTCAAGTGTAAAATATTCATATGGCTTAAGCGCTAATTTATATTCTATTGCATCCTTTATGGGTGGTGCTATTTTTCGGTTCATTTAGTTATTGGTTGTTGCTTAAATAATACATCGTGCTGCAATTGTTTTCAGTAAAAATTATACGACTTTGTTCAATAATCTCTTCTACTGTTACTGCATGATATCTTGATAATTCAGTATTCATCAAATTGGCATCACCCAATAATTCATACATCGCAATGCTTGCCGCACGATTCATAACACTCATGTCTTCGAAAGCCATCGCACTCTCGGTTTTGTTTTTTACTTTCTCTAGCTCCGCTGCTGAAATGCCTTCTTGTTGTAGTTTATTCAATTCTATGTTTAATGCTTTTTCTCCTTCTTTGATGTTTACACCCTTTGCTAGCTTGCCTTCTATCGTAAGTAGTCCAGCATCGGTACTGCCAAAATGATAACAGTCTATGCTGCTAAACAATTGTTTTTCTTTTACAAGCGCTTGAAACAAACGAGAAGATCCTCCACCACCCAAAATATCTGTAATCAAATCCGCTGCATAATATCTATTGTCTGTACGTGCATAAATATGCCAACATTTATAAAGCGCATCAACCGGAACATTAGATTTAATCTCTAAGTGACGAGGGGCTAACTGTGGTGGCTCTTGTGGTAACTGACGATTGTATTTTTCACCAGAAGGAATAGTACCAAACCATTTCTCTACCAATTGAATGGTTTTTTCCGTCTCTACGTTTCCTGCAATAACCAAAATAGCATTAGAAGGAGTATAATGTTTATTAAAAAAACCTTTTACGTCTTCAATGGTTGCTTCTTCTATATGTTGTAAAGATGCACCAATAGTCATCCACTTATAGGGATGTGTTGTATAAATAAGCGCTCTTAACTTATGCCAAACATCTCCATAGGGCTTGTTGATGTAGTGTTCTTTAAATTCTTCACAAACCACTTTCCGTTGTACCTCAAGACTTTTTTTACTAAAAGCCAGACTTAACATCCTGTCGCTCTCTAACCAAAGGGCTGTTTCGATATTTTCTGCTGGTAATTGGCAATAATAATTGGTAAGGTCATTGGTAGTAAACGCATTGTTTTCTCCACCCGCCACTTGTAAGGGTTCGTCATATACCGGAATGTTTTTACTTCCGCCAAACATAAGGTGTTCAAATAAATGAGCAAAGCCAGTTTTAGCAGGGTCTTCATCTCTTGCTCCCACATCATATAAAACATTTACAACTGCCATGGGAGTGCTTTTGTCTTCATGAATCAAAACGCGTAACCCGTTCTGCAGCGTAAAGCTTTTAAATTGTATCATATTGCAAAGGTAGGAAGGAATTGGTTGAGGTTTAAACTGTTTCAAAGGGCTAAGAGGTTGCAAAGGTTGCCCAAACTCTTTAAACTAATTAAAGCCTTGAAACCTCTGAAACACTCGCCAAAAATTATCAGCAGCAATCAACTTATTGGACTTAATTTTGTTATCAATTAAATTTCTCGAATGAATATCAACGAATTACTTGCAAAAGCTTTACAATTTGAGTTTTTAAGTGTGGAAGAAGGTGTTTTTTTATTTGAAAATGCAGACTTAACAGAATTGATGTTTGTTGCAGATGAGCTTAGAAAAAAACAAGTTCCCCACGGGAAAGTTACTTGGCAAATAGACAGAAATGTAAATACTACAAATGTTTGTTTGGCTAATTGTAAGTTTTGTAATTTTTATCGAATCCCAGGCCATGCCGAAGCATACATTACAGACATTGACACATATAAAAGAAAAATAGAAGAAACCATAAAATACGGCGGGGATCAGCTTTTATTACAAGGAGGACATCATCCAGATCTAGGATTACAATTTTATGTGCAGCTGTTTAAAGAAATCAAGTCGCTGTATCCAAATATAAAATTACATACTCTTGGACCGCCAGAAATAGCACACATCACCAAGCTAGAAAAAAGTACACACCGTGAAGTGTTGATGGCATTAAAAGAAGCAGGGATGGATAGCTTACCTGGAGCAGGAGCGGAAATTTTAACTGATAGGGTTAGACGATTAATAAGCAAAGGGAAGTGTGGTGCTCAAGAATGGTTAGACATAATGCACGAGTGTCATAAGTTAAATATTACCACATCAGCAACAATGATGTTTGGCCATGTAGAAACAATTGCTGAAAGATTTGAGCATTTGGTAAAAATCAGAGAGGTACAAAGCAGGAAGCCCGCAGAGGCAAAAGGTTTTTTGGCTTTTATTCCGTGGACCTTTCAAGATGTAGACACCTTATTGACCAAAATTAGAGGTGTTCATAATTTAACTACTGCAGACGAGTATATAAGAATGATTGCAATGAGCAGAATAATGTTACCGAATGTAAAAAACATTCAGGCAAGCTGGCTAACGGTTGGAAAACAAGTAGCACAAATCTGTCTTCATGCAGGAGCCAATGATTTTGGAAGTATTATGATAGAAGAAAATGTAGTAAGCGCAGCAGGTGCTCCTCACCGATTTACAAGCAAAACAATACAAGAGTCAATTGCAGAGGCTGGATTTGAGCCTCAGTTACGCACCCAACAATACGAATGGAGGGAATTGCCCATTATGGAAGAACAATTAATTGATTATTAAGATGAAAAAAGAAGCCTCTGTTACTATTTTTAGAATGATTGCATTGTCTGAAGGTGTTTCTTTTTTATTGCTGCTTCTAATTGCCATGCCATTGAAATATCTTTTCAATATGCCTGCCGCAGTGAGAATATTTGGGATGATACACGGCGTATTGTTTATTGCATTTATATTCTTTGCTGCATATGTGACAATAAAATTAAAAAGAAACGCTGCTTGGTTTTTAACAGCCTTTATATCTTCTATTGTCCCTCTTGGTGCATTTTATATGGAAAAGAAACTAAGAAAAGAAGGGGTTTCCTAGGCAATAGCTTTTGTTTACCTGTTAAAATAAGCCTACCAAACAATATTTCTATCTAACACTCGTTAAGTATAGAAAGTCCCCTTTATGAAAAACCATCAAGAAAATCAATCTGTACATCCTATTGTGTATGCCCTAAAAAACTTTTTGGGGAAGCTATTTCAACAACCTGATATTTATCCAATTAAATACTATAAGAAAGGAAATCGTTACAGGAAAAATGAGAAGTCGAATTTACTGAAGTAGCTTTTATCTCTAACTAAATAAATATTCCACATCTGCTTTTGTAAGCGCTTTTACAAATCCTGTCTCGTCGGAGATTAACTCTTTGGCAAGAATTTTTTTACGCTCTTGTAATTGTAGGATTTTATCTTCTATCGTATCTATACAAATCATTCTATAAGCAAATATATTTTTTGTTTGCCCAATACGATGTGTACGATCAATGGCTTGCTGCTCTACCGCCGGGTTCCACCAAGGATCTACTATATACACATAATCTGCCGCTGTTAAGTTTAATCCCACGCCACCTGCTTTTAAAGAAATTAGAAAAACCCTACAGTCTTCATCGTTTTGAAATTCTTGAATAGCATTTTCTCTTTCAATCGGACTAGTGCTACCATCAAAATAAACAAATGGTATGTTTTGCTCTTCCAGTTTTTCTTTAATCAATGCAAGCATTCCAAGAAACTGAGAAAAAATTAACACCTTATGATCTCCGATGTTTTCATACAGCTCTCTTGACAATTCATCGAGCTTAATAGAATGATTGGGATATTTATCTTCTTCATTTAAAATAGAAGGACTATCGCATATTTGTCGCAATTTCATCAATCCTTGTAAGATTGTTAACTGTGATTTGTCTATCCCTTGCTCATCAATGGTTCCAAGAATTTTTTCTCTATAGCTATTTCTAAAGGCGTCGTAAATAAGGCGCTGTTCTTTTTCCATTTCACAAAACAAGATTGTTTCTGTTTTTTCAGGAAGGTCTTTTGCAACCTGTTCTTTGGTGCGTCTTAATATAAATGGATATAGAAGTTTTCGTAAATGCTCTTTTTGAACTTGTTCGCCAAACTTATCGATGGGTGTAGCAAATTCATTTCTGAAAAATTCCATTGATCCCAATAATCCAGGATTTAAAAAATTCATTTGGGCGAAAATATCAAAGGTGTTATTCTGCAAGGGAGTTCCACTCATGCACAAGCGGTTTTTTGCAGTAAGCAATGAGGCGGCTTTGGTTACTTTTGACGAAGGATTTTTTATAGCCTGGCTTTCATCTAATATTACGTAATCAAATAAAACCTTTAATAGCATATTGATATCACTACGCAACGTGCCATAAGTAGTAATAATAATATTGTGTTTTTCTAATTCTTCAATATCTCGGCTTCTCGTATTTCCGTGATGGATATGATACGTTAAGGAAGGGGTGAATTTTTTTACTTCATTTTGCCAGTTGTAAATAAGGGTAGTGGGGCAAATCACGATTGCTTTTAATGAGCTGTTGGTATTTTTATAATACTCCAACATCGTTAGCGCTTGCACGGTTTTACCAAGACCCATATCATCGGCCAAAATACCTCCCCAACCTACATCATTCAAATAACTCAACCATTGGTATCCGGCAATTTGATAAGGACGAAGCACTGCCTGTAAATTTGGAGGTGTACTTATCTCTGGAATATTTTTAAATGATCGGATCTTTTCAAATTTCTCATCTAATGCAAAGCTAATCTCTCCTTCATCTCTATTTTCATACAACTCATCGATAACGCTCATGTGGTATCTTGATAGTCGAAGTTTGTCACTTTTTCCATCTCCCACTTTAAAAAGCAACGCATATCTTTTTAGCCACTCATCTGGTAATATACCTAGGGTGCCATCCGCTAGTTGAACGAAAGATTGTTTGCTTGCTAATGCTTTTTTAATTTCAGCAATACCTACTCTTTGTTTATCAAATTCAATTTCTATTTTAGCATCAAACCAATCCAATCCGCTGCTTACATGAATATGTGTGTTTGGTCTGGCGGTGTTAAATTTAAAATTTCTTAATGCTTCAAAACCATATACAGGAATTTTGGCTTCTTTCATTTCGTCAATAAAAAGAAAAAACCAATTGTTTTTAAGCACATCTACTCCTCTTAATACAAGGCCTTGTGTTTCTTGTTGTCTAACAAACATCGAATGCAGCCCCTCTAACTTTTGAATAAACGCTTCTTCTACTTCTTTGTTTCGCTGTATGATTAAAATCTTTTCTCCATCAGGCAGAACAATCGTTTGTTTATCTGATGATTTAATATCGAGGCCCTGATAACTAAATATTGGTTGAAATACAAGATAGTCGCCCTTTTCAAGTAGTTGCACTTTTATCTCCGGCGTTCCACCTTTAATTTCTTTTACCAATGTTTTATCAAATTCAACCGAATAGTCTCTTGATAGAGGCAAAATTTCTTGTTGCATTTTTATCGCCCAGTCCGATTTACTAAATTTCACGTTTTCTTGTTGTGAAAATTTTTCTACTAGTAAAACGTCTTCGGGTTTTTGCCAAGTATATAAAATATTATCCTGTAAGAACAAAAGGCTGCTATCACAATTGTTTTTGTTATAAGGAACCGTTTCTCCTTGGAGCTTTACGGTACTCAATAGTTCAAATTGGCCATTGGTTACTTTTACCTTAAAGGAGGGTGTAATAAATCGATCACTCAATTCAATCTCTTCAAGATGACTTGTTTTAAAAGATTTATGTTGGGGCAGTAAAAAAACAAATTGATTTTGCGACTGCTCTTCAAATATTTTTTTAAGTTTGGGTTGTAGGTATTCTGTAATTAATAATTTGGTTTCTTCTGGAAGATCTGTTCCCTCCGTTTGTATGATGTTTTCCCAGATGCCACTAAATGGTGAGTTTCTATTTAAGTATTTATTGATCTCCGATTCTTGTAGCTTTCTAATTTGCTGAAACAACTGTTTGTCTTCTTCGCTGAACAGGTCAATGTTTACAAACTTTGTTAAATCAAGTGCTTCGGTTTTTCCAATGTATTTTTTATTTTCTTCATCTGGTTCTCCCTGTACAGCGCTCACAGAAAATCCTGGGAAAGATTTTGAATTGAAATTAAAAACAATCCCCAGTTTTTTAGTAGGCTTTTGTTCTTCTTTTGTTTCAACAATAGCTTCGGGTAGTTTGGGTAAAAATGGAGAGGGCGATTTGCTTTCCTGTGCACTGTTATTTACAACAACTCTTTTTATTGATAAGTCGAGTAGCTGAAGGAATGGCTTGCCTTCTTTATAAGTAAATTCAAATTTTCCCTTAATGTCATCATTCAAACTATACCCATATATCTGCAATAGTTTGTTTTTTTCTTTGTCCCAATTTCGAATGCTTTCAAAATAATCGGCACCATAGGCATTTAGTAATTGAAGAAATAACAACGTCTTGTGTTCACAAAGCGGATGCATAGACTCTGCACAAGTACAAGAGGTATCAAAATTTCTTTCATCGTTTTTTTGAATCACTAAACTAAAAACAGCATCATTGTATTTCAACTCGGCTTCTACTCTCTCTTCTGCGGCTTTAAGAATGCTTGCTTTTGTAGTGCGCATCATTTTTTCTGCTTCATCATATATAGCGGGCGATGACAACATCTTAATCGTTTTAAGATGAATGTTTTTCATTTTAGCTATCGTATGGTATTGATTGTATTGGAAGGTGCTACTACCCAACATATTTTTATCTGCCATGTCCTGTAAGCGAAAGAGGGCAGCAGACTCATGCCTACAAATGTCTCCCATATTATATGGGCAGCCACATCGAAGAGACATTAATTTAGGATCTACGTATTTTAGAATATTTACTTTATAAAATGTATTGTAACTATCGTCCTTTACTCTAAAGGCAATATTTCCCATTAATTCATCATGTTCAATTAATTCAACATATCCTGCACCGTGGATTTTTTTTCCACGACGAATTACTTCGTCCGTTCCGTTGTTATAAATATGTTTTATGATGTGTGGTAATGCCAATGCAAGGTTGCTTTTATATGAACGATTGCTTAAAACGCCCCGTCTAATTTAATTGCCCTCTTTGTGGAAAAGGCAATTTGCAAAAGTAATGTAAAATAAAATGAGTTGAGGTATTGTGTACAATACTTTATGTAAAAATTATACCCTTATGACAAGGATTTAACCCTTTGTTAATTTCCCTTCTTGATAGATAGGTAAAACGGGGGCTGTATTTGGAGTAAGGCAATGTAAAATGTCTTTTTCTAAGCCAAAAGCAGCAAGTCTCTTATAGTGAGACGCTTCGGTGTCTTTCATGAATTGCATTAAATCAGGCTGAGCTTGCTTGTACATTATTTCTGCCATCTGAGAAGAATCACAATTAATGGTAAAATGGTTTTTTATTGACTGTATTACTGCGCCAGCGAATAATGTGTCTTCTATGTTTACCCTATCCTTCCACGCAGCACACGCCAGCAATACTGGCTTTTTTTGTTGTATTAAATAAGAACAAACAGCCTCTAGATTAGCAAACGATCCAGTAATAATTTCACTGGCTCCATTGTCTAGTGCCATGTGTAACAATTTGGTTCCATTGGTGGTTGTAAGTACCAATGTTTTACCACCAATAAAAGTTGCTGGATATTCAAATGGAGAATTACCATATTGTAAGCCCTCTGCAACTTTACCGTCTCGCTCACCTGCAGTGATTGCGCCCATTTGCTTTCCAATACGAATGCATTCTGGCACACTGTCTACCGGTATAATCTCTTTTGCGCCGTTATAGATAGCGGTTGCAATGGTAGAAGTGGCGCGCAATACATCAATAATTACTACAATACTTGAACTAATATCATACAAGCTTAACAGCGCTGGAGACAATGAAGTAAATAATTCGGGTTTTGTATTTGTATTGTCCATTATTTAAAAAAACATTTATAAAATTAGTACGCGACTTTATTCGAAAGGGATTTTAACCACTTTTGCTTTTAGATAATTGTTTCGAATGGAAATGCTTATTTCGGTGCCAATAATAGCATGTGCTTTGTTAACATATCCCATCCCAATGGCTTTCCCTAAAGAGGGAGATTGCGTACCAGATGTTACATGGCCAATTACTTCCTCTGCTGCATTGTATATTTCATAATGATTTCGAGCAATTCCTTTGTCAATCATTTCAAATCCAACAAGCTGCTTTGTGATGCCTTCGGTTTTTTGTTTTTCAAATATTTCCTTAGAAGTAAATTCTTTTGTGAACTTGGTTATCCAGCCCAGCCCAGCTTCTATGGGAGAAGTGGTGTCATCAATATCGTTGCCGTATAAGCAAAAACCCATTTCCAATCGAAGGGTATCTCTTGCGCCCAATCCAATTGGTTTGATTCCTTGTGATGCCCCTGCTGAAAAAATAGCTTCCCAAATTAAATCAGCATCCTTGTCTTTGTCTTCAAAATAAATTTCAACTCCTCCTGCTCCTGTATATCCAGTGGCGCTTATTAATACATTATCGACCCCTGCAAATTTTCCTTTAACAAAAGTGTAATACTTTAAATTAAGGAGGTCCATCTCGGTTAACGACTGTAATATTTTGGTAGCATTAGGCCCTTGAACTGCAAGCAACGCAGTTTTTGCAGAAACGTTGTGCATTTCAACGCCTTGTTTATTGTGGCTACTAAACCAATTCCAATCTTTGTCGATGTTTCCTGCATTTACGACCAACATATACACATTGTTTTCTTCTACGCAATACACCAATAAATCATCGATGATACCGCCTTCTTTATTCGGAATACAACTGTATTGAACCTTTCCAGCAGTAAGCTTAGAGGCGTCGTTGCTGGTTAGTTGTTGAATTAATGCCAAGGCATTGGGACCTTTTAATATAAATTCTCCCATGTGACTCACGTCAAAAACGCCCGCATTTTTTCTTACTACTGCATGCTCCTCGTTTATTCCTGTATAAGAAATGGGCATATTAAAACCGGCGAATTCAGCCATTTTTGCACCAAGGGCGAGGTGTTTTTCTGTGAAGGGAGTTGTCTTCATTCAATCTATTTAGATGGCAAATGTAATTTAAAAAAATTGCAGAACAACCGATTGAAACAAGATGGATGGAATAAGAATAAAATTCAGGCTTTTTGCTTGACTAAAATTGTCTTAGCGGTTAAATTAAGAAGAATTGTAGCTATTTTCGTTAGGAATTTGATTGAAACTTATAAACTTTCATATGAAAAAAATATTCTTTTTTTTAATTCTTATCATTGGCGCCTATTCATGCAAAACAAGCAAGGGATATCTTGAAAGAGGCAACCCAGATAGGTCTTTACAAGATGCTGTAAAAAAATTATGCAAAAGTGCGGATGATGAGAAAGCGATAGAAGCGTTGCCTGTTTTATACGCAAATATTAAAGCGAGTAGATTAGAAAAAATAAAAATGTATAGCGCCTCCAAAGATCTTGCTCGTTGGGATAAAATTATAGACGAATACAAGGGCTTACAGAATGCTTATAATAGCATCATGGCTTGTCCTGCAGCGTTTAAGGTAGTTGTTCCGCAAAGTTATAATGACAGTATTATAGAAGCCAATAATTTGGCAGCACAAGAATATTATGATTATGCACAATCCTATTTTGTAAAATCAGGGAAAGACAATGCTAAGATTGCCTATATATATTTTGATAAAACGAATAAATATATTTTTGAATTTAAAGATGTAAAAGAAAAAATGGCACAGGCATTTAAAAATGCCATTGTTCTTGTAGTTGTTAATCAAGTAGAAGACGGGTCTTATTTTAATAACAATGGCTGGGGAAACTATGGTGCAAATTATAGCAACGATTATTTTCAACAAAAATTATTGCGCGATCTTAATGCTGCTAGCAATCGCTATCCTGCTTTGTTTTATACCGACTGGGAAGTTAAAAGAGATAATATTAAAGCTGATTGGGTAGTCTTTTTACGTCTTAGGGATTTACATATTCCGCCTCCAGAATATAGCTACGCTACAAAAAATGAAAGTGCAAATATTAAAATAGGAAAAGACTCAACAGGAAAGCCTATTTATAAAACCGTTTACGCAACCGTTAAGATTACGAAAGCATTCTTCACAGCAAGCGGTGATATGGAAGTAAATATCAGAGACTTGTTTTCTGGACGCGATATTAGCTATAGGTCATGTAAAGAAGAATTTAGTTGGGGGGAAGAAAAAGCAACCTATTCAGGAGATAGCCAAGCGTTGTCAACAAGGGATGTTGAATTGATTAACCACACCGTAACACCCCCCAGAAAAGAAGAAGTATTAAATGAGTTGTATAGAAAAATATATCCCGAGGTATTGAATAATATTATTAACGCAGTGTCATTTTAATAACTGATATACTACTAGGCTTAATAAATAAGCAAGGCCAGTCATATATAAAAGTTGAATGATTGGCCATTTCCAACTTCGTGTTTCTCTTTTAACAACAGCAATGGTACTCATACACTGCATGGCTAACACATAAAATATCAACAGCGATAAGCCGGTGGCAAGTGTATAAACTTTTGTTCCATCTTCTCTAACAGCAGCACTCATTTTTTGTCTGAGTGTATTGTTGTTTTTGTTATTGTCTCCCACGCTATACAATGTTGCCATCGTACCCACAAAAACTTCTCTTGCTGCAAACGACGTAATGAGCGCAATGCCAATTTTCCAATC
>CANFJP010000011.1 GCA_947447485.1 Chitinophagaceae bacterium
AAGACATTAAAAAAGCGATAAGCCAATACCCTGATTCATTGGTATTAAGAGAAAATCTTATTCAATACTATCGAGACAACAATGAATATGCGAAAGCAATAGCCGAGGCAGATCGTTCAATTTCAACAGACAGCTTAAATCCCAGATACTGGCACATCAAAGCTATTCTTCATTTTGAAAATGATGACACCCTTCTAGCTATTTCTTCTTTTGAAAAAGAATTAAGCATACAACCAAACAAAACTGCAATCGTTTCCCTTGGCACATTGTACGCCCAAGCCAAAAATAAAAAAGCAATTGAATTGGCAAATGTCTTAACAAACAACTTTAAATCAACCTCTGAAAAAGAAGCCTACTTTATTAAAGGGCTATATTATTCTGCAACAAAAGACAACAAACAAGCAATTAACTTTTTCGATAAATGCATACAACTAGACTTTACTTTTATGGAAGCCTACAGAGAAAAAAGCATCGCTTTATACGATTTACAAAAATACAATGAGGCCATTGCTGTTTTAAATAGAGCCGTTACATTACAAAATAATTACAGTGAGGGCTATTATTATCTTGGCTTGTGTTACGAAAAAATAAAAAATACGGAAGCTGCAGAAACATCCCTGCAAAAAGCATTACTTTATAACCCTAATTACGAAGAAGCTACAATTGCATTAAAAAAATATATAGAATAAGCCAGTAGAAAGAATTTATATATTGCTTTACTTTAATCAATTACGCTTAAAAAATAATCATTTATCTTGCAATAAATACTTTCAAATGGCAATCATAGCACCTTCCTTGCTTTCGGCAAATTTCCTACACTTGAAAAAAGATTGCGATATGCTTGATAAAAGCAGCGCAGACTGGTTTCATTTAGATGTGATGGATGGTCGATTTGTTCCAAATATTAGCTTTGGGCCAATGGTTGTTGAGTTCATCAGAACAACTACGAATAAATATTGCGATGTTCATTTAATGATAGAAGAACCAGAAAAATACACTGATGCTTTTAAAAAAGCAGGTGCAGATAATTTAACCGTGCATTATGAAGCATGCAAACATCTTCACAGAAATATCCAACAAATTAAAAGCCTAGGCATGAATGCCGGCGTAGCTATCAACCCTCATACTCCTGTAGATTTACTAAAAGACATTTTAAAGGATGTAGATGTAGTGTGCTTAATGAGCGTCAATCCCGGATTTGGGGGGCAATCATTTATCCCTCACACCATTCATAAAATAAAGCAATTGAAAGAAATGATCAACGAGCAATTGCTAAATGTAAAAATAGAAATTGACGGAGGAGTTACCCTGGAAAATGCACCTAGCATTATTGAAGCCGGCGCCGATATATTGGTTGCAGGAAATACAGTATTTAAATCTACCAATCCTACATTGACGATTGACGCATTAAAATCACTGTAGTTGATACATGAAGAAATGGCTAAAATACATGCTCTCATTCAATCATAAGTTGATTGTATCTTTTCTTTTTATTTTATTTTATTTATCCACCAACGCGCAGGTTAAAACTGCTACCATTACCGGAAAAATTGTGGATGAAAATGAAAATCCACTCAGCAATGTAACCATCGTCATCCTCGGAAAAAACACGGGAGTTAAATCAGAAGAGAATGGCGCATTTACAGTAAAAGTTTCTTCCGAAAAACCATTGGCACTTATTTTTAGTCATACAGGGTACAATACCATTCAAAAAAACTTCTATCTAAGTAAAGATGAAATTGAATCTATTACGATAAGATTGCAGCAATCAAAAAATTTATTAGCGCCTGTTATTGTTTCTGATGAAAAAGAAAGAAGAGAAAATAGTTTGATAAAGATCAATCCTAAAAATGCATTAACCATTCCCAGCACAACAGGAGGAATAGAAGCCATTATTAAAACACTTGTTGGTAGCAACAATGAATTAACTTCTCAATATGCAGTGCGCGGAGGAAACTATGATGAAAACATTGTCTATATCAATGACTTTGAAATATACCGACCTTATTTGGTGAGCAATGGACAACAGGAAGGCCTCAGTTTTATAAATCCATCATTAGTCAAAAACGTCAACTTCTATACTGGAGGGTTTCAGGCAAAGTATGGCGACAAGATGAGCAGCGTGCTCGATATCCAATATAAAAATCCTGAAACATTCAAAGGCTCAGCATATGTGAGTCTACTTGAACAAGGAATTCATATTGAAGGCAATTTAAAAAAGAACAAAAGCACTTTTATTATCGGGCTTAGAAATAAAAGCAATAGAAACATACTTAGCAATCAGCCAACAGTTGGCTCATATATCCCCTCTGCAGCTGATTTGCAATCCTTGATAACCTATTCTATTAACGAGAAGTGGCAACTTGAAATACTCGGAATACTGTCAACCTCAACATTCCACTATTTCCCAGAATCTGTAAAGAAAACATCTTCCGTTTTTTCGCCTTTGTTTACAGCTAATGTAGGACTAGATACTTATTTTGAAGGACAAGAAAAGGATCAATATTCTACCAATATCATTGGAGCTACTATTATTCATTCCCCCAATAAGAAATTAAAATTGAAATGGATGGTAAGCCATTTTGAAGATATTGAGAAGGAAAATTATGATATTACGGGCACCTATTTATTTGGAGACCGCGACTTTGACAATACGAGTATCACTTTTGGGCAAATTATCAATACCCTAGGAGCTGGATCATACCAACAATATGCTCGAAATAATTTACATATCAACGTATGGAATCTTTCACACAAGGGAAGTCTGAATAGTAAAAATCATTTCATTCAATGGGGGAATAGTGTTGAACAAACAAGTATTCACGATCAAATCAACCAATTTGAATACCAAGATTCTGCAGGATATTCATTGCCTTACAACCCCTCCTCTTTGCAATTATTTAATGTAATCAATAGCAGCGCCAACCTAAATATCCAAAAATACAGTGGCTACATTCAAGACAACATACGAATTTTAAAATGGATAAATGATCTCACCATTCAAGGAGGTGTTCGATACAATTACAATTCACTTAATAAAGAATTTTTTATTAGCCCCCGCATGCAGGCAAGCTGGAAACCTGCATGGAAAAAAGATGTCGTTTTTAGATTGGCAACTGGGATCTACAATCAACCCCCATTTTATAGAGAATTAAGAACATTCAAGGGGAATTTGAATACAGGCATACAATCTCAAAAAAGCATTCAATTCGTAGGAGGAATGGATTATCAATTTGAAAGTACATCTAAAAGACCTTTTAGGGTAAGTGCAGAAGCTTACTACAAATCGATGAAAGACGTAATTCCTTATGATATTGATAATGTAAAAATTAAATATTACGGAGACAATAATGCAAAAGCATATGCTGCAGGAATAGAACTGCGACTATTTGGCGAATTAGTAAAAGACGCCGAAAGCTGGATAAGCCTGGGCTTAATGAAAACAAGAGAAAACATTTCAAATGACTTCTATTACAATTATAAAAATGCTGCGGGGGAAATTATTACTGCTAATTCAACTGATCAGATTGCAACAGACAGCATCAAACATGATATTGGCTTTTTACGCAGACCTACAGATCGTTTAATTACAGCAGGCCTTTTTCTACAAGACTATCTTGCCACCAATAAAAACTTTAAGGTTCACCTGAATGTTATATATGGTAGCAACATGCCGTACAATATTCCCAATAGTACCAAATACAGAAACGCACTTATTATTGACCCCTATATTAGAGTAGACATCGGTTTTAGCGCGCTTCTTTTAGGAGATCAATACAATAGAAGAAGCCATAGCCCGTTTAAGAACTTTGAAAATATATGGGCCAGTCTTGAAGTCTTTAACCTAATCGATAAAGCAAACACCATCTCCTATCAGCTGATTAAAGACTTTGCCAACAATACATACGCCATACCCAATAAACTCACCCCAAGACTTTTGAACTTTAAATTAATCGCAAAATTTTAACTGTCAAATAAAGTCATTTCCCCATCCTCGCACAAAAATTGTATTACTTATTTAACTTTTCCACTTGTTAAATACAAATGTTGATAATTAATATGATGATACAATTGTATCAATTAATTATATTTGGTTAACAGCGTTCATAAAGCAAAATCATATCTTCTCACCCAAGTTGCTTTTTTTGAAAAAGAATGAAGCAATTAAAACTGAAAGCCTTGACAGACAACATCATCAACTTAGAAACTGTAAACCCCATTGAATTTTTCGGAGTAAACAACGGCAAGCTCGCTATTCTGAAAAAAAAATTCCCCCTTTTAAAAATTCTTAGCAGAGGAACACAAATCAAACTTAGTGGTGCCCCTGAACAAATCGAAGAAGCAAAAGAAAAAATAGCCTTACTCATCCAATATCTAGAAAGAAATGGGCAAATGAGTGAGAATTATTTAGAACAGATTATTGGCGGGGATGATGAAAAAACAGTCGACAATTTCATGGAACGAAATCCCAACGAAGTACTGGTATTTGGGCCAAACGGGAAAACAGTCAGAGCACGTACCGCAAATCAAAAAATGATGGTTCAGGCATGCGATAAAAATGATATTGTATTTGCGATTGGGCCTGCAGGAACAGGTAAAACATATACGGCTGTTGCGTTGGCGGTAAGAGCATTAAAGAATAAATTAGTTAAGAAGATTATACTTACAAGACCAGCCGTAGAAGCAGGCGAAAGCCTTGGATTTCTTCCGGGTGATCTAAAAGAAAAAATAGACCCGTATTTAAGGCCACTATATGACGCGCTGGATGATATGATTCCTGCAGATAAACTTGGGTACTATATGAGCACTAGAACCATTGAAATTGCTCCATTGGCTTATATGCGCGGTCGAACATTGGACAATGCATTTATTATACTTGATGAAGCACAAAACACCAATGACCTACAAATTAAAATGTTTCTTACCCGTATTGGACCCAATGCCAAAGCAATCATTACAGGAGATCCTACTCAAATAGATTTGCCTAAAAATCAACAAAGTGGGTTATTTAAAGCTGCAAGAATTTTAAAAAATATTGAAGGCATTTCTTATGTAGAATTAGATGAAGAAGATGTAGTAAGGCACAGACTGGTAAAAGCAATCATCAAAGCATACAATCACGATGATGAAAAAAATATGAAAGAAGAAAATAGGAAATAGTCTAATGAGCAAAAAAATTAATACAATTATTAGGTGGCAAATCTGCTGCCTAATTTTTTTTATGAGTAGTTGCAAAGAAACAGCAACAAAAAAGGTTACAGGGGATGTAGAGGAAAGAAAGTTGAATCAAATCAATGAAACTCTTTTGCATGTTGAAAAATCTATACAAACAGGCGATATCATTACAAGAACGGGGAATGACTTTACCAGCGAAAGCTTGCGAAACTTAAATCAACGGAATCAAACCTATTCACATTGCGGAATTGCAATCATTGAACATGATAGCGTTTTTATTTATCATGCATTAGGAGGAGAATGGAATCCCAATCAAAAATTAATGCGCCAATCATTTGAAGATTTTGCTACTCCTACAACCAATAAAAAAATAGGAATTTTTGGATTTAACGTGAATAAAAGCATCCAATCGGATATTACAAAAACCATATACGACCTATATAATAAAGGGATAATATTCGATATGGATTTTGACTTAAAATCGGATGATAAAATGTACTGCGCTGAATTTGTGGCCAAATCAATAGAAAAAGGATCCCATCAAACCATTCATTTCCCTCACAGCAGGATTAAGGAACTCGAGTTCATAGGGGTAGATGATATTTTTTTACACCCTCTTTGCTTTAAAAAGGCAGAAATTAGCTATAAATTATAGTCTGATACTTGATTAAAAACTACATTTGAATATAAATTAATAAATATGAAAAAATATACACTGATTTTGATGTCGCTTATTACTGTTATGCTATTTAGCTGTAAAAAAAACGACGGTGATCCAAAAGCGGTATTGTCTCAATTTTTTGATGCCATGGCCAAAAAAGACATTACCAAAGCAAAAAGTTTAGCTACAGAAGAAAGTAAATCTTTACTCGATTTAATGGAAGTCGGTTTAAAAATGGATACCAGTTCTAATGAAATAAACAAATACGATCAATCAAGGATGGAATTTGGGGAACCCGTTATTGTGGATGACAAAGCCACCATAGCTGTGAAAGAAAAAAATAGTGGCGAATCGCTTAGTTTTTCTTTGAAAAAAGTAAAAGGTAGCTGGAAGGTGGCATTTGATAAGGCATCTATGATCAATATGGGTATGGAAAAAATGAAAGAAAGCGGAGGAAATGCTTCTGAAAATATTGAAAAAGCCATGAAGGGGATAAATGAAAAAGAATTAGATTCTCTAAAGAAAGGATTTCGCAATAGCATGAAAACACTTGATTCAGTCAGTAAAGAGTTGAACAAATAAACCCTAGTTGAATATAGTACATATGAAAAGAAATCTATTGCTCGCAATTGCTGCAGTTGTTTTATTTGCAGCATGCAATGATAATAAAAAGGAGCGACCAACTACCTCGCTGGAAACGGGTAGGCTATTTATTAGAGAATGCCTCGATGGGGATTTTAAATCTGCAGAACCCCTTGTATTTAAAGATAGCCAGAACGTTCAACTATTTAATTCATTTAAAGAATATTATGGCAGAATGTCTGAAGATAAAAAAAATCAATATAAAAAGGCATCTTATCAAATAAATAAATATGCTGACCTAAATGACTCTACCACGATTATCAATTATTCCAATGACTATATGAATAAGCCAATGGAAATAAAAATCATTAGAATAGACAACGAGTGGAATGTTGATTTTAAATACACCTATTCAGGAAATCTCCCAATTGATTAACTATGTTTAAAAACTTCGTATTGGTGGGGCTAGGTGGATTTGTAGGCGCTGTTCTGCGTTTTGCATTTATTCAAATGATTAAAGTGACTCAATTCCCAATTGCTACTTTATTGATTAATATGATAGGGAGTTGCCTAATTGGAATAATCATTGGGATAAGTTTAAAATACTCAGCATTTAATGATAATTGGAAATTGTTTTTAGCAACAGGTATTTGTGGAGGATTTACCACTTTCTCTGCATTTAGCTTAGAAAATGTACAAATGATACAAGAGGGAAAAACAACACAAGCCATCTTGTATATTATGGGAAGTGTCATTTTAGGAATAGCAGCCACATGGGTAGGATTTAAGATTGTTAGTTAACCAATCATAAAAAATAAGTAAATATAAAATGTACGTTTTACACCCATGGCATGGAGCTTCGTATGGAGAAAAATCTCCTACCATTGTAAATGCTTTGATAGAAATTCCTAAGGGAAGTCAGTGCAAATATGAAATTGACAAGAAAACCGGATTGTTAAAATTAGACAGAGTGATTTATTCGTCTTTTCATTATCCAGTTAACTATGGATTCATTCCTCAAACACTAGGGGAAGATGGAGATCCACTTGATATATTGGTGATATGTAGCGAAAGCATTCAGTCTCTTTGTTTAGTGGAAGCCAAAGTAATTGGGAATATGCAAATGATAGATAGCGGCGAAAAGGATGACAAAATAATAGCTGTTGCGGTGAATGATCCTAGTGTAAATCACATTAATAATATGAACGATCTACCTGTTCATTTTAAAGCTGTGCTGAAAAACTATTTCGAACAATACAAAGTTCTAGAAAATAAGAAAGTAGAAATTGATGAATTTCAGCAAGTAGAAACAGCTCATATAGTAATCAATGCTGCCATAAAAAGATACGAATCTCATTTTAAAAAATAATGAATAAAGAAAAAAAATATACAATGGACACACAAATTGTAATTATTCTACTGCTAGTAGGAATGCTAGCTGGAGTGCTCGGTGGATTAGTGGGGATAGGTGGAGGCATTATTATTGTACCTGCATTGGTTTACTTTTTAGGATTCTCTCAATTAAATGCTCAAGGAACCTCTTTAGCATTACTAGTGTTACCAGTAGGCATTCTAGGTGTCATTCAATATTATAAACATGGAAATGTTGATTTTAATATTGTACTCATAATAGCTGCAGGATTTGTTTTTGGAAGTTTGATTGGAAGTAAAATATCCCTTAGTCTTCCTCAAGATCTTGTGAGGAAAATATTTGCTGTATTTATGATACTCATTGCCTCTAAAATGCTCTTTATTGACGGCTCAAAATCGAAAGGATCAGCACCAATTAAAACCCCGATTAAGCAAGATTCTGCCCAAAATAAAACAACATAAATTCAACCTGTACTATTTTATGCCATGTGGAATTTTTCTTTAATTACATCTAAGGAAAAATAATGAATTTGAATCTGCGAAATTACCATAACAAGGGGGACCAAGAATTACTCTTACATTATTATATTGATTATAACAATGACTTATTAGGCATTTTACTGCAGCGATATTCAATACTCTTATTGGGAGTATGTATGAAATATTTAAAAAACGAAGAAGACGCAAAGGATGCTGTGCAACAGATTGTGATTAAAGTAATCAAAGAATTACCAAAATACAAGGTGGAATATTTTAAAAGCTGGTTGTATATAGTTGCCAAAAATCATTGCTTAATGGAACTTAGAAAGAAAAATATCAAAACGGTGGAAATCAATGATTACAACAGTTCTGCTCCTATAGAAAATCTAGATATTGAAGCCCTACTTTTAAAAGAAAAAGAACTCAACAATTTAAACGCAAGCCTCAGTCAACTTAATAAAGAACAACAAGATTGCATATCATTGTTTTATCTGCAAAAAAAGAGCTACCAACAAATTGGCGAATTAACGGGATACACTCCTATGCAAGTAAAAAGCCACATTCAAAATGGCAAACGAAATCTTAAAATTTTCATAGAAAAAATACAATGAACAAAGATTTTAAACCCATATTATCAGATCTCAATACAGAAATTGAACAGGCAAAACTGATTCAATATCTAAATAATGAGCTGTCTGATAAAGAACAGCAATCTTTAGAAAGCAACCATATTGACGATGAATTTATTAATGATGCACTGGAAGGATTGGAACATCTGCAAAACAAAAAGAATTTTAAGTCAATACAGAAAGAATTAAATAACCGAATCAACAAAGAAATAAAAAATAAAAAAAGAAGGAAAAGCAAAAGATTACTAAAGGAATCTCCTTGGGTATATTTTGCAATTATCTTATTGCTTATCCTATTAGGAGCAAGCTATTTTATCATTACAAGAATTCTTCAATAGTACAATAAAAAACCTCCCATTTAAAATGGGAGGCCTTTAAAGAGCATAAGGTTATTTTGCAATACCCTCTTAACTTCTTAGATTACTTAGCTTTAGCAGCAGTATCAACAGTTGCAGCTTTAGCAGCAGTGTCAACAGTTACAGCTTTAGCAGCAGTATCAACAGTTACAGCAGCTGTATCTGTAGTTGCAGTTGTAGCTTCAGCAGATTTGTCTCCATTACAAGAAACCAAGATTGCAGCAATAGCAGCGATAGCAAGAAATTTTTTCATTTTATTAGGTTTTTAAGTTTGAGCGCGAAAATATATTGAATTTAGTTAATAACAAATTTTTAAGCAGAAAAAAATCAAAAAAAGGCTAAAAAATCATTTAAATAGGCAAAATATGTACCTTTTTTAGTTGTCAATGCTACTTTTTCCTGAAGAATAGCCTTAGGGGAACACCCTTAAAGTCGAAATGCTCTCTTAATTTATTTTCCAAGTAATTTCTATAAGGAATTTTAATGTCATCTGGATAATTACAGAAAAAAGCGAAACTAGGCGTATGAGTAGGCAATTGGGTTACATATTTAATTTTAACCGCATTCCCTCTTACTACAGGCGGGTGATATTGTTCCACTGCTTTTAGCATCACGTCATTCACCTTGGAAGTAGGCACTTTTCGGTGCTTATTTTCAAACACTTTCAAGGCCTCTTCAATAGCTTTGAAAATTCTTTGTTTTTCAGTTACTGAAATAAATAAAATAGGCACGTCGTTAAATGGAGCAAGTCGCTGTATCAAATCCTTCTCATAATCTCTTGCTGTATTGGTTTCCTTTTCTATTAAATCCCATTTGTTTACCAATACTACAATACCCTTCCCCTTTTTTACTGCTAATGAGAAAATGGAAAGATCTTGTGCAGTAATTCCCTTACCTGCATCAAGCAATAAAAGACATACATCTGCTTCATCCATTGCCTTAATTGCACGTATGACAGAATAAAACTCAAGATCTTCATCCACCTTAGCTTTTCTCCTTAATCCTGCCGTATCAATTAATATAAAATCTTTACTAAAAAGATTATAATGCGTGTGAATGGTATCTCTAGTGGTGCCCGCAATGTCACTAACAATTGTTCTCTCTGTTCCTACCAAAGCATTGAGTAATGAAGACTTGCCCACATTGGGCTGACCAATAATAGCAAATTTAGGAATCTCATTATCTGGAACAATCAGCAATGAATCATCGGGCATTGATCCAACGACAGCATCTAACAATTCACCCGTTCCACTTCCACTAATAGACGAAAGAAAGAAAATGTGCTCAAAGCCTAAGCTATAAAACTCACTTGCCTCCATTAGCCTGCTATGATTATCTACTTTATTGACTACTAGAAAAACAGGCTTATCACTTTTACGCAATAAATCAGCCATGGCTTGATCCAAACTAGTGATGCCGGTTGAAGCATCTACCATAAAAATGATGGCATTTGCTTCATCAATCGCGATATGAACCTGTTTAGCAATTTCTCTTTCAAATACATCTTCACTTTTAGGCACAAATCCGCCCGTATCAATCAAATTGAAATTTTTCCCAATCCACTCAGCCACTCCATATTGCCTATCTCTTGTAACACCGCTTACATCGTCAACAATAGCCTTGCGTTGTTCCAACAAGCGATTGAAAAATGTACTCTTCCCCACATTAGGTCTTCCTGTAATTGCTACTGTAAAACTCATTGTTATTGTTTAATGTATTACTCTAATAAATTAATAGCCATATTCCTTCAGGTGAATTTCATTGTCTCTCCATTTAGGCCTAACCTTTACGAAGAGCTCAAGAAAAACCTTACTATCTATAAATGTTTCAATATCTTTTCTAGCAGACGTGCCTAATTTTTTGATCATACTCCCACCTTCGCCAATAATAATTCCCTTTTGTGTCTCACGCTGAACAATGATATCGGCTGATATTTTAACCAACGTTGTTTTTTCTTTATACTCGCGCACTAAAACAGTTGTGTGATAGGGCAATTCTTCCTGATACAATTCAAATATTTTTTCACGGATAATTTCTCCCACAAAAAACTTAGTAGGCATGTCACTCAAATCATCTCCTTCATAAAAAGGAACGCCCTCAGGTAAATAAAATAATATTCTTTCTAATAATAGATCAACTCCTTTTTTCTGTAATGCAGAAATAACAATTGCTTCCTTGCAATATTTTTTATCTTCAAAAAAAGCTACAGAACTATTTAATGCAGCCTCGTCTCTGATTGTATCCGATTTATTAATTACCAGTATTGCCGGAGCTTTTAATTTGAGTGAGGAAAAAATAGCATCACATTCTTCTTTGTTGTCTCTTGCATCAATAATTAACAATGCCACATCCGCATCTTCTAAACTTCCTCTAACTGCCTGCATCATCTTTTCATGCAGCTTATATTTAGGCTCTATAATACCAGGAGTGTCTGAAAATATAATTTGATAATTTTCATTGGTAAGAATCCCCTTTATACGATGACGAGTAGTTTGAACCTTATGAGATACAATCGCCATTTTTTCACCCATCAACGCATTGAGCAAAGTACTTTTACCCGCATTGGGTTTACCGAATATGTTTACAAAACCTGTTTTCATAAAAAAAGCCGTGACAAAAGCCACGGCAAAGCTATCTTATTTTAGTTAATTATTGTTTAGTAAATGTAACCAACAAATACTCTCCTACTGCGGAGCCTGTTTTAATAACTTTCATAGAATTGCAATTAGCAGCTGAAATCGTATAGGAATTTGTTGAATCAAAAGTAATTATACCTCCTGATAAAGCCCATCGGCCTTCGTAACTGTCTGGTGGGGAACAAAATAAACCGAGATCATTGTATTGATAGGTATGATTGGAATTAAATACATAAATATCATCTTTTTTACAAGCAGTAGAAGTAGCAAAAATATCCACTTCGTTTGATTGGGCATTTTCCTTGTGTTTTAAATCAGTAATTTTCCATGCACCTTGTAGCGTTGATTCACTCAAAATACATTCAGGAGAAGGACTATTTTCTTTGCATCCGACAAAGGCAAGAAAAAACAAAAGAACTGAGTATTTAAATACTTTCATGATGATTTGGTTTTGATAAATATTGATACAATTTTATACTGAATCAACATCATTTAAAATGATGTTGATTACTAATTGAAATGATTGAAACAAAAGAAATCCTTCAATGAATTGTATCCCAAATTAGCATGTACAGGTGCCGAAGAGAAAGAGTAAAAATATACAGAGGAGGTAAAATAAAAAAAGGCCTGATTTCTCAAGCCTTGTAGTTGCGAAGAGAAGGATCGAACTTCTGACCTTCGGGTTATGAGCCCGACGAGCTACCGCTGCTCTACTTCGCACCACAAAAGTAACAGTTTCTGTCATTGTATCCAAAAGATTAATTATTCCATACATTTGCATAGTAACAGTTCTTATATTAATCGCTACAATTTCCGGGGTGCTTTCACAATGAAGGCTGAGATAATACCCGTTAACCTGATCAGGATAATGCCTGCGAAGGGAGAAGCTTCAGTTAAAGAAGCATAACGAGAGACCACTTCTCTATCTGGATGTTTGGCAAAAATTTTAAAAATGAAATTCCGCCTACTTATCGTAATTGTTTTTCTATTCACAACCCACTGCAATGCTCAAGGAAAAATAATTCAAGCAGATACCATTATTTTACAATCTATTGAAATAAATGCCCTCAGAGCAACCGATAATACGCCCATTGCGAAAACAAATCTTTTAAAAAAAGATATTGAAGGAAATAATATTGGACAAGACCTTCCCTTCATCTTAAATCAAACCCCTTCAGTGCAAGTAAATTCGGATGCAGGAAATGGTATAGGATATACAGGACTGCGAATCAGAGGTACAGATGCCAGCAGAATTAATGTTACATTGAATGGTATCCCCTATAATGACGCTGAAAGCCAAGGCGCCTATTTCGTAGACTTGCCAGATATCGCAACTTCTTCCTCGTCCATTCAAATTCAAAGAGGAGTAGGCAGTTCAACAAATGGATCAGGGGCATTTGGAGGATCAATCAATATCAATACCAATGACATTGATCCAAAAAAATATATTCAGTTTAACAACAACTCCGGCTCATACAACTCATTTAGAAATTCCCTTCAATTAAATAGTGGCTTACTAAAAAAACACATTGTCTTTAATGCCAGAATAAGTAACATCAATAGCGACGGCTACATTGACAGGGCTTCAACTCAACTGCATTCGTTTTATACTAGCATAGCATGGATGAATGAACTCAACTCTTTTAAACTAAATGTTTTTTCTGGAAAAGAAAAAACGTATGCAGCTTGGTTCGGCATCAATCAAGCAACATTGGATAGCAACCGACAATATAATCCGGCAGGAACAGAAAAAGAAGGCGACCCCTATTCAAATGAAACTGATAATTACACACAAACCCATTACCAATTTTTTTTTAATAGAAAATTAAAAGAGCATTGGAAATCAAGTATCGCCCTTTTTTTAAGTAGAGGCAAAGGATATTACGAACAATACAAAGCCAATCAATTACTAAACGACTATACCCTTCCTAACTATTTCAATGGCATTGACAGTATTTACTCAACTAATCTTGTAAGGAGACTATGGCTTGATAATTATTTCTATGGAACCGTTTATTCAATGCAATACAATACAATCAATACAAATATCATCATCGGAGGAAGTGTAAATAAATATGAAGGGAAGCATTTTGGAGAAATCATTGATGCTCAAATACAACCAGCAGTACCTAAAAATTTCAAGTGGTATGACCTTGCTGCATGTAAAAATGACTATTCGCTATATACAAAATGGACACAGAAGATTAATAAAAATTGGTCAACCTACATTGACTTACAAGCAAGAATTGTTCAGTATTCAATTAATGGATTTGAACACAACCCTACTATCTTAGTAAAAAACAAATACCAATTTTTTAATCCAAAAATGGGCATAACCTACATCAAATCGAATAATAAATTCTATTTCTCTTATGCCAAAGCTGCAAAAGAACCCAATAGAGATGATTTTGAAACGGGCATCAATCAAACGCCGTCTCCGGAAGTGTTGCATGATTTTGAATGGGGATATGAAAAGAAAAACAATCAATCAAATTGGAGCATCAACTTATATTACATGCTTTATAAAAACCAACTGGTTCTTTCTGGAAAAGTAAATGAAGTATATGCATACACTAGAGTAAATATAAAAGATAGCTATAGAGCAGGGATAGAATTACAGGGAATAAAAAAAATAAATACGCGGCTTTCTATAAAAGGAAATACTACCTTAAGTTCAAATAAAGTAAAAGATTTTACAGCATTTATTGATAACTATGATTCAGGAATACAAAATTCTATTTTTTATAAGTCAGCAGACATCTCTTTCTCTCCCTCACTGATTGCTTCAGGAAGCATTGAAATCATTCCAATAAAAAACATAGAAATTGCGCTTATGGGAAAATATATAAGTAGTCAATACTTAGACAATACTTCAAATAAATCTAGACGATTACAAAGCTATTTTGTGCAAAATGCACGCATCAATTATACTGCAGAAAATAAAAAAGAAAAAAAAATCAATGTCTTTCTTCAGGGAAATAATATTTTCTCAAAAAAGTACGAGGCAAATGGATACACATTTAGCTATATCTATGGCGGCAGTTTTACAACAGAAAATTATTATTACCCAATGGCGACTTTTAATATTATGACAGGAATAGAAATTAAACTGTAATCAATGTCGTTCATTAAAATGTTTGTTATTTAGAAAATTGAGCTTGCCATCCCAACATGCCCCCCACTAAATTTTTCACATTTTTAAAACCCATGGATTCAAGCATCATGGCTGCTTGCATGCTACGTTGACCACTTCTGCAATAACAAATAATCTCATCCTCTTTTAAGTCTTCAATCTCCTCCATTTGCATTGAAAGAATATTCCCCAATGGCAGCAATGTTCCTCCAATATTAAATTCAGCATTTTCTTCTGGCTGTCTAACATCAATCAAATGAAGGATATCATTGGCATCCATTCTTCTTTTTAATTCATCAATTTGAATAATTTCCATCCTCATTTATTTTTTAAGGCTATAGTATGGTTGTATCTCGCGGAACTTTCATTTCAGGAGCAACCCATAGATCCATTAATTGCCCAGATTGAATATACACTGGCTCCTTTTGGTCATCGAATCTTGGTGGACTTTGCTTCCAAATAAAAGCTGCTAGCGTATCTTTGGTTCCTTGATCAGGAATAATGGCTCCCACTAAAATACCACTAGCTTCTAACAATGTTTTTGCCTCGCCGTATGTTAATCCCACTAAATTAGGGACCAACATCTTTTCACTTTTTAATCCATCCCCTATCACAAGATCAACCGCAGTGCCCCAAGGAAGCTTGGTTCCTGCATCTATATGTTGCCCTTTAAACAATTGATCTAATACAGATCCCTTCATAAAATCGGGCCTAAAAGTAGTATCTCCTAGAATAAGATGACTCCTCTTTAAAATCTGCAAAGCGAAATTGAAAGTTTTACCTTCTAGAGAAGGCATGTCAATTAGTGGAAGCGTTAATCGATTTACAGTGATCTGCACAGTACGATTTATTTTAACTGTACTGTTCGGATCTGGAAGCTGTTTTAATACAATTCCCATTTTTGCAGTATCGGTATATATTGAATCCTGAATAACTACATCAAATCCCTTGTCTTCTAAAAACTTGATTGCATCACTTGTCTTTTTACCTACGACAGAGGGTACACTTAAATATTTACCATGATTGGTAATGGATCCTAATAATTGTAACACACAAAACAATAGTAAAGCAACCAAAGAAATGGCAACCAATACATTTACCCACAAAGGCTTGGTCGTAATAAATTTAAACACGATAAAACATTTATTTCAATAATTTAATTTTGTTCAACACTTTAGAACTTCCTGCTAATTAAAACATTCTTCAATAATGGCAGAATAAAACTCCGTAAGCGACCATCCCATAGCTTTTACTTGCTGAGGTACAATACTAGCGGCACTCTGACCAGGTACAGTATTGATTTCTAATAAAAAAGGCTCCCCTACTAACTCATTGTAAATAAAATCTATCCTAACTACTCCATTACAATTAAAGACATTGTATGCTTTTTTAGCTTCTACTCTAATTTTTTCAGCAATAGACTCATCTACTTTGGCAGGTGTTACTTCTTCACTAGCACCTTCATATTTTGCCTGAAAATCAAAGAATTCATTTTGAGAAATAATTTCGGTCATTGGAAGGGCAATGATATTCCCCTTTGACTTAAATACCCCAATCGTAAATTCTCTGCCGCTTATAAACTCTTCTACCAATACCTGATCATCTACATTAAATGCTTTTTGCAATGCGCCATCCAATTCAACCGCTTCTTTTACTTTACTAATTCCAAGACTACTCCCTCCATTATTAGGCTTTACAAATAATGGCAAGGCTAATTGCTTTAATATATTTTCTGAGCTTATTGGGCTATTTTTAAACAAATGCAAAGACTTTGCAACAGGAATGCCTGCAAAAGCAGCCACTGCAACAGTATATCTCTTATTGAATGTTAGCGCAGAGGTAGCTGCATCACAGGAAGTATAAGGTATTTTCAAACAATCAAAATACCCTTGAAGTTTTCCGTCTTCACCAGGTGTTCCATGAAGCCCAATTAATACAGCATCAAAAAGAATTTTTTGCCCCTTATCATTGATAGAAAAATCATTTTTATCTACGGAAGTTTTTAACCCTTTTGCATCAGTATAAAACCACCCTTCAGGATTAATATCAATCAAATAACAATTCCATTTATCATTATCAATGTTATCATGAATGGTCGCAGCAGATTTATAAGAAATAACAGATTCTCCAGAATATCCCCCTGTAACCAACGCTATATTTTTCTTCATTTGTTGTTAAAAATATTTAGACAAAGAAACAAAAAATTATTTATGAAAAACGTTAAGATTTTATTCAATAGATACAACAAAAAATATTTATTTACCAATCCCTTCATTTCCTGAATTCAACAACAACTTCCACTTACCATCTATTTGTTTTTTCCAAACATTTGTATAAGATCCATAAATCACTGTATCTATCGAGTTGGGGCGCAGCGCATAAATTCCATAAGTATACCCCAAATCTCCAGATGCAGCCACTTCAGCATGCTGGGGATTCAATGAAAGCTTATACCCTGAATCGTCCTGTTGAATTAAAAAATCAATTGCATTGGCTCCTACTATAGGCAAATAGTTAGCACGCAACAAAACGCCATTACTATCTAAATATTCAATAATCGCATTTTTCATGCCTTTTTGTTCGCTTAAAATAGAAAATGATTTATCAGCTTCCATCAACTCTAAGTGAACCATTTTTTTATCAAGCGGGGAATCATTTTTATGATTATTACAAGAGAAGATGAAAGCTATCAACAAAAAAAAGGAAAGATATTTCATGCGTTAAAAAAATTTAAAATCGGTTGTCTGTTTTAGCCATTACAGTCTTAAGATTTATGTTGCTTTTCCTGTTGACCATATTCTGAAATAAGGGTTGGCTTTACTAATTAATCATTCAAATTTCATCCCTCTGAAAGATAAGCCAAAAAATAAAAACGGCGAAAGTATTTTTAATACCTCGCCGCAGAAAATATTGCTATTATTAAGACAGTCAATACAATATTATAAGTGCAAACTGTTCTTTTTTGTCATTAATTGGTCGACCGTTTCACGATACAACTCATCAGGAACACAACAATCAACCGGACAAACAGCTGCACATTGTGGCTCTTCATGGAAACCTTGACACTCTGTACACTTGTTTGGGGTGATATAATAAGTGTCATTGCTTACCGGAGTAACACGTTGATCGGCATCTATAGAACTCCCGTCCATCAAGGTAAAAGACCCTTTAACGGATGTGCCGTCAGCAATTGCCCATTCTACGCCACCTTCATAAATAGCATTATTGGGGCACTCGGGTTCACAAGCTCCACAATTAATACATTCATCTGTAATCTTTATAGCCATCTATCGTAATTTTGATGTAAAGTAATAATAACAATATGAATTTACAAAATCGAATCAATATTCTAGTAGAATTGGGGAAATATCTTAAAAAAAATGATCCAGAATGGCAAATAGCTAAACAAAAGGCACAAAATAAAAATGGTTGGTTCACAGAAGCATTTATCGATAAGGCAACTCTCAACATCACTGAAAAATACTTAGAAAAAGAACTTCTTGAAAAATGGACGGCACATTATCATCTTGATGATTTAGTGACTGCTAAAAATGTAGGCATTGTGATGGCGGGGAATATCCCCCTGGTTGGATTTCATGATTTTCTATCTGTATTTGTATCCGGACACAACCAACGAATAAAATTATCTAGCAAAGACGATGTGCTGCTTTCACATATCATTCGATTCATCCATTCAATAGATGCCAATACTATTTCTTCAATTCGCATTGAAGAAAATCTGAAAGGATGTGATGCTTATATTGCTACGGGAGGAAATCAATCAGCAACTTACTTTGAACATTACTTTTCTAAATACCCTAGTATCATTCGACGAAACAAAACATCTATTGCTATTCTAACAGGAGAAGAAACAGCCAATGAACTTAATTTGCTTTCTGAGGACATCCATTTGTATTTTGGATTAGGCTGTAGAAATGTTACCAAAATATTCGTTCCAGAAAATTATGATTTTATTCCAATGCTAAAATCTTTTGATCAATTCAACTATTTTAGAGATTATAATAAATATAAAAATAATTATGACTTTCAGCTTTCCTTACTGCTACTTAACCATACTTATTATATGACAAATGAAAGCACCTTATTAGTAGAAACAGATTCCATTTTTTCCCCCATAAGCGTTTTAAATTATTCATTCTATAGCGATTATAAAAAGCTGACCGAACAAATCAATATCAATGCAGATTTGCAGTGTATTGTGGGGAGAGGCTTTATTCCATTTGGTCAGGCTCAAGAACCAGCTTTATTCTCCTATGCAGACGGGATGGATACAATGCAGTTTTTATTGTCAATTTAGGAAACCGAAAACGTTACTAATTTATTGTTAAAGATGCTGAACGGGATTTTACTATTTGCCTCACTGCGCTATTTTGCAGAATAGGCATACTTTTTGAAAATACACCTTTACCATAAAAGAAATTCAAATTTTAAAAAATGAAAACAAAACAAGTATTAGCAACCATTGGCATCAGTGCACTTACTACCTTATTGGTATTGTTGGGTTACGCTGTTTTTTTAAAACCAAGTAACACTTATGGCGGACAACAGCCTGGTGTAGTACCCACTAATTATATGCTAACAGGCCAACGAGAAGTTGGAGCTCCTGTTGGCGCGGTTGATTTCACACAGCCTTCTTTGATTGCAACTCCAGCAGTAGTACATATTAAAACCAAAACCAATGCAAAACAAGTAAATAACAATTTACCCAAAACACGCCAAAATCCCTTTAGTGATTTAATGGACGAAGATCTTTTCAATCAGTTTTTTGGAGGGGGTAGAATGAATATCATTCCTGAACAAAAGGCATCAGGATCAGGTGTTATTATCAGCGAGGATGGTTTTATTGTTACCAATAATCACGTTGTTGAGAACGCAGATGAAATAACAGTAACGCTTAATAACAAACGTACTTATAAAGCAAAAGTTATTGGAACAGACCCTGCCTATGATTTAGCCGTCATTAAAATTGAAGCAGCAGGATTGCCTTATTTGCTTTATGGAAATTCAGACGATGTAAAAATAGGTCAATGGGTATTAGCCATTGGCTATCCATTGAATCTAGAAACAACTGTAACTGCTGGTATTGTAAGTGCAAAAGCAAGAAGCCTTGGACTCAATAAAGATAAAACGGGTAATCCTGGAGGTGCGGTTGAATCCTTTATTCAAACAGATGCCGCTGTGAATATGGGCAATAGTGGCGGCGCCTTGGTGGATACAGATGGGAAATTAATTGGCATCAACTCAGCCATCGCTTCACCCACTGGTTATTACTCAGGATACTCTTATGCCATACCTGTAAATATTGCTAAGAAAGTGGTGGATGACATTATTAAATTTGGCACCGTTCAAAGAGGATATCTTGGAATTCAATTTGGCAATGCTTCTGATATGACCGAAGATCAGAAAAAGAAAAACAATATCCCTACAGAAGCATATGATGGAATTTATGCTACCGACGTGCCAAGCGATGGTGGAGCATATGCTGCAGGCATCAAAATTGGAGACAGAATTCAAAAGATAAACGGCGTAGCCATCTCAAGTGGTGGAGAACTACAAGAACAAGTGAGCCGATATAAACCGGGTGACAAAATATCGGTTTCAGTTTTGCGCGGTGGAAAATCAATTACGTATTCCGTTACATTGAAAAACAAAGCAGGAAATTATGAAATTGTAAAAAATGATACCGAATTGGATAAGCTTGGTGCAGACTTTACAACCTTAGATGCTAAAAAAGCAAAAGAATATGATATCTCAGGAGGTGTTGTGGTGAAAAAAATTAATGAGGGTGCATTGAATGATCAAACCCGCATGAAAGATGGCTTTGTAATTTTAAAAGTAAATGAAAAGAATGTAAAATCGGTAGAAGAATTTAAGAAAATAATCAACGGAGAAAAAAATATTACCATTAGCGGCTTTTATCCAGGATATGATGGATTATACGAATACCCCATTTCACTTGAAGATTAAAGAAATATGTTATTGACGCTCATAAGCTCCGAGAATTATCGGAGCTTTTTTTATTTTAAAAGTACAGCAGGTGAAAATTCTACAAATCTTGAACACAAGATTGTACCTTTGTAATGTTATAATTTACAATGAAACAATTTACCATTCCCTTTACCTATCGCAGCACACTAATATCTGCTATTAAGGAAAAAAGAAAGCAGGCAGACAAATTGAAAAAAGATTTTTCTCCTACGCTATTGGATTTAGGTGATGTTCAAATTTATCTAGCTAGGCATTTTGGGTTTTGTTATGGTGTTGAGAACGCGATTGAAATTGCCTTTAGAACAATTGAGCAACATCCTGATAAGCGAATTTTCTTGCTAAGTGAAATGATTCACAATCCTCAGGTTAACGAAGACTTACTACAAAAAGGTGTGCAATTTTTGCAAGACACCAAAGGCAATACCCTCATTCCATTTGATGAACTGAAAAAAGAAGATGTTGTTATTATACCTGCATTTGGAACAACACTCGCAATTGAAGCAACATTAAAATCAATAGGAATTGCTATTGAGCAATACAACACCACTTGTCCATTTGTAGAAAAAGTTTGGAACAGAAGTGAGCAAATTGCCAAGAAAAACTACACTGTTATTATTCATGGCAAGCCATCACATGAAGAAACCAGAGCTACTTTTTCACACGCTGCTGCAAACACACCTACTGTTGTAGTAAGTGATATGCAAGATGCCATTACACTTGCTGCTTTTATTAAAGGGGAGCGCCCAGCAGAAGAATTTTATAAAATATTTGAAGGAAAATATTCTAACCATTTTGATGTTGCTACTCATTTCGAAAGAATTGGCGTAGTGAACCAAACCACCATGCTGGCCAGTGATACCCAAAGCATATCAGATTTCCTTAAAACTGTTATGGTTGAAAAATATCAATTAGTCGAAAATAAAATTCAAGAAAGATTTGCTGATACAAGAGATACCCTTTGTTATGCTACCAATGACAATCAAACAGCTGTTTACGAATTGCTTGAACAAGAAGCTGACATGGCTATTGTAGTAGGCGGGTATAATAGTAGCAATACCTCGCATTTAGTTGAACTGTGTGAGGCTAAGCTACCAACCTACTATATCGATCATGCTGATAGAATCATTTCTGCTACTCAAATTGAGCATTTTAATTTTCACCTGAAACAACCATTGAATACTGAAAATTTCCTGCCCGATAAGAAGCCTTTAAAAATCTTAATAACCAGTGGCGCGAGTTGCCCAGATGCACTTGTAGAGAAAGTGATATACAAAATAGCCAAATACACTAATTCTGATCAGCAGTTGAACAATTATGTGTCAGAATATGCTTTTTAGATATAATTTATTGATTTTCAATTACATACATGTAATCTATCTCTATATAGCTGAACTAAAAAAAAGAAAAAATGGGGTATAAATCATTTTAAATTAAAAAAAAACGCCTACCTTTGTAAGAACAATCTATTACTCCTCTATTTCTCTATTAAAAACCTCTATTCTAACCGAATAGGTTTTAATCCTTTTTCTATTAAAAATCAGTTAGTTTTTAATTATTCTGCGTAATTTATAAAATACGTTGAATCATTGATTTATTAATAAAAAATATACAATTCATTAAATTAAATAAATGAAACCATTGAAATTCATCCGTAGTGCCAACGAATTAGTTAAAAGTAAAATCATTGTATCGATACTTTTAATATTCTTAACTTCTTTCAGCTCGTTTTCTCAGAGTTCGAAAACATTTATTAAAGGATCATATATTATTAATATGGGATTGCACAGTGGCACATACGCAACTGATGTAAACAAAGAATTAAAGCCATGGGGCCTGGTATATGAACTTCTAAAAGTATATAATGTACCAGTCTATGTAATCATCAACCCCACTAAAGGTAAAGATGGCATTGATTTTACCTACAATAGCAGAAATTATAAAGGAGGTACATTTATAATTGATGTTAAAAATATTTCTTCTGCTGTTGCTTCAAGAATTGCAACAAACTGGTCAACCGTAGACATAGATACTGTAACAACCTCACTTACCCTAGATGTTGCTTTTCGATATACAGTAGTGCCTAAATGGTCGCTGAATACCGATAATCAAACTATTGCTAGTGGGTTCTTTGCAAATGCAGGTATCCCTTCTACAGCATACGATTCTAAAACTCCCAACCAATTGGACGCTTGCAGTGATATTTTTGTAATGCCGCATGCTGATCCTACTTGGACTGATCATGGAAGTTTATTGACTTGGAATTTAACTAATAAAGGTGCTATATGGACTGGCTGTCATGCAGGAAGTGCATTACATAATACTTATAATCCAATAGATACTAGCAAGCAAATGAATTTTCTAACAACGAGGAATCAGGCAGTTTACTCTTCTAGTGCAACCAATACAGGTAAAGTAATTACAGTGGGCTCCACTTCAAGTCTTGCAGTAGGAATGATTGTTAAAGTTACTTCTGGCACGGGAGCCTTTGCTGCAGGGACTACTATAAAAACTATTAATACAGGCACCACATTTACAGTTTCAGCAAATGTAGCTACTAATCTAAGCGGTGCCGTGGTTTCAGTTTATTCTGCTGATATTATATTTCCAGTAGTTAGTAATGTCAACGCAGGAAACAGTGCAAATTTTTGTCAGAATTCACTAGTACTTTGGACAAATCATGATAAAGGACTTTCTGCTGTTCCTCCTTACAATACTTGTACTGGTTCAGTTACTAATGGTACTTTAGTAAATGCTGCTGATCCTGTTGCACAATATATGGGCTTAACTGATATTGCTCATACAGATGGATCAGAACAGAGCTATCTTCCTCTATTAGGTCAAAAATGGCTTTCTACAACAAAAATTATTTGCTATAACCCCTCTCCAAATTATCCAAGCACTTTGTCCTCTGGACCTGAAGTGCTAATTGCCTATGGAAGAGGATTTGGTGATGCAAATAGAGGGTATGTAATGATGGAAGCAGGTCATGATCTTGACAAAAATAATAATGCTGGAGCCGTAGCAGCTCAAAGAGCTTTCTTTAACTGGAGTTTTTTGGCGGTTCAGGATAAAGCCATCATCATCAGTGGTATCACAGGTTTGCCTTCAAACGGAATTGTAAATGCAACCAATAGTTACAACTTATCAGTAAACTATACCTCATCAGCTGTATTCAATACTAATTTAACATTCACATGGTCTTGTATACAAACAAGCAATGGTGTATCTATTGGCACATTTACCCCTAATGGTACTAATGCAGCTTCTAGTACAACGTTTCAACCGGGCATTGTAACTGTTCCAACCGATGCTGTTATTCAAGTTACTATAGTAGATGCTTGCGGTCGTAAAACATTTGAAAGTTATCCTGTAACAATTGTGCCTAAAGTAGTAACGATTAGCGGAACCGTTTGGTTTGATGCAGATAGCAGTGCCAATCATACCTTTACTAATATTCAAAATGGATCAGAAGCAGGAACAAATACTCATCCAATTTCTCCTAATGCGCTTTATGTTTATTGTATAGATGCAAATGGATTTATTATTGCAGTAGGTACTGTAAATGCAAATGGTACTTATACACTCAATAACATACCAACATTAACAACAGGACTTTCACTTGTAGTAAGCAATATTGGTTCGGATATAGGAAATTTAGCCCCTTCAACTTCTATCCCGCTTGGATGGATAAATACTACTCCATTAATAAGAGATAATATTAGTACAATGTTGGGAAACAACATAACCGGTATGGATTGGGGAGTGTATTTACAAGAATCAGGTGGAATTACTCCAGTTACTTTAACATCTTTTACTGCTGCATTGAAAAACAGCAGACAGTCATTGCTAAACTGGAATACTCAAGCAGAATTAAAAACTAGCCATTACGATATTGAAAGAAGTATTAATGGATTGAATTTCGAAAAAAGAGGAAGCACAAACTCAATAATAAATTCTGTCAATAATCAATATCAGTATACTGACGACTTGAACACAACTAGCGAATTGTTTTATTACAGATTAAAAATTGTAGACAATGATAATACATTCAAGTATTCAAATATTGTCCCTCTAAGAATTAACGGAAATGCTTATGGAGATGGAATGCTGGTATATCCTAACCCTTTCACTTCAGACTTCAAAATTGAAATCAATAGTGAAACCATTCAAATTGGATTGATAAAACTGAATGCAATTGATGGCAGGTTAATTAAGGATATTAAGTACCCATTATCAAAGGGTAAAAATATTATAGTTATGCAAAACTTACAGGATATTGTTCCTGGAACTTATATTTTGGAAGTGCAAACTTCTAATAAAAAAGACATCAAAAAGATCATGAAAAACTAAACCTTACTTTAATGTCGCTTAATTTAAGCGACATTATTTTTTATACTACCCCTATAAAAGTTGAATAAGTTTTAAAAATACTATCTGCCAATTTTTTCACTTACATAACGTAGCGCTATATCTAATTGCTCTTCTATACTTAGCTTCGTATTGTCGAGCTCAATGGCATCTTCTGCCTTTCTCAATGGGCTTACTTCACGATTGGAGTCAATATAATCGCGCATTTCAAGATTGCTTTTTACTTCCTCGATAGTGATATTAGGATTTTTCTCAAACATTTCTTTGAATCTTCTTTCTACCCTCACCAAAATATCCGCATTCATAAAGAATTTTAACGCAGCATGAGGAAAAACAGTAGTACCAATGTCTCTTCCATCCATCACAATACCTTTATCTTCTCCCATTCTTTGTTGTTGGGCGACTGCAAAACTTCTAACCAAAGAAATAGTAGCCACCTCACTAACCTTTTCTGCTACCACCAAATCTCTAATTAAATATTCTACATTCTCTTCATTTAAGAATATCTCAGATTGCTCAGATTTCTCATTGTATTTAAAAATTAAAGTAATATTTTCTAACGCAGATTTTGTCTGAATGTCATCTGTCCAATCAATATGATTTCTCAAAAAATACAATGTAATCGCTCTATACATTGCCCCACTGTCAATATAAACATACCCAAGTTGTTTGGCTAGTTGTTTAGCTAGTGTGCTTTTCCCACAAGAGGACCATCCGTCTATTGTAATTATTATCTTCTTTTCCATTAACGATGCAAAAATGAGTGAAAATAATGCTAATTCAAAAAGATATTTATAAAAAATTGTAGATAAAAAAAAGCCCATTTGTTGCACAAATGGGCTTAGCTATTAAATCTAGGTAATTTAAGCTTCCGATTTTTTCTCTTTTTTCTTTGGCTCTTCTTTTAGCTTGAAGATAATCTTCCCCGCTTCCTTGTCTAACTTAGCCACCATAGTATCTCCCGCTTTGATTGTCATATTGAGAATTTCTTCTGCCAAAGGATCTTCAAGGTATTTTTGAATGGCTCTGTGCAGTGGACGAGCACCAAATTGACTATCGTATCCTTTCTCGGCTATGAAATCTTTGGCCTCAGGACTCAATTCGAGTGAAAAACCAAGATTACTCAACCTTTTCATAACCCCTTTCATAAGAATATCTATTATTTGGAAGATATCTTCTTTGTTGAGTGAATTGAAAATAATGACATCGTCTATCCGATTTAAAAACTCTGGACTAAACGTGCGCTTGAGCGCTTTTTCAATAATGGCTTTATTGTTTTCATCCTGATTGTCTTGGCGCGTTTGTGTTGCAAATCCTACCCCATCACCAAAATCTTTCAATTGACGTGCGCCAATATTGGACGTCATGATAATCATCGTGTTTTTAAAATCTACTTTTCTTCCAAGACCATCCGTCAACTGACCATCATCCAATACTTGCAATAAAATATTATAAATATCTGGATGTGCCTTTTCAATTTCATCAAGAAGGATTACACTGTATGGCTTGCGTCTAACCCTTTCAGTTAATTGACCGCCTTCTTCATACCCAACGTATCCTGGAGGAGCTCCTATTAAACGACTCACCGTAAATTTCTCCATGTATTCAGTCATATCTATTCTAATCAGGGCGTCTTCGCTGTCAAACATGTGCTTGGCCAATGAACGCGCAAGCTCTGTTTTACCTACCCCCGTAGGACCAAGAAAAATAAACGTGCCGATTGGCTTTTTAGGATCTTTTAACCCAATTCTATTTCGCTGAATAGCTTTTACCACTTTAGAGATCGCTTCTTGTTGCCCAATAACTGCCCCTTTCAAATCTTCCGCCATTCGACGCAATTTATCTGTTTCAGCCTGCACCATTCGCTTCACGGGAATGCCCGTCATCATTGACACTACTTCAGCAATATCCTCTTCTTCGATAGGGTATCTTTTGTGTTTACTTTCTTCTTCCCAGGTATTTTTAGCCTTCTCTAAATCTTCTTGCAAGCGTTTTTCAGTATCTCTCAAAGAAGCCGCTTCTTCAAACTTCTGGCTTTTTACTACTTGATTTTTTTCAAGTTTGATGTCTTCTATTTTCTTTTCAAGTTCTAAAATAGTATCTGGAACATTGATATTTTTAATATGTTTTCTTGCCCCCACTTCATCCAATACATCAATGGCTTTATCTGGCAATAACTTATCGGTCATATAACGATCACTCATTTTTACACAAGCTTCAATTGCTTCCTTGCTGTACGTAACATTATGATAATCTTCATACTTATTTTTAATATTAGTTAAGATTTCAATCGCTTCTTCTACAGAAGGTTGTTCTACTATTACTTTTTGAAAACGTC
>CANFJP010000012.1 GCA_947447485.1 Chitinophagaceae bacterium
ACTAAAAGAAATGATAGTAGGAGCAATGATAGGCCCATTCAAAGGGAGCCTAAAGTTGAAAGATCTGCACCCTCTCATGAATCAAAACCACGTGAAATTGAAAATGGGAAATCAGAAAATCGAATTCGAAAAGGGTAATTATTAATGCAATACGTCAACAAGAAAGCCCACAATTAAGTGGGCTTTCTTGTTTAAAATAAACACCTTATACATTAAATTATTAAATAATGTATTTATAAAATTATTTCTATTTTTTTTTGCTCTATTTAGTTATTAATTTGTGTAATAATTTTTGATTTTACACCAATGAAGTTGCTCAATTTTTCTATTAATAAATCCTTTCTTTTTTTACATATTGTTTTTTTCTCCCTTTGTTCATATGGGCAAACTTTTTCAAATACCGATGCCCAAATTATTGATTCTTGGAATGCTTCATTAACTAAGACTATCACTGTCTCAGGTCTTCCCACTTCCTTATCAAGTCCTACTAATGTTCTTCAACAAGTGAATATTGACTTGGGGAACACTGCAGACGCCACTAAAAATTTGCAATCATATGTGATTACATTGAAGTCTCCTAATAATACCGTTGTTACCATTAAGAATTCGCATGCTAGTTTTTCTGTTTCTAAATACAATGTAAAATTTAGAGATTATGCTTCATTGGTTTTTCCAGTTACCTATGGCTCTACTAGACAGCCCTTTGATATAGGATATTATAGAACAGATGTTTCAAATGCATTTGCTCAATTTAATGGAGAAAATCCAAATGGAATTTGGACTATTACAATTACGGAAACTTCCCTTTTTTCCGGAATCGCTTTTAATAAAGTTGATTTAATTTTCGGTCCTTCACTACTTTACAATGACATTACGGCTACCACTGCCAATGATGATTGCTCGGCAGCTCAATGCATGGAAACTGGTAAAATTATTATAGGTACGAATAATGGCTATCTAAATCCAGGGCCAACTACCGATCCGTTAACCATTGGTTCTTGCGATTGGAATGGAGCTAAGAATAATTCAGCATGGTTTTATTTCAAAGCATCAGCTAGTACAGCTAAATTTACCATTTCAGGCTTAAGTGCTAGTTTGCAAATTATTGGCTTTTCTAATTCAGGTAATTGTGCTGCTCCTAATTATAGTTTGGTGAATGGAGGATGCCCAAGCGATTTAATTAATGACACCTACACGTCTCCTCGATATACAAATGCTGGCACTCAAAGCAATATGCAATTAAATATGTCTTCTTTAACTATAGGTAGTACATATTATGTTTTGGTAGATGGCAACGGTGGAGCTATTTCGCCTTTTTATATAACGATGGAATCGGGGGCAGCGCCATGTTCTGTATTGCCAATTGATTTATTATTTTTCAATGCTCGTCCAATTAAAAAAACAGACAATCAATATATTGTACACTGTGATTGGTCTACTGCGACTGAAATAAACAATTCTTATTATACAATAGAGCGAAGCTTGAATGGGATCAACTTCTATCAAGTAGGAATTTTAGCTGCTGTGGGTAATAGTCAGTTAACTACTTCATATTCTTTTGAGGATATCCATCCAGTTGTGGGTAAATCATTTTATCGACTAAAGCAAACAGACAGAGATGGTTATTTTAGTTATTCCGAAGTAAAGCTAGTTTCGATTCAGCAAGAAGAGAATGCTTTAAATATCTATCCGAATCCAGCAAACAATCAAACAACCATTAATATTCATTCGAATCAAACATCAGATGCTTTGATATGTTTGATTAATCCGTTGGGGCAAAAGCTGTTTTCTGAAAATATCAAATTACAAAAAGGGGATAATCAAAAGAGTCTTTCACTTGAAAGACTGCCCAAAGGAACCTATTTGATCCAGTTGGTTTATCCCGATGGGAAAAAGCTGCAACATTCCTTACTGCATCAATAAGACATTAGTTATTTTATCAACTGCACTTCATACAAGCCGCTAAAAAGGTACATTTTCCCACTTTGTATTTCTATGCATTTGAATCTTGTTCTTATTTTTTCTCCTCTTTTGAATAACCGCCCGTCTTTTATTTTAAAAATTTCATCATTGCTAAGTTGTTCGATAATTAATTGCCCTTCTTTTTTAGCATCGTAATTTCTAAGCGCTCTCAAAAGGGATTCGTCTCCACAGCTACTAGCAGCAGGGTTTTTGAGTGTTTTTAACAAGGCGGATTCTATGTCAGGCGGAAAGATTTTTTTTTGTACAAAGGATGCAAGTATTTTTCCAAATTCATCTTTCCATTCTTTGCCATGCGGGGGTATACGAGATCCGTATTTCTCAAAAGTAAATAAATGCGCAAGTTCATGTAATAATGTTACCAGAAAACTATATGGATTGAGATTGCCATTGATACTAATGCGATGACCTTTGTTTTGATGGGCGTGCCTATAGTCTCCTAATACAGTTTGCCTTTGTTTAGTGATGGTTAATTGGACTTTGTATTGACGCAAATAGGTGTAAACATCCTCGAAGCTATTTTCGGGCAAATAGTCTTTTAATTGTTGGAACGGAACTTGTTGTTTAGCCATTTGATTTTTTATTCATCATCATAGATGTGTATACTTCAACTGCAAGGTATATAAGGTATAAAAAAAGCGAAATGAAAACGGCTCTTTTATTAAATGAATCTCCACTCAATATTACGTATAAGATTGTGAGGGTAATACATAAAAACATTTTCAGCATCATGCTTGCCATTACGCTTCTGATGAACACATTCGGATTTTTATTATGAAGGCCTTTAAGTTGAATCAGTAATGAAAGAATGCTTATAAAGTAGAAAAATCCGTTAGCACAAAGCAATACAGTTGAATCGATATGGTTGTGTGTTAAAAATCCCGACAGTAAAATAACGACGATTGCAAATGATATGAAAACAAAAGAAATTGGAGCAAGGTGTTTGAAAGTTAACTTCATAATTGATTATTTTTTCGTGTTGGTTTCACTAATTACTTTAATTATTATAGCTACAATAAAAAGCAATGGAAGAATCCAAATAGCCAAAGGGCTGTTGAATTTAATCCATGAATCTATCTTGTTGCCTATATATAACATGAGACAAAGCCCTACAATGATTTGAGTGCCTAAGCTTGCGTATTTCCACAATAAATCATCGTTGTTATTTTTTTTCATAGTAATGCAAGTATGTTGGCAGTTGAAAGTGGGGGGATGAATTAGTCATCAATATTTTCTAATCTAGGAAGTTTCAAATTGACGGTATCAGTCTTCACGATTTTCCCTTTTAAAACTTTATTAATGCTCTCAACATATTGTTCTTGATATTTTAAAGATTGCTCCATGGAGTCGGTCCGGATTTTCAAGTTTCGATATTCTCTCATTTGCTTAGCATTCCCATATCCTGATCCAGGCAGGTAGTATTTCAATGGAGTAAAAACGATTAAGGAAGTAGTTAACACAATCAATACCACGAAAATGGTACTCATAAAAATATACACACTCAGGCGTGTAAGTTTGAATTTTACCACTTCTTCATAAGTGTCTTCATTCATGATGACCAATCTATATTGGTTTCTTAAGCGCTTTAGTCGATTGTTGCCATCCATTATAGCCATAGTAATGTTTTCTTCTGCAAAATTACAAAACTGCTCCCAATCTTTATGAAATAATCATATGGAGATATAACAATGAGAAATAGCCTGCTTATTATTGTCTATAAATCCGTTAAAGTTCATTCTAGACTTCTACATTTTGATTGTGGGGAAGTAAAAAATACCGATATTTATACCTATATAATGGCATGGTTATTATATGATATTAGGCATAAAAAACATTCATTTATTTGTATTGGTAAATTGAAGTAGATTTTATGCTGATAAGGGTGGGGTGAAAGTCATATTAAAATTATCAAATGAAAGGAAGGGTTAAAAATATTTCTTTATTTTTTTTATTGAGTTGCTTTGTTTCAGTCCTAAGTTATGCTCAGCCCACTTGGACGATAAATCCATTTGGGAAAGAAAAAAAGCCTGCTCAATATGAAGAGAAAATATTAGGCTCTGAAAAAACAGCAGATAAGAAGTTTACTCTTTTTCGTAGGGTGCTTCAAAATAATATCACTCATTACAATTATTATTATAATGCCAATAATAAACTGAACGGAGTGATTGAAAGAGCTAAAATTGCTCACAAGGATGATTATTCAAAGTTGTTGTCTTTTTATCCTTACACTTTAGATTATACAGCTACTCAAAAAGTTGAGCTAGATTCGGTCATCTATAAATCTACTGCTGGGATTTTAATCCATGATTTAAGAACCGATTGGGTTGATAATTTGTATTTATTAATAGGGAAAGCTTATTACTATAGAAAGTTGTATGATTCTGCTTCGCTTACTTTTCAATTCATTAATTACAATCTGTTTCCTCGCAAAAAAAATGAAGACGATAATCGTACAGTGGGGGCTAACAATAATGCTCAATCTAGTGTGCTTTCCATTGCAGATAAAGAGAAAAGAAATCTCATTCAAAAAGCAATGACGCTTCCTCCAAGCAGAAACGATGCATTGATTTGGCTGACAAGGACTTTCATTGAGCAAGAACAATTTGGAGATGCTGCGGGCATGATTAATATTCTCCAAACCGATCCCAATTTACCTAAAAGGCTCAAAAATGATCTGAATGAAGTGATTTCATATTGGTTTTTCAAGCAAAAGAATTATGACAGTGCTGCTGTATATCTTGAAAATGGAATGAGTGCTGCCGAAAATAAAAATGATAAATCTCGTTGGCAATTTTTAATAGCTCAGTTAAATGAAATTGCAGGTAATTATGATAAAGCGGCAGATTATTATTCAATAGCAGGAAAACGCACAGCAGATCCATTGATGGATATTTTCGCTCATCTCAACAGTGCGAAAATGCTTAGAGACAATGGCAATAGGAAGGAGCTTGATAATAGCATAGCTGTCTTGAAAAAAATGTCTAAAAAAGACAAGTACCAATCGTATAGAGACATTATTAATTACAGTGTTGGACAGCTTTCTTTAAAAAAGTCAGATACTTTAAACGGCATTGCTTTTTTTGAAAAAAGCCTTAAGTACAACGAGACCAATGTTGGCTATAAAAACAAGTCTCATTTAGAATTAGGTAAGATATTTTATTCATTAAAGAATTATAGGGAAGCTGCTAATCATTACGACAGCCTTAATGTTGCGACACTCTCTACAGAAGATGATTCTATCTCGATTGTTGAATTAAAATCTGCGCTTAGGCAAGTTGCAAATCAATTAGATATTATTGATAAAGAAGACAGTCTTCAGCGAATAGCGTCTATGCCTTTATCTGAAGTTGAGTTATATGTAAAAAAATTATTAAAGAAACTTAGGAAAGATCAGGGAGTTAAGCAAGAAGAGGATTTTGGAAATGGGGATGCAGGGATAGGGGCTTTTGCTAAAGTAAACGAGCCAGCAGATTTGTTTGGATCGTCCACTGCGGGGGAATGGTATTTCTATAATGCTGTATTAAAAACAAAAGGGTTTGATGATTTTAGGGTTAAGTGGGGGAAAAGAGAAAACAAGGATAATTGGCGTAGAAAATCTTCCATTGATTTATCTGCAGTGAATACGTCTCCCTTTGCAACAGGAGATCCAATGGATCCTATAGGCAATTCGATTGTAAAAGAAGAAAAGGGCAATGGGTTGAGTTATGATAAATTAATGTCAGACTTGCCTTTAACTCCTGAGAAGAAAGATAGTAGTAATAGTAGAATAGCAAATGCATTGATTTTGCTAGCACAATTGTTTGAAAATGATTTGCAGGATTATCCCCAGGCTATCCTAGCTTACAATAATTACCTGCTTCGTTTCCCAGACAGATTATCTAGCGGAATGGTATACATGGGGTTGTATCATTGTTATACTAAGCTTGGAGACAATGCTCAGTCTTTGTATTATAAAAATCTGCTAGAAACAACATTTCCCGATAGTAAACCTGCTGAACTATTAAGTGGTAAAAAAGCTTCAAATGAAGCGGTTAAAAATCTTGCAATTGCTGCAAAATATGAAGCGATTTATGATCTATTTATTGAAGGTAATTTTATGAGGGCTGTTTCTGAAAAGAACATAGCGGATAGCTTGTACGGTAAAACTTATTGGACTCCTCAATTGCTTTACATTGAAGCAATCAATTATATAAAGTGTCAAGAAGACAGCGACGCAATTGTGGTCTTAAATAATATTATTCAACTGTATCCTGCTTCGCCTTTAAAGAACAAAGCGGTTACATTAATTAGTGTATTAAAAAGAAGGCCTGCTATTGAAAAATATCTTAATGATTTGCAAATAACAAGACAACCTGAGGATGACAAAATAATCATGGCTGATGATAAACTAGCGGTTAAAATCAAGCCACCTTTAGTACAAGGAATGCTAAAGGTTGATTCACTCAAAAGTGTCATTATAAAAAGAGACTCTATTATTCAGCTTCCTCCTTCAATGATTAGCGGGGTATATAGATGGCAGCCGGATAAACTACATTATGTAATGATGATTCTAGACAAAGTAGATCCTATATATGTGAATGAGGCAAGGAATGCTTTTAATAGATTCAATCAAAGCATTAATGTAAGTAGCATTGTGATCAATAAGGACATACTAGACCCTCAAAAATCTTTGTTGATGTTTAGTAGTTTTGAAAATGCTGCATCGGCTATGATATACTTAGGAAAGCTAAAGAAGTCTGCTCCTGAAGAAGTATCATGGTTGACGCCCTCTAAATATTCATTTATGATTATTTCGGATGATAATTTCAAGTCTTTGAAAATAAATAAAGATCTAGACGTATATAAAAAGCTATTAAACAATCAATATCCAGGTCAATTTTAGTAATAGTATTAATAGATAAATTCTATGACAAATTCCGTTAGAATATTTTGGCGCATTTTTTTTGGAGGCATTGGCTTTGTAATTATATTATTCTTAGCAGCCAATTTCGGATTGTTTGGTAAGATGCCTTCTATTCAAGAATTAGAAAATCCTGAAGCGGATTTGGCGAGTGAGGTTATTAGTTCAGATGGATTGCTAATGGGAAAATATTATGCTGAAAACAGAAGTGAAGTAAAGTATCAAGAAATATCTCCTAATGTGGTTAATGCTCTTATTGCTACGGAGGATGAAAGATTTTATGACCATTCCGGTATTGACGCTCAGGCATTGGCTAGAGTGGTTTCTACGGCTGGCACACAAGGCGGAGGAAGTACCATTACTCAGCAACTTGCTAAAATGATTCTAGGTCAGGGCCGTGGCAATGTATTGGTGAGAGGTATTCAGAAATTAAAGGAATGGATTGTGGCGGTGAAGCTTGAAAGAAATTTCACTAAAGAGGAGATCATTACGTTGTATCTCAATAGAGCTCCTTGGGGAAATGTATATGGAATCAGAAATGCTTCACGTACCTATTTTCAAAAAGAACCCGTTGATTTAAAAATAGAAGAAGCAGCTGTGTTGATTGGAATGTTAAAAGGGTTTGTTTACGAGCCTATTCGTCATCCAAAATCTGCATTGCTTAGAAGAAATATTGTAATCAATCAGATGGCTGCTGCAAAACAACATTTCCTTACTGAAAGTGAAGCACAAGTTCTTAAGTCTAAGCCTCTCATTACAAATTATAAAAAAATTGATGAAAATGTAGGGATTGCACCTTATTACAGATCAGTGCTAATTGATGTGTTAAAAGGGTGGTGTAAGGATCACAAAAATCCAAAAACAGGAGAGCCTTATAATTTATTTCGCGATGGGTTAAAAATATATACTACGATTGATTCAAGGATGCAGCAATATGCAGAACAGGCGGTCGAAGAACACATGCCAGTCATTCAACAGAAATTAGATGCGTATTTTAAAGTTAGAGGGAATAAGCTTTGGGACGGGCATGATAATATTATTCAGTCCGCTATGAAATATACTGAAAGATGGAAGTCAATGGAAGAAGATGGCATAGATCCAGAGGAAATTAAAAAATCTTTTTTTGTTCCTGTAAGAATGAAAGTATTTAGCTGGTCAGGAAATGAAAAGCATGAGAAAGACACCATCATGACTCCCTATGATTCAATTAAATATCACAAGCAATTATTGCAAACTTCTTTTGCTGCAATTGATCCTAGAACAGGAGAAATCAAATGCTGGGTAGGTGGGATTAATTATAAGTGGTTCAAGTTTGATCACGTAACGGCTAGAAGGCAAGTAGGGTCTACTTTTAAGCCATTGTTATATACACTCGCTGTTACAGATGCTGGGTATACTCCACAGACGTATATTCCAGGAGGGCCATTAACATTAGGAGGAAAAACGATTAGTACAGGAGGAGGAACCATGGCTTTTTGTCTTGCTAAATCATTAAATGGAGCAGCTTGGCATTTGATGGCAACGATTGGCGTAAAAAGAACAATTGAATTTGCACAACAGTGTGGGATACTTGCAAAGTTGCCTCCTTATCCTTCATTAGCATTGGGTACGGCAGAAATTCCAATGCTTGAAATGTTGCAAGCATATACAATGTTTCCCAATAAAGGTTACAATACACCGCCACTTTATTTAACCAGAATTGAAGATAAGAATGGCAACTTATTATATGAGTTTCCTATTTCTCAAAGCAAACAAGTGATAGGCGAAGCCGACGCATACACGATGGTAAAGATGATGCAGGGGGTTGTTGAATTTGGTACAGCAAGGAGATTGAATAGTTATAATATTCCAGCACAAAAAGCAGGTAAAACGGGTACTACCAATGGCAATACGGATGGATGGTTTATTGGCTACACTCCCGAACTGCTTGCAGGTACTTGGGTTGGTTGCGAAGATCCATTTATCCCAATATATAGTAGCAATAGTGGAGGTGCGGAAATGTCGGCTCCTAAATGGGGAATTTTTATGAGTAAAGTATATGCTGATCCAAAATTAAATTTTGGTAAATCATTGATATTTGATCAGCCGTTGGAATTAAAAGATGATCCTATTTATGCAGATATAAATTTTGCAAATATTGCTAATTCGGGAGATAGTCTAGGGGAGGAAGTTGGCAATGGAGGAGCGGATGAGTTTATAAATCAAGATTATTATTCAAATGAGGTGATAGTAAATAATCCTTCAAATAAGCAATCTAAAAAAGATATGGATTCAAGTAAAAAGAAACCTCAACCCAATCCCGCAGCGATCAAACCAGCAGCAGACAAAAAGAATGTAGCTAAACCAAAAGTATCAAATGACTATTAACCAATAGGTCCTTTGCTATGCGATTGTTATATTTTTCTTCCAAGTATTTTGAGACTACACTTTTTATTGTCAAGCAGGGCGATGTCTTTTAAGTTTCCCCATTCTTCAAATCCTTGTGCATAAAACAATTGAAGACTTACGGTGTTTTGTTCAAAAATAAATCCAAGCAATGTTTCTATTCCCAATGTAGGACACTGGCTTATAGAATAAGAAAGCATTTCTCTACCGTATCCTTTTTTTCTAAATGTCTCTTGAATATAAATGCTTATCTCAGCAGTGCCTTGATAGGCGGGTCTTCCATAAAAATCTTGAAAACTTACCCATCCAATTTTATTGTTGTTGCCATCTTGTACAATCCACAAGGGTCTATGGGTAGCATTGTGTTCATGGAACCACTCTAGTTTATCGGCAACAGTTACAGGGGAAGTATCGGCTGTAACAAGTCGGCTGGGTATTGTAGCATTGTAAACATCTACAATAAAAGGCAGGTCATCTAAACAAGCGTCTCTATAAATCATGGATTGTATTGTTGTGTGCAATTTACTGCATCAATTGTATATATCGGGCATAAAAAAATCTCACCAAAAAGATGAGATTTTATATTTAATTCAATTATACTATTAGGCTACGGCTTTGTTTACCAATGCTGCAGCTTCACTTAATAAAATGGCGCTTTGTACTTTAAGTCCGCTTTCATCAATCAATTTCTTAGCCACATCTGCATTGGTTCCTTGTAGTCGAACGATGATAGGAATATCGATATTTCCAATGCTTTTATAAGCATCAATTACGCCTTGAGCAACTCTATCGCAACGAACAATTCCTCCAAAAATGTTGATAAGAATGGCTTTTACTTTTGGGTCTTTTAAAATAATTCTAAATCCAGCCTCTACTGTTTGTGCATTGGCTGAGCCTCCTACATCAAGGAAATTCGCAGGATCTCCGCCACTTAATTTAATCATGTCCATTGTAGCCATTGCCAATCCAGCACCATTTACCATGCAGCCTACATTGCCATCAAGTTTAACAAAATTCAAATTAAATTTCCCTGCTTCTACTTCTGTAGGATCTTCTTCTGTTACATCTCTTAATGCAGCAATGTCGGCATGGCGCATCAATGCATTGTCGTCAACATTCATCTTGCAGTCAACTGCTATTATTTTGTCATCACTTGTTTTAAAAAGAGGGTTTATTTCGAGCATGCCGCAATCTAATTCTACGTATGCGTTGTATAAATTCGTAACAAATTTTACGCAATTTTTAAACGCTTCTCCACTTAATCCTAAATTAAAAGCTACTTTTCTTGCCTGGAAGCCTTGTAATTTTCCACTTGGGTGAACGTATTCTTTAAAGATTTTTTCGGGAGTGTTATGGGCAACATCTTCGATATTCATTCCGCCTTCTGTGCTGTACATCATTACGTTTTTGCAAGAAGTTCTATCTAGTAGTATTGATAAATAAAATTCTTTAACCGGACTTTGTCCTTCGTAGTATACATCCTGCGCCACCAATACTTTACTTACAAGTTTTCCTTCCGGTCCTGTTTGAAGCGTCACCAGTGTTCCGCCTAAAATATTGCCTGCGATTGTTTGTACATCTTCGGAGCTTTTCCCTACAGCTACACCACGCTGTTCTTTTCCAATAATAGATCCTTTTCCACGGCCTCCGGCATGAATTTGTGCTTTCACTACAGCAAACTTGCTGCCATATTGAGTATTTATTTGACGATAAGCTTCTTCAGCCTCTTTTACTGTTCCACAAGCAATGCCTTCTTGTACAGGGACATTGTATTTTTTTAGTAATTCCTTGGCCTGATATTCGTGTAAGTTCATATCAAAAAATTTTTGCGAAGATATGAAAAATAGACTTCTATATTGTCTACAAAAGATCTTCATTTTAACGATTTTAAGGGAATCGTGGGGGTGCCTAATCTCTAGCCTGTATTTTATGGTATTTCTAACAGGAAGTTGACTAAATTTGCTGACTATAAAAACATTTGCATATGATTGCTAAGATTAATGAAGCGGTTTCTTTTATCAAATCGAAATACAGCGAAACGCCCGTTGTTGGTATCGTTTTAGGAAGTGGGCTGGGTAGTTTTGTAGGGGAAATTAAAATAGAGAAAGAAATCCCTTATAATGAAATCCCTCATTTCCCTATCAGTACTGTAGAAGGGCACAGTGGCAAATTAATTTTGGGAGAATTGGGAGGTAAGAAAGTTGTTGCAATGGCAGGTAGATTTCATTTCTATGAAGGGTATGCACCGAATGAAGTTGTTTTTCCTATAAGAGTAATGAAATACTTAGGAGTGCAAACACTTTTATTGAGCAATGCTGCCGGGGGAGTAAATCCAGATTTTAAGGTGGGTGATTTGATGATCATTAAAGATCATATTAGTCAGTTTACACCCAATCCATTAATTGGGAAAAATGAGAAAGAATTTGGTCCTCGTTTCCCTGATATGAGTGAGCCATATAGCAAGATGCTTATTGATAAAGCAAAATCAATTGCAAAAAACAAATCAATCAATATTAAAGAAGGCGTTTATCTAAGTGTTACAGGGCCAACTTTTGAAACAAGAGCTGAATATAAAATGATTCATGTTCTTGGAGCAGATGCAGTGGGTATGAGTACAGTGCAAGAAGTAATAGTAGCCGTTCACATGGGCTTGCCTTGTTTTGCCATCAGTGTTATCACGGATGTAGGCATTAGAGAAGAAGAGAATGTGATCACTCATGAAGAAGTGCTCGAAGCAGCGAAAGATGCAGAGCCAAAACTTACCTATATTTTCAAAGAATTGGTTGCGGGAATTTAAATTCCATTTTTAGAAAATGAAAAAACTATTTTCTACAATATTGTTTTGTCTGATTTTTATGGCTGTTTTTTCTCAGAAGCAACCTATTAAAAATCAGGTAAATCTATTGTTGGATAATACCAATACTCAAAATAGCTCAACTGAAGGTCAAGCAACTCGCGATGCGTCTGAAAAAAAACAAGACACGCTTGGTTTTGAACATAGGGATGATGCCAAGGATTCAATTTCTCTTTCTTATAGATTTCTACATAGTATTAAAAAATACTCATTAGACTCTTCCATTGAAGACTTTGATCGATATTACTCTGTTCCTTCTACTTTTCAATATTTAGGCAACAACGGAGCGGCTGCATTTTCATTGGTTTATCAACCGGAAGAGAAAGCTGGCTGGGATCCAGGGTTTCATGCATTTGATATCTACAAATTCACCATTGAAGGTACGAGGTTTTATAAAACCACCAAGCCTTTTTCTATGTTAAGCTATCAACTAGCCTCTGGTAAAGAGCAAATGTTGAAAGCAGGGCATACTCAAAATCCAACTCAAAGACTCAATGTAGGATTTGATTACAAATTAATTACAGCCCCCGGTTTTTTTATTACTCAAAATACCAATCACAATAGTTTTCGTTTTTTTGGAAGTTATCAAAGTGTCAAAAAAAGATATGCAGCCTATTGGGCTGTTGTAGGGAATAATATTAGAGCATCAGAAAATGGGGGTATTGTTAATGATACTTTTTTACTTGATCCCAATAGAAAAGATCGATTTAGTGTTCCTGTAAACATGGGCGGCTCGGCGGAATATAAAAGCAATCCATTTGTGACTGCTGTAAAAACGGGGAATACGTATAAAGATTTTAATTTTTTGCTCAGACAAAATTATGATTTCGGTAAAAGAGATTCTATTGCAATCAATGATTCTACTACAGAATACTTATTTTATCCTAGACTAAGATTACAATATACTTTTTCAAGTGCAGTTAATAGTTATAAGTTTGGCGATGTGCTGGCTGATTCTGCCCTTTACAATAAATGGTATAATATAAATTTAAGCAAGGAGACCGATACTTTTCTGATTCAAGAAAACTGGAAGGTTATCAATAATGATTTCTCTTTGATTCAGTTTCCAGATATTAAAAACAGTGCACAGTATTTTTTAGGAGGCGTTACTTTTCAAAATATCAAAGGAGAATTAACAACAGGCAATGTAGATTTTCATAATCTTTCATTGCATGGAGAATACCGAAACACTACTCGAAATAAATTGTGGGATATTTCATTGAATGGAGCAATCTTTTTCAATGGGCTCAATGCGGGAGATTACAATGTTCATGCTAGTTTGAATAAGAATTTTAACAAGAGGCGAGGGGATATCGGCATTTTTTTTAATAATATAAATAGAAGGCCCTCATTCATTTTCGACAATAGGTCTTCTTATAATTTGGGTAATGACAATCATTTCAATAAAGAAAACATTACTTCTTTCGGTGCCCATATCAACAGTCCTATTATAGAGATTGGAGTTAAAAACTTTTTGATATTCAATCAGGTTTTCTTTAAAAATTATTACCAATCTGAACAATATAGCAAAGGGATTGATCTTATTCAGTTGTATGCTTCTAAAAAAATACACCTTTTTAGAAAATGGAACTGGTATGCAGAAGGGGTATTTCAAAAAGTAGATGGTGCGTCGCCTATCCGAGTGCCTCAGTTTTTTTCTAGAAACAGAATTGCCTTTGAAGGGAAGTTATTCAAGAATTTAATACTCTCAACAGGAGTGGAAGTGAGATATTATTCTGCATATAAAGCCAATGCATATTCTCCTATAATGGGTCAATTTGTAAAACAAGACACTACCATCATTAAAAACTTACCTGACATCAACTTATTTGCTCACTTCCGAATAAAGGGGTTTGCTGGATTTCTAAGAACAGAGAATCTTAATACCGCAAGCTTTCAAAATGGCTTTGGTTTTATTAATAACAACTTTGCTGCTCCTAATTATCCTACGCAGGGTCTTATGATTAGATTTGGAATTCAATGGTGGTTTGTTAATTAACGAGTTACGAATATTCTTTTTTTTCAAATCCTTCATTAACAACTTTTATTACTGAGCGGTTAATTTTCTAGGTATATTTGTATCGTGAAAAAGATTTTTTTAGCCATATTGACTTTTGTATACATGTCTATCTCTACTGGAGTAGCCATGGAGATACATTATTGTATGGGTAAAAAGGCTGGGGTAGAGTTCTATAAATCAGATAGTGATGTTTGTGGTAAATGTGGAATGAAGGGAAATAAATCAGGATGTTGTTCTGATGATCACAAATTTTATAAATTAAACGATGCGCATAAGAATAGCAGCAATGCTATTGCTTTTCTTCCTGTTGGCATAATTAATTCAGTTGTTCATTATTATCCGCAACAACTTCTTTTAGCAAAGGTTATCAATAATCCTTCTTTTCAATTTGACACAGGTCCATCTATATGTGTCAAGAATTGTATCTTCCGAATTTAGAATTAATCGTATTATTTTATTAAGTATGTCTTTTTTTAAGGCATGCATTTGCTTGTATTATTATAATTCACTAATTAAATTTATTTAAAATGAAATCATTATCATTCATTGTATTCGCGTTTTTAATTGCTTTTCCTGTTTTTTCACAATCGGTTACACAAAACGAAACCATTAAAGTTTGGGGTAATTGTGGAATGTGTAAAAAGAAAATAGAAAAGGCTGCAAAGTCAGCGGGTGCTACAACGGCTGCATGGAGTGAAGAGACAAAGGAATTGAAAGTTGCCTTTGCTTCAAATACCAATAGCGCCAAAATTCAAGCAGCCATTGCCAAAGTAGGGTATGACACTCAAGACGTAACGGCTGACGATGCTGCATACAATAATCTTCCTGGTTGTTGTCAATACGATCGCAAGGCCGGAGACAAAGTAGAAGTTAAGAAATGTTGCGCTGATGCATCTTGTGGCAAGGCAGATGGTAAAAAATGTTGCACAGATAGTTCATGTTGCAAATCAGGAGATAAGAATTGCTGTACTGGTGCTTCATGCTGCAAATCTGAAGACAAAAAATGCTGCGCTGATGCATCTTGTGGTAAATCTGAAGCAGCATGCAAAACAACCGGTTGTTGCAAAGAAAAGCAATGTTGCAAGTCATAAATTAGATTTATATGAAAAGTAAATACTGGATTGTTGGGATATTGATTTTTGCCACTTTGCAATTAAGCGCACAGATTAGTAAAGTTAATCTTCAAGCAAGTGGGCTGACTTGTAGTATGTGCAGCAATGCAATTAATAAGTCTTTAAAGTCAATTCCTTTTGTAGAGAATGTGACTGCAAATATTAAAAACTCAAGTTTTGAAATCACTTTTAGGCCCAATGCATCTATTGAATTAGATTTAATAAAGAAAAAAGTAGAAGACGCAGGGTTTTTTGTAGCAAAATTTGAAGTCGTTTTAATGGTTCATTCGCTTGCAGTTTCAAACGATGCGCATATTGATATCAATGGCACAATGTTTCATTTCTTACATACTGACAATAAGTTAGTAGAGGGGGAAACAACTTTTAGAGTCATAGATAAAGGATATGTATCCGCAAAGGAGTTTAGAAAAAATGCGGTGTATACTAAGATGAATTGCTATAAAACCGGATTGATGGGCAGCTGTTGTAATACTAAAATCAAATCAACTGGCACCAGGATTTACCATGTAACTATCTGATTATTTAATGAAGGATACAGGCGATCGCTTGTATCCTTTTTTTTATCATGAAAAGAATTTATATTTCATTCTTGTTATTTATTTGTACTGGATTTTCATCTAAGGCACAGGAGCTTTTTGCCTTTACAGAACCTGCCAGTAATATGGCAGCTCGTTCTTTAGGGCTGAGACTGAATAGCACTATATTTAAAGATAAAGTATTGAATTACAATAGTGTCCATGTTTTACCTGAAGTGATGCTTGGTATATCTAAAAAGGTAATGATTCATTTAGAGGGAGTGATTTCCAATCAAGGAGGAACTGTCTATATATTAGATGGGGCATCTGTATATGCTAAATATCGTTTTTACAGTCAGGATGATATTCATAGTCATTTTAGAATAGCGCTCTTTGGTCAATTTGCTTGGAATAATGCGGTAGTTCATCAGCCTGCAATAGATTTTAAAGGTCATAATACGGGATATGAAATAGGTATTGTTTCTACGAAATTGGCCAATAAAATAGCCATTTCTTCTAGTGTTTCTCTGTTACATGCGATGAATAATAGCAACTCCAACACATTCATTTATGGTGATAAAAGTAGAAATGCAATAAACTATACGCTGTCGGTTGGAAAATTGTTGTTGCCCAAAGAGTATGTGAGTTATAATCAAGTGAATGTAAATGGGATGTTGGAATTTCTTTGTCAATCGAATTTATATTCTGGAAAAACATTTATTGATATGGCTCCAGTGATTCAATTTATTATTAAAAGCAAAATTAGATTTGATCTTGGATATAAGTATAGTGTCTCAAATACATTAGAAAGGTCTGCTCCGAATGGTTTGTTGTTTCGTTTTGAATACAACTTGTTTAATGTATTAAAATAGAGGATTATTCATTTAGTCTTTTTCAAAAAACGCAATCGATCCACCCACCCATGTTTTGTTTTGATTGTATCGAGTGCCGATCATTTCTCCTTTCGTTAATCTTGCAAGGTTATGAATAGCTAAAGGTCTTGACCATTCTTTTTTCCAAAAATAGAAGAGCCGAATTTCTGCTTTCGCTGGCTCATCCAATGTTTTTATTACAGGAGCGTATTGTACCTTTTTTTGTAATATCCAATTTTCAGGATCATCAATTTTATCAATGTCTTCCTGATTTACATTTAATATTACGCCCATTCCTGCAAAAGAAAATAGGGGTTTAAGTACATATTCTTCTAAAGGAAGAGGTGATTTTACTTCATTAAGAAAGTAGGTTTCAGGAACATATGGATGATGAATAAAGGGTAGCGTGAATTTGCTGATTCTGTAAAACCAATTGGGGTGTGGGACCCATTCTACTTCATAGTCTACTGTGAGGTCAATTAGATTGGTAGTTTTTTGTTGTTGTAAGTCGTCAAAAATGATTCTATTATAAATTCTTTTTATAAGTGTTTTTTTGCCATTGTTGTCATAGTATAAGCGGTTGTCTTCGCGTATTAATTTTGTTAGACAAACTGTTTTGATTCCAAGTAATTTCTCTGTACAATAAAAATCTATCCTTGTTTTTTGTTCTTCCGGGAATATTTCAAGCAGTATTACATTTTCAAGTGGATGGTTCCCTGTAATTACTTCTTTTAATAGAGTTGTATAGCTTTCTTTATTGTACCCATTCAAATATGCATCATAGTTGTTTGGCACTTGAGCATAGTCTTTTGTAATGTCGTTTTGTAGTAACTGATAAGCAAAGAGGCTGGGAAACCCTTGCATTTCTATCAATTGTGGTTCAAGTTCACCTGTATTGTTTTGGCAAATTCCAAAGTCGAATATCAGCATGTGTGAATGATCGTCTTCGTTTGGCGTATGATGATTTTTTGGGAGACTTTCTGACGTTTGTTTTTTAAAATCTTTGTCTGTAATACAATCTATGATTGACTCACAGGCATCTAGCATTTTATGTTTGAATTCCTTTGAAATAAAAAGGGGCGTTTCGGCAATTCTGAAGTCAAGTGATCCAGGAGCGAATGCTGCAATTTTTTGAACATATGCATCGTAATGGCTTTGTGTAAATGACGCATTAAATTTTTCTCTTAACTCTTTATTCATTTCTTGTATTGTGTGTTATTTGGAAATCAATTCATTTAAAGAAGTTTCTAGAAAATTTGGAAGAACATGCGAATAGGTGTTCATTATTTTATCGGGGTCATTCAATTGCTCAATCATAGATTTCCATTTTTCTTCTCCATGATTTTCTATTACTGTTTTTTTCTTTTCGCCACCCTGCAAATGGATCAACATGCCCATGGCATCTGCCTCTGGATGAAACTGTGTACCAATCATATGATCATTAAATCGAATCGCCATGATGGCTCTTTCATATGGTACATGGGGCCTTGCTTTTTCTATGGCAAGTATATTTGCTCCTAGTTCATTTAATTTTTCATGATGAGGGTTTACTACCTGAAAGTCTCTGCTATCAACTGCATAAAATGGATCGCCTAGTCCTTCAAAGATGGGTTCTTTGTTAGAATTGTTTAGGCAATGAACAGGGAAAACTCCAAAGGATGTACTTTTTCTTTTAGTAACATCTGCTATTTCAAAGAATCTACTCGCAAGTTGAAAGGAATGGCAAATAAAAAATACCTTTTTCTTTAAAAGATGGAGAGGGTTATCGTTATACTTGATGATTGATTGTAGCCATTCAAAATAAGCATTTTCCCATTCGCTGCCTTTGCTTGCTATAGGGCTTCCTGGTCCACCGCTTGAAATATAAATATCATACGCTGTTCCAGGTAATTGTATTTCCTTGCGTACTTCAAATTCATCTACGGTTAATTCAAGGTTTTTTAATTTCTCAAATTGAAAAAGTAGTTCTCTTAAACAGCGCATGCCTTGATTATCCGTTCTCTCATAGAGATCGAGTATTGCAACGTTTATTTTCCTCTTGCCCGTGCTGTTCATTGGGCTAAAATAGCATTTTTTTAATGAGATATTGCACTTAAAATTTGACTTATACATCTGCACTGCGCATATTCCGATTTTTCGAGACTTAATGCTATTGCCAAACTGCTTTTCGTCATACTTTCATTAACTTTACGCACAATTATGAAGACAAAAACGATCAAAAGAGACAAAGTCAATATTATTACTTTAGGGTGTAGTAAAAATATGGTTGATAGTGAGGTGTTGAGTGGACAGCTATTGGCCAATGAAATTGATACCGTTCATGAAAACGAAAAAAGAGATCACAATATCGTCATCATTAATACTTGTGGGTTTATTGAAAAAGCTAAAGAGGAAAGCATCAATACGATTTTAGAAAATGTAGATTTAAAAAAACGTGGTAAGCTTGATAAGGTTTTTGTGACGGGCTGTTTGAGTGAAAGATATAAATCAAATTTAGAAAAAGAAATTCCTGAAGTTGATGCTTATTTTGGCACGATGGAACTTCCTGGAATATTAAAACAATTTGAAGCTGATTATAAAGGTGAATTAATAGGAGAAAGAATGCTGAGTACTCCGCAGCATTATGCGTATATGAAAATAAGTGAAGGATGTAACCGTACTTGTTCATTTTGTGCTATCCCATTGATGCGTGGCCAACACGTAAGCAGGAGCATCGAATCATTGGTAGAAGAAGCGACTAAGCTTGTTCAAAGAGGCGTAAAAGAAGTCATGCTGATTGCACAAGAGCTCACTTATTATGGATTGGATATTTACAAAAGACGGGAGTTGCCTAAATTATTGCACGCACTTGCTGATGTAAAAGGACTAGAGTGGATTCGATTGCATTATGCTTATCCTTCTAAGTTTCCACTCGAGATCATAGATGCAATGAAGGAAAGGGATAATATTTGTAATTATCTTGATATGCCGTTGCAACACGCTTCCAATAATATGCTGAAAGCAATGAAGCGTCAAATCACCAGAGAAGAAATGGAAGATTTAGTGGGTGAAATTCGTCGTCGAATTCCAGATATTTGTTTGCGAACAACCTTAATAGCGGGTTTCCCAGGTGAAACTAGAGATGATGTAGAAGAATTAAAAGGGTTTCTTCAAAAGATGAGATTCGATAGGGTAGGCATATTCACCTATAGTCACGAAGAGCAAACCAGTGCTCATGATTTAGTAGACGATGTTCCTGAAGAAGAAAAAGAAGCCAGGGCGCAGGAAATCATGGAAGTTCAGCAAGATATTAGTTTGGAAAAAAATAATGAAAAAGTAGGTAAAACATTTAAAGTAATGGTTGATAAGAGAGAGTCTGGTCGTTATATTGGTAGAACTGCTTTTGATAGTGTGGAAGTAGACAATGAAGTGATCATTAACAGCGATAAAAAATTAATCATCGGAGATTTTGTCAATGTTAAAATTACCAAGGCATTTGATTACGATATTGAGGGTGAATTGGTTTAATGTATTTTTTAATCAGTAAATAATTATCACTGAGATTGAATTGTAATGCTACATATTATTCATACAAAAGCACCGGTGCTTTTTCAAAAATCGTAACTGATTATTTGGAACAGTCGCCTTTATTGAAAGAATATTATGAATTCACTCCTGATATAGAGGGCATTAAGCAATCAATTAAACAAAGAGGGTTATTTGATACTAATAGGAAGGTTCTTGTAGAAGAATTGCGTAAGCAATATGTTTCAGTGAAAGTTACTCCTGAAACAACAGACAACATTGAGTCGCTGTTGAGTGAAAATACTTTCACCATTTGTACAGCACACCAACCCAATATCTTTACCGGTCATTTATATTTTATATATAAGATCATTCATGCAATAAAGCTTGCTCATACACTGAATGAATCAATTCCGGATTGTCATTTTGTTCCCGTTTACTATATGGGTAGTGAAGATGCAGATTTAAAAGAATTAGGGGAAGTCTCAATCAATGGCGAAAAGTACACATGGGAAACGTCTCAGAAAGGATCGGTAGGTAGAATGAAAGTGGACAAAGGGTTTATCAGCATGATTTCATTAATTGATGGCCATCTTTCAATAGAACCTTTTGGTAAAGAGATAGGTACAATATTAAAGGAAGTATATTCAATGGGCAAAACGATTGAGCAAGCAACCTTTGAGTTGGTTCATCAGTTGTTCTCTTCTTATGGCTTGTTGGTATTGCTTCCAGATAATCCTTCTTTTAAAAAGCAATTAAGTGAAATTCATGCGCGTGAGTTAACAGAGCATTTTTCTCATAAAATACTTTCAGAGACATTGGCTACTTTCCCTGAAGAATATAAAATGAAAGCAACCGGGAGGGCAATTAATCTTTTTTATTTGAAAGACGATCTGCGAGAGCGAATAGAGGAAGTGAATCATCAGTTTGTTGTATCGAATACTTCTATTGTTTTTTCAAAGGAGGATTTATTAAAAGAGTTAAAAGAATATCCGGAAAGATTTAGTCCGAATGTAGTCCTTAGGCCAGTTTTTCAAGAGTTTATTTTACCCAATGTAGCTTTTATTGGTGGTGGCGGCGAATTGGCGTATTGGCTAGAGTTAAAGAATGTCTTTAAGTTTTCTGAAGTGCCATTTCCGGTATTGATTTTAAGGAATTCGTTTACAATCGTTCCAAAAAAAGTATCTACTCAAATAAGTAAACTTTTATTTAAGCCTTCTGATTTTTTCATGCCTGCTGATGAGGTGAAGAATATTTTAGTGAAAAGAGAATCTGGTCTTGTGTTAGATTTGAATAAGCAGAAGGCTGCTATCAAATCTTCCTATAGCGATATGAGAAGTATTGCCAATGCGGTGGACATTACTTTATCTAAGCACATAGATTCGCTGGAAGAAAAAGCAGTAAAGAAGATTGAGGCATTGGAAGGTAAATTATTGAAGGCGGAGAAGAAAAAATACGATGCACAGATTCGCCAAATTCAAAAAGTAAAACATTCTTTGTTCCCCGAAGGCTCTCTTCAGGAAAGGGTAGACAACATGTTGCCTTTCTACGCTAAATGGGGGAGTGATTTTATTCAACAGTTGTATAATCATTCTAATAGTATAGACGCGTCCTTTTGTATTATAGAAGAAAAATAGGATGCTTATTTTAATGAATTAAAAAAGGCTCGTGAGACACGAGCCTTTTTATTATATACACTTAGAATGTTTATTTAAAATCAGCCTCACTTACGCCTTCGTTTACTTTTATATCAGTAACATTCATGCTAAACTCTTGTTCACCTACACTTTGCGTGATGATGAAAGGTAACAATACATTTCCTACTTTTTTGTAGTTACTGTAATCTACGGTGATCGTCATTTCGGTGCCTTCTGCATCGGTTGTTTTCTCTTCTCTTAGCAACAATCCTGTTTTGGTAGAGTAGTATTCTACAGATACTTTTCCACTAGGTTTAGTAATCTTAAGTTTATAAGCATCTTCTGATCCTACTTTTCCTGTACCGAGATAAGATGTTTTATAATCACTAGATATATAAAACAATTGAGGGATAATTCCTTTTTCGTCTTGAGCCTCTTTAATTTCTTTCTCTTCCATATCCTTCTTTTGTCCCATTTGTGCTTGATATCCTTTTTTGCCATCAAATAACGATTGCATTACTTTCATTTCTCCCATCGTAACTTCTGTGTAGTGTTTGTTGGGAGACATTTTGATGTCATTTCCTGCAAAGCTTCTGCCCATCAAATCCATTGTGAACGTTTGCTTGATGGTATTTATTTTTTTAATTTCTTCCTTTCCTCCAATAGCTTTAAGATATCCTTCTACAATACTAAAGGCAGAAATTGCTTCAGATGTTTTTTCAGTTTCTTTGATATTAGCGTCTTTAACTTGTTCAACTATCGGATTGGCGTATTTGTCGTATTTTTTAATAGGGTATCCTAGTCGTACAAGGTTGGGTAAAATTTTACTTCCATTCCCTACAATTACGATACGGCTATTGTCTTTCTCAAAATACTTTTTAGCTACTCTTTGAATATCGCTGATTGTAACTGCATTTACTTTTTGAAGGAAAGTACGATAGTAATCTTTTGGTAAGTTGTTGATGAGGATATTGGATGCATAAGCCGCTGTTCTTGCAGGATCTTCCATGCCCAGTGCAAATGATCCATTGTATTTGGCTTTAGCATTCTGTAATTCTTCAGCTGTTATTTTTCCTTCACGCATATTCCCGATCTCTGCTATCATTTCAGCAACGGCACTATCCGCTTTATCACTTCTTACTTGTGCGCTGCCAGAAAATTTGCTTTGGAATCTGCCATTTCCCACATTGGAGTAGCTGCCGTAAGTGAAGCCATGTTTTTCACGCAAATTCATAAAGAGTTTGCTTTCTGCACCACCGCCTAAAATTTGATTGGCAAGCAACAAAGCATGATAATCTGGGTTACTCATTGGGTTGTTAATCAAATTGCTTACGCTGATTTCGCCTTGAACAGCTGAAGGAAGATCAATGAAATTGATTTCAGTTCCTTTTACATTTTCAACCAACGGCAAAGTAGGTAAACTTATTTTTTTTCCTTTCCAGTTTCCCAAAGCTTTAATAGCAATCGCTTTCGCTGCAGCGGGAGTGATGTCTCCAACAAATGTTAAGTAACTACGCGAAGGAGTAATATTGTCTGCATAAGCTTCTTTAATGTCTTTCAACGTTAGGCCTTTAATTGACTCTTCCGTTTCAAATTCTCCCATGGCTGTATTTTTTCCATAACTCAATGCATTCGTTACTCTTCCTGAAATAGCAGAAGCATTTTTTTCTTGAGATTTTAATCCTGTTAAAGCTTGTGTTTTTAATTTATCAAATGATTCTTGAGGGAATGCAGGTGATTGAATGGCTTCTGCCATTAATAAGAAAGCTTTGTCAAAAAAGCGAGTAAGGGAAGATGTAAATCCGCCTCCTGCGCTTAATGACACATCCGCTCCAATAAAATCAACCGCTTCATCGAAAGCAGCTTTGGATGTTTTAGTAGTTCCTTCTCCCAGCATTTGTCCCATTAATTGAGTTACACCCGCTTTGCTTCCTTCTTGTATTGGCCCACGGTCAATACTTAAACTAGCGCTGATTTTAGGTAGTTTATGATTTTCCACAACAATAATAGTCATACCATTGGGCAAGTTAAAGATGGTTGGATCTTTTATAGTGATAACGGGAGCAGGTCCTGGTGTAGGAACTTTACTGCGGTCTATACTTTTTTGAGCAAATCCATTAAAGGAAAGTGTTGCACCAATAAGTAAACATATAATCTTATTCATTGTATAATATTTTTTATTGCTAAAGAGTAGGTTATTAAATTATTTTTTTGGAAGGTAATACAATACCACTCGTTGATTTTTGTTAAGATATTTTTTTGCAACAGATTGGATATCATTTCTGGTAATTTTTCTAACTTCTTCTAATTCTTCATTTACGTAGTTAGTATTTTTATTTTGAAAGGTATATCCGTCAGCAAGATTTTCTGCTACTCCAATCATTTTTGCATTTTTCCCAATATAATTATTTTCATATTGGTTTCTGATTTTAGTAAATTCTTTTTCACTGATTAATTCATTTTGCAGTTTGGCAATTTCTTCGTCCATATCTTTTAGAAGTGAATCTAAAGGGTAGGGGCCGCTAGGCAATGCATACGTAATATATGCGCCGTAATCTTCCAGTGCATAGTTGAAGCAACCCACAGAAAGTGAATTCTTTTTATCGTCCACCATTTTCTTATACATTCTGCTACTAGAACCAGTGCTCAATACATCTGCAGCTAATTGTAATGCAACCGATTCTTTGCTGGTCATGCCTGGAGTTCTATAGGCAGTCATAACAGCAGGTATCTGAATATTGTTATCATAAGCAGTGTCGATGATTTCTTTTGTAATAGCGTCTTCTTTTATATTTACTTTTTCTACTGGAGCTCCTCCTGGAATTTCAGCAAAATAATCAGCTACCATTTTTTTTGTTTTTTCAACATCGATATCACCTGCAATCACAAGTGCAGCATTATTTGGCACATAGTATTTTTTATTAAATGCTATAAACTCTTCTAAGGTAGAGGCGTCTAAATGATCCATGCTTCCAATAGGAACCCAATTGTAAGGATGCTTGGTGAAAAGTCTCTGCATAACAGCAGTTAAAAAATTTCCGTAGGGTTGATTGTCAACTCTTAAACGTTTTTCTTCTTTTACTACTTCGTTCTGCGTTTTTACGCCAATTTGATTGATAACTGGGTGAAACATACGCTCACTCTCTAGCCATAGGCCAGTCTCCAATTGATTGGAGGGGAAAACTTCAAAATAAAATGTTCTGTCTTGAGAAGTATTGGCATTGTTTTGTCCGCCATTGCTACTCACGATTTTCATAAACTCGCCTCTTTTGATATTGTCGGATCCTTCAAAAAGCAAGTGTTCAAAAAAGTGAGCAAATCCAGTACGATCTGGTTTTTCATTTTTGCTACCCACATGATACATTACAGAGACCGCCACAACTGGGGCTGTATTGTCCTGGTGTAAGATTACATGAAGGCCATTTGGCAGGTTATATTCAGTGAAAGCTACTTTTTGAGCGCTTGTAATGAGTGCACTGAACATACAAAGAAGTAAAAGTGTAATTCTAGACATATTGATATTTGTTTATTGTAAAAATAGGGACAAATATCTCTTTATAAGAGAAAATATCAATTTCTTGATAAGCGGTGGAGAACTTACGTTAATAGGCTATTTATGAACGCGATTGGCCATGTCCATTACTTGTGTTTCAAGGTCCTTTTTGTACTGAATTAATTTGCTACTTAAGCCTATATCACTGGTGGCTAGGATCTGTACGGCGAGTATGCCTGCGTTTTTAGCTCCGTTGAGTGCAACGGCTGCTACAGGAACTCCCGTGGGCATTTGCAGAATAGATAATACGGAATCCCATCCATCAATTGAATTAGATGACTTAATAGGCACTCCAATGACGGGAATAGTAGTATTGGCGGCGATCATTCCGGGTAAATGGGCTGCACCGCCCGCTCCGGCTATTATTATTTTTATGCCTCTTTCTGAAGCTTCTTTTCCATAGCTGCTCATTCTATCGGGAGTGCGATGAGCAGAAACGACCGTCATTTCATATGCAACACCAAATTGTTGTAACATTTCTGCGGCGCCTTTCATGACATCTAAATCGCTTTCACTTCCCATAATGATTCCTACTGATGGTTGCATGGTTGTTGGTTTAATTGAGTAAGCAAAATTACGATCTTACAAATAATTGATGTTTAATCTTATTGGCTTTGTGTAATAAATCTTGCCTTTCTTTACTAAGAATGGTTACATGCCCCATTTTTCTTCCGGGGGTAGTTTGTTGTTTGCCATAGAGGTGAACAAATACATTGTCCATTGACAATACTTCATTTAATCCTTCATAAATCGGCGTTCCATTATATCCTTCTTCCCCAATTAAATTGACCAAAGCTGTAGACAAAATAGCCTCTGTATTTCCTAAAGGATATCCCAATATGATTCGCCAAAGCATATCAAATTGACTTGAATAATTCCCTTCTATTGTATGATGTCCACTATTGTGAACTCTTGGTGCAATTTCGTTGATCAATACATTGTCATTCTCATCTGTAAATAATTCTACTGCAAAAATGCCGGGGCTATTTATTTTTTTTATTGCATTGAGCGCGATGGCTTCTACTTTCCAGAAAACTTTTTCAGGTAATTCTGCTGGACTTATTTGGTAGCGTAACAAATTCAATGATTGATCGAAAACCATGTCAACAGGAGGATAAATGGCAGTGTCTCCTTTGTCGCTCACGGCTATGATAATGGCAATTTCTTTTTTGATGTTAATTTTCTTTTCTAAAATCGCCGGCGCATCAAATCCTTTTTCAATATCCTCTTTAGTATTAATTATTTGAACGCCCTTCCCATCATATCCTCCATTTGAAAGTTTGTGTACTGCTGGGAAAAAGGTTGCAATGTTTTTTAATTCCTCTTTTGATTGAGTAATAATAAATTCGCTCGTGGGTAAATCGTTTTCTTTGTAAAAGTTTTTTTGAAGAATTTTATTTTGAATTATTCTTAATGCTTGTGTATTTGGATAAATGTGAATGCCTTCCTTTTCAAGTTTTTCCAGTGCTTCTATGTTTACATTTTCTATTTCGATGGTAATGGCGTCGAGATCTTTGCCAAAATTATACACGTCATCAAATTGCGTGATGTTTCCTAGTGTAAAA
>CANFJP010000013.1 GCA_947447485.1 Chitinophagaceae bacterium
CAAAGATTCATAAGCCCATTTTCCGCCCATCAATATGCCCACGCCTAAAACGCATGCACTGAATAATGTCCAAGGAATCGCTTGTTTTACCCAATCTTCATGTTTTTTAGTTTGCAAGCCAGCATAGGCATAGGCAAATGGGACAATGGTAGAAGCAAATCCTAGAAAAAGAATGGGCGGATGAATAACCATCCAGTAATTGCGAAGCAGTACGTTTAATCCCATTCCGTCTTTAATAAAACTCAAATAATTAGCCTGGCTAAAAATTGGTGCTGCAATTTCGTTGCGAGTTAAAGAGAAAGGGCTATTGCCAATTCTAACATCAAATACATAAATGCCTAGTATCATGATCATCAAAAAAAACTGAGCAAGACTAATAATCGTCATCACGGGTGCTTGCCATGTATTTTTAGAAGATTCGTTTTTGTTGCGCAATATCAATGTGCCTAATATGGCATGCCATATAGCCCATAATAAGAAGCTACCTTCTTGTCCCTCCCAAATACATGCTAGTAAAAATTTATATTCTAATTCTTTGGATGCATGCTTCTATGCATACATGTATTCGTAGTAATGATTAAAGCAGATGTAAAACATAGTAAAGAAAATAGCAATTGTACTGATTGCCTGAATATAGAATGAAATGTTTCCCAAACGAAGCCAATCAGTCTTTTCGTTTAGGTTTTGTTGGCGCGAAGCGAAAAAAAACGAGACTACAGAAAGCAGTGCAGCAATAAAAGAAAGTATAATAAAAAAATGACCAATTTGCCCTGGTAATAAATGTTCTCCTTCAAATTTCATTATAATATTTTTTATTTCTATTTAGCAGATGTTTGTTCCTGCATATTTTTTTCTAATTCTTTTTTATCGTCTTTGTATTTACTAGGGCATTTCAATAAAATGTCTTTGCATTCAAAGTAGTCTTTGTGCATTTTGCCTTTTAATACTATTCTTTCGCTTTTTTCTAAATCGGTCGGTTTGCTGTTGGTGTAAATTACTTTCGTTTTATCGCCTAAGCTATCTACTGCGTAAAATGACAAATAATTAGGATTTTTGATCGGGTCGTATTCAATTGGCTGAGTTTTATCGAGCTTGGCAATAAGATGTACAAATTTACCTTCCTTCGAACGAGCAGAAGCAATCGTGTCATAAGTAGAGAAATCAACCGAAAATACTAGCAATCCTACAATGAGTGCAGCAATGCCAATTAAAATAATAATATGTGTTTTTTTCATATGTAATATTGAAAAGCAAAGGTAATTCAATTAGATGTTTGACCACAGATATCTTCTTTTTTTTATTACTAAAACCAATCTTCAATTATCTTTGCATTACATTAATAAGCAATCATGTTAGATCTTTCAACATTTGACCCTAATTCAGTAGGGAATCCCAATAACAATATTTTTGGCTTGCCCTTTTCAGAGGAGGATGCTAGGCTCGTTATTTTGCCTATTCCTTGGGAGGTTACCGTGAGTTACAATGGCGGAACAGCAAGAGCTCCAGATCATATTTTCACCGCAAGTCTTCAGGTAGATTTATATGATCCTGAATATACAGATGCTTGGAAACAAGGGTTTTTTATGCGTAGCCCAGATAAGAAAATCCTTATGAAAAGCGATTATTTGAGAAAAGAGGCAGAATTATACATCAATTACATAGCGCAAGGGGAACCTGTAGAGGATAATAAATTCATGTGCAAAACATTAAAGGAAATCAATCATGGAAGTCTTTTTTTAAATGATTGGGTATATGAGCAAACTAGCGCATTGTTGAAAAGAAATAAGTTGGTAGCACTTCTTGGAGGAGACCATAGTACGCCTTTTGGTTTTTTTAGAGCAATTGCAGATAAATATGCTGATTTTGGAATACTTCAAATCGATGCTCATTGCGATTTAAGAAATGCATACGAAGGGTTTAATTATTCTCATGCATCAATCATGTATAACTCACTTGAAAATATTCCTGCATTAAAGAAGTTAGTTCAAGTGGGCATTAGAGATTATTGTGAAGAAGAGTTGAATTATATAAACAATAGCAATGGTAGAGTAGTTACCTATTTTGACAGAGATATTAAAAATCGTTTATACGAAGGAGATACCTGGAAAAAAATCGTAGATGAAATAGTACATCAATTGCCCCAGAATGTTTTTGTTAGTTTTGATATCGACGGATTGGATCCAAAGCTTTGTCCTCATACAGGGACGCCCGTACAAGGAGGGTTTGAAACGGAGCAAATCTATTATCTTCTAAATAAGGTATTTTCATCTGGAAGAAAAATTGTGGGGTTTGATTTAAACGAAGTGGGGGTTAGCGCCAATGAATGGGATGAAAATGTAGGCGCAAGAGTATTGTATAAACTTTGTAATCTATTAACTGCTAGCAACCCTATTCATGGGTAATTATACTATTATACTCCCTAATGAAAAAGCTGCTACATATAGGGCAGTTACTTTTATAATAGCATGCATTAATTTAATTGCCTTCTGTTATTTATATATTAAATCTACTAACGAAAGGGGAGCAATGCTTGCTAGTATCGGCGCCATACTATTTGTTTTCACTTTGATACTATTGACTTTTTTTTCATCAAAAAAACAAGCAATTTATATTAGCATGGCATTTGTTTTCGCTGGATTAATTTGGTTATATGTGGGGCTTTATCTGATAGGGATATTGGTTCTGTTGTTTTCTTTGTTTGGATTTTTTACAACCCAGACATTTAAAATCGTCGTTTCGGATAAAGGAATTTTATATCCATCTTTTCCTTCAGTTCAAATACGATGGGAAGAAGTGGCACAGGCTATTTTAAAAGACAATATTCTTACCATAGATTTAAAAAATAATAAACTATATCAGTTTGTTGTTCCAGAAAAAGACAACCATATTATAGAATCGGATTTCAATCTTTTTTGTTTAAGTCATAAGAAATAAATTTCGCAATTAATATACAATTCATGCAAGCATTAACTACATCTCCTTTTCTAATGTACTCTGATGGGAATGGAAATATTTTTGAGGATACTAGTCTGTATATTGCTGGAAGAAGTGGATGGGATGCGTATCCTATCCCTGTAGAAGATTGGATTCAATTACCTGAAGGCGGACAGTTATACGAATTGCCAGGTAGAAGAGGTATTGGTATAGATGTAGAAACAGGTGACATGAGATTGTGTGAAAAAGGATGGGCGGTGGCTGCTTTTATTCCTCCTGCTCATACGGGATTGTTTATGGCTGCTTATGAGACCATGCCCGATGCACCTACCTTGCCTTTGTTTTGTTATACTGCTGCAGGGTGGCTTGACAATAAATTGTATGTTCCTGCTGTAAGAATTGAAAAAGACATTCGCCAGGAAGCAACTGGCTATGATGACAATCAGATTAAATCCGGCCATAATAATTTATTGGCTGCGTATCCCCATAATCGTTTGGTAAAACATTTGATGGAGAATTGCTGTATGACTTATACTTGCCCAGCTGCGCGAAATTTAGCTTTAGGAAGATGGGAATGTCCTGTGCCTATTTCGCCCGCATGTAATGCCAATTGTATTGGATGCATATCTTTTCAGCCGGAAGATGAAACCATTTTTAGTACGCAAGACAGACTAACTTTTAAGCCTACTGCAGAAGAAATTGTGGAGTTTACAGTCCCTCATTTACAATCTGCCCCTTTCCCCATTATTAGTTATGGACAAGGATGTGAGGGAGAGCCATTGTTGATGTGGGAGACCATTAAAGAATCCATTATAGAAATAAGAAAACATACCAGCAACGGTAGCATTAATATCAATACCAATGGCAGCAAGCCTGATGCAGTAAAAGCATTATGTGAAGTCGGCTTAAATAGCATGCGCGTAAGCACCAATTCTGCTCGGAAAGATATTTATACAGCCTATTATAAACCTAACAATTACGTTTTTGAAGATTTGATTGAAAGTTTGAAAGTGGCGCGCAGTTATGGAGCCTGGACGAGTATTAACTATTTCGTTTTTCCGGGAATGACAGATAGCATTGAAGAGTACGAAGCTTTGCGTTCATTAATTAGAGAAACAGATTTGTGTATGATTCAATGGCGCAACTTTAATATTGACCCTGATTGGTACTTAGAAAAAATTGATGTGCAGGATACGGGAGAAAGCATGGGCGTGAAGCAATTAATGGAATTGATACAAGAAGAGTTTCCTCATTTGAAATACGGATACTTTAATCCTTCTATAGAAAGAATCAAAGGAGATTATCAACAAGATTTTGCTCATTGATGCACTGCTCCATTAGAAAGTAATCTATACAAAAGGCAGGGTAATTATTTCAACGTTTCTGCTAACCATTTGTAAAATTCTCCTTGCCAAACCAAGGCGTTTTGAGCACTCATTACCCAATGGTTTTCATCTGGCATATACACTAGCTTGCTTTTAACACCTCTCAATTGAGCTGCTTGAAAGGCTTGGAGGCCTTGTTCAATAGGTACTCGGTAATCTTTGCCCCCTTGATATATTAGAATAGGCGTGTTCCATTTGTCGATATTGTTGATTGGGTTAAATTCTGCCAAACTTTTTTGAACCGTTTGATTATTTTTTTCCCAATATTTGCCACCAAAATCCCAATCTGTAAACCATATTTCTTCTGTTGTACCCATCATGCTTCTTAAATCGAAAACGCCATCATGAGCAATAAATGATTTAAATCTATTGTTGTGAATTCCTGCTAAATAAAATACAGAGTAACCACCATAGCTTGCACCCACACAACCTCTTCTTGCAGTGTCTACATATTTCTCTTTACTAATGTCATCTATTGCACTCAAGTAATCTTGCATTACTTGTCCGCCCCAATCTTTGCTAATCTCTTCATTCCATTGCGTTCCATGCCCTGGCATGCCTCTACGATTAGGTGCAATTACAATATAGCCGTTGGCTGCCATTAGTTGAAAATTCCAGCGAAAGGAATAAAATTGTGTTAATGCCGATTGCGGCCCACCTTGACAATAGAGTAGTGTAGGATATTTTTTTGTTGCATCAAAATCTGGAGGATAAATAACCCAAGCCAACATATCTTTTCCATCAGTTGTTTTTACAAAACGCTTTTCTACTTTACTTAATTTTATTTTAGCATAAATATCATCGTTTACATGTGTCAGTTGCTTCATTTTTCCACTTTTGCAATCCACCACATATAATTCAGTTGCATGATTCATGTCTGTGCGGGTAACAATTAATTTATTTCCTGATTGTCCTACGATTCCGCTTATATCAAAATCACCTTTTGTCAATTGCGTTACCACCGGCATCATTTTAGTTAGGCCAGGGTAGCTTACACTAAATAATTGAAGTGTTCCATCTATAGGGGCATAGAAAAAAATCGTTTTGCCATCGTCACTCCATTTAAATCCTTCCACATGAATTTCATCGTGTTGTTGAGTAAGATTCATTTTGGTAAATCCGTTCCATACAATGATGTCTTGCTTATCGGCTTCGTATCCTTCTCTTTTCATGCTTAGCCATGCCAATTCGTTTTTTGAATTGAATGAGGGATTGATATCATAGCCCATCATTCCTTCTGTAAGATTGGTTGTTTTGCCTGATGCTATATCATATGAGAATAAATCTGTGTTTGTGCTAGTAGCGTATTCTGTGCCGTATTTCTTTTTTGTAACATACACAACCTGCTTGCTATCTCTACTCCAAATATAATCTTCCGATCCTCCAAAAGGCTTTGTGGGACAATCATATGGCTCATTTGCTAGTAAATCTATTTTATTATTGGGGTTGCTTATTTCAGTCAAAAAAACATGATCAAATTTCCCTTCTTCCCATGTGTCCCAATGACGATTATTGAGATTATCAAAAATATATACATTTGATTTTGTTAGAGCAGGGTAGTAGTCTTCGCCTTTTATATTTTTAATCTTAACGGGCTCATCACTTAATTTATATTTCCAATTCGGAGAAAGGGTATTATCGGGAATTAAACTATCTATATTATCAATAGAATATATTTTAGAATTTTCAAGTGAAATATAATATTTCTTAGAGCTACTTTTATTGTTTTCGATATTTGGCGTACTTACATTATATACAACGTATTTTTTATCATTCGATAATCCTATTGCAGAAACTCTATTCAATTTCCATAGCAATGTAGGCGTCATTTTATCTTGCGCGAAAGCCGTATTAATTAGAATGATTGCATTGATGATAATTAATATCTTCTTCATGTATGTATATTTAATTTGTTATTTATATTCTCCAAAAATATTTCTCAATGTATCGGAAATTTCTCCCAACGTACAATAGTCCTCTACTGCACTGATTACATAAGGCATAAGGTTTTCATTTTGTTGTATTGCAGTGGATATATCTTGTAATCTTTTTTTAACAGCTTCGTTGTTTCTGGTAGACTTTAATTGATGCAGTTTATCGATTTGCATTTTTTGTATGATGTCGTCTATCTTAAATCCGGGGATTCTTTCTCCTTCTTCGGAAATAAATTTATTCACCCCTACAATTACTTTTGTTTGATTTTCAATATTTTGCTGGTATTGATACGCGCTCTTTGCAATTTCGTCTTGTATAAATCCTTCTTCTATTGCGGAAACACTTCCTCCCATTGCATCAATGGTTTCAATGATTTTCCAAGCTTCTGCTTCCACCTCATTGGTGAGTGTTTCTACAAAATAGCTTCCTGCAAGAGGATCTACGGTGTCTGCAGCTCCGCTTTCAAAGGCAACTATCTGCTGTGTACGAAGGGCAATTTTTGCAGCTTCTTCAGTAGGAAGGCTAAGCGCTTCATCGTATCCATTGGTATGTAAAGATTGAGTGCCTCCTAAAACAGCTGCCATTGTTTGAATGGTTACCCTGCTGATATTATTCATTGGCTGCTGTGCTGTTAATGTGCTGCCTCCTGTTTGAGTATGAAAGCGTAACATCATAGCTTTTTCATCTGTTGCACCTAAGTCTTTCATTATCTTGGCCCACATTCTTCTTGCTGCTCTGAATTTTGCGACTTCTTCAAAAAGATTATTGTGTGCGTTAAAAAAGAAAGAAAGTCTTTTTCCAAAAACATTGATATCAAGTTTTTTATCAATAGCTGCTTTTACATATGCTTTTCCGTTACTTAATGTGAAAGCGATTTCTTGAACTGCTGTACTGCCTGCTTCTCTGATATGATAGCCTGAAATAGAGATGGTATTCCATTTAGGCAATTCTTTGCTGCACCATTCAAAAATATCCGTAATGATTCTCATGGATGGCTGTGGAGGATAAATATAAGTTCCTCTTGCAGCATATTCTTTTAGGATGTCATTTTGAATTGTTCCCGATATTTTTGTAAGATCAGCTCCTTGTTTTTTTGCTAAGGCAACATAAAAAGCGAGCAAAATAAATCCAGTTGCATTGATGGTCATAGAAGTAGACACCTCTTCTAATTTTATTCCCTCAAAAAGTTTTTCCATGTCTTCTAAGCTGTCAATGGCTACGCCTACTTTACCTACCTCTCCATCTGCTAAGGAATGATCGCTATCGTATCCAATTTGTGTAGGTAAATCAAATGCCACACTCAATCCGCTAACACCCTGATTGAGCAAATAATGATAACGTTTATTGCTTTCCTCCGCAGTAGAGAACCCTGCATATTGTCTCATAGTCCAGAGTTTCCCTCTATACATAGAAGACTGAACCCCTCTTGTAAAGGGGAATTGTCCGGCGGTGGAAGCATCTTGTTGCTTCACATCAGCAGGGGTATATATTTCATTAATGGAAATTCCCGAATCGGTGGTGATCTTTTTTTCAGACATGAAATAATTTTTAACTCAATATTTTTTTTGCTTCAAATTGAAGAGCGTCTAATACGATACTATTCAATTCTGCATTGGGGTTTGTGCTATATTCAATTATTAATTTTGCCAGGTCAACGCCTGTTGCGTGAGGAGGCAGGTTGGCAGTAATGTGATTAATGATGTATACATTCTGATCTTTCAGTTTTGTAATCGCATTCCAAACATCAGGGTTAACATAAATTTGCTGTGTTTGATTGTATTCATATTCTGTTTTTAAAGTTTGAATAAGTGTTTCATGCAATTCGGGGGCCGACATGCCATTGATACCTAATCTTTCTATAAGATTTTTAAGACCTGATCTTTCTGCATATAAAGTTAGCCTTTCGAGTGCTTGAAGTTTAAGTAGGTTACCTTCTGTATTCACTTTCGATTTTTGTACAACTTCTATTCTTAATTTTCTAAAACTAGCCAATAAAATAGCTACCAGTGAAATGCATACTGCAATCAGGGCCAATAGAATATATTGAATGTTGATTTCTGCTAATACCATAGAGATTGTAATTTATCTACAAATGTAAATAAGAAGCTTCAACAAATTCCCGCTTTCGCAAATTGATCTAAAATCGGGGTATAAATAATAGTGTAAATTTGTACAAAGAGCTTATTTATGGACACAACAGTCATTGTACCAGTAGCATTCACTCAATCTGCTAAAGATGAAATCAAACGCTTAATGAGTGAGCCTGATTTTGATCAAGCTAAGAGGCTTCGTGTGGGTGTTAAAGGAGGAGGGTGTAGCGGCATGACATATATATTAGAATTTGATCAAATAAAACCTGCTGATCAGGAATTTACGATTGAGGGTGTTTCGTTTATTATGGATAAATCTCACGGGATTTATTTGCAGGGAATGGAAGTGAATTGGGAGGGTGGATTGAATTCGCGCGGGTTTACGTTTAAAAATCCAAATGCAAGCAGTACTTGTGGATGCGGCACAAGTTTCGCAGTGTAGTATAAATTATTAGAAAGTAAAAATCCCGCAAGTGCGGGATTTTTTATGTGCATCAATTTCTTATTAAAGTTCGGGTCTTTTTATTTTTTTCTTTTCTTCAGCAGCAGCACCTAATGGCTTGTCTTTTGCAACATCCACCAATATAGGGGCTCCAACAAAAATAGAAGAATAGGTTCCGGTAACTACCCCAATCAACATTGCAAATGCAAATCCTCTTGTTACTTCACCTCCAAAGATGAATAAGATTAAGATGGTAATGAATACCGTAAGTGAAGTCATAACCGTTCTGCTCAAGGTATCATTGATTGCTTTATTAATGATGGTCGTTTTAGAAGCACCTTTCATGTCTCTACTGTATTCACGTATTCTATCAAATACAATTACCGTGTCGTTCATTGAGAATCCGATTACCGTTAATATAGCAGCGATAAAATGCTGATCAATTTCTAGCGGGAAGGGTACGATGTCCTTAAAGAAGGAGAATACAGCAAGCGTAACCAATACGTCATGCAATAAAGTAAGAATGGTTCCTAAAGAATATCTCCAATCGCGGAAACGATATCTGATATATAAGAAAATAAATAACATTGCAATGAAAGTAGCTTTGATGGCACCTCTTTTTAAATCATCGGAAATGCTTGGCTGAACAGTGGTAGAGCTTTGAATGCTATTTTTCGCAAACTCTTGGTAAGTTAAATTCGCTGGCAATACTTGATGAAGTCCTTCAAACAATTTTGCTTGAACGGCACTATCTGCATTGTCGATTCCTTTTAAATAGGCTGTAGTGATATTTAAATGTCGGCCATCTTCACCCACTGTTTTCATGGTGATGTTGTCGCCATCTAACGCTTTCTTAAGATTGTCTCTTAGTGCGTTATTGGCATCTACACTTTTATCAAAAACAATCGTATAACTGCGGCCTCCTTTAAATTCAACGCCTTCATGAAAACCATTAAAGAAAGAAGCAATACCAGCCAATAGTACTATTGATGAAATAACGTAAGCAACCTTTCTGTACTCGATGAATTTATAATTGGCATGTTTGAACACTCTCTTAGAAATGCCTGTGAAATAATTGAAGTGACGATTTTTGTTTGTCCAGAATTCGGTAATCAATCTAGATACCAATATACCACAGAACAAAGAGAGTATGATTCCGATAATTTGTGTGGTAGCAAATCCAAGCACCGGTCCTAATCCAAAATAGGCAAGAATAACAGCAGTTAATAATGAAGTAACGTGCGCATCAATTACTGGAGCAAGTGAACGTTGGTATCCATCGTTTACAGCTGATTGATAAGATTTTCCTTTTGTAAGTTCTTCTTTGATTCTTTCAAAAATAATTACGTTGGTATCTACTGCCAATCCGATGGTAAGAACCAGTCCAGCAATACCCGCAGCTGTTAGAGTAAATCCAAGTGCTGTCAATACACCAATCGTAAACAATAAGTTTAAAATGAGTGCTGTATTTGCAACCCATCCGCCTGTGTTATAGTAAACAAGCATGAGGATAAAGATTACAAGGAAGGCGATTGCAAATGCCATTATACCGCCATGAACAGCTTCTTTACCAAGAGTAGGGCCTACCACTTGTTCCGCAACTATTTTTGCAGGAGCATCTAGTTTTCCTGATTTTAATATGTTGGCTAAATCTTGTGCTTCTTCTACTGAGAATTTACCAGATATTTCAGAGTTTCCTCCTTCAATTGCACCATTCACATTAGGAGCGCTATACACGATATTATCTAGTGCAATAGCAATTGGTCTACCTACATTCTTTCCCGTTAGTCTAGCCCATGTTTTACTACCAGTGCTTGTCATCACCATCTTAATAGCAGGCTTTCCATACTCATCATAATCTTGTTTTGCTTCTTCAACGCCATCGCCTTCTAAAGATGCTTTTTCAGATCCTGGAATTGTTTTAATAGCATATAATGGGAAATAACGTTGGTTGCCCTTAGCTGATTTTTCTTCAATTCCAAATAGGAATTTCACATTGGCAGGAAGAGCATTTTTTACAACATCATTGTTTATATAGCTATAAAAATCACTTGTGTCTTGAAGTGCTACATTTCCAATAGCAGGAGCGAAATAGCGCTTGCCATTGCGATCTGTTTGTGCATCTATTGGATTGATTACTTTAAAGAAAGGATTGGTATTCTTTTTAGCAAGTATGCTGTCCGCTAATTTAGCAGTATCTCCCGCACTGATTCCGTTTAAATAGTTTTTTAAATTTTCATCAGCCACTTTTAATGAATTAGCCAATTCATCAATTTGATATACTTCCCAGAATTGAAGATTTGCAGATGATTGTAGAAACTTTCTAACTCTCTCTGGATCATTGATTCCAGCTAATTCTACATTGATAACACCTTTATTTTCATCAAGATTGATATTGGGCTGTGCTACGCCAAACTTATCAATACGCTTTATAAGAATCTTGTATGTTTGATTGATAGCGCCTTTAGCAATGGTTTTAATTTTTGCAATAGCGCTATTATCGTCGTCATTAATTTTAACGTCTTTTCCTGGTCCTGCAAATAAGGCAGAAAGTTTGCCAGATCCGTTTTGTTTAATATAGGCGTCACTAAAAAGAGTGATATAGTCTGATTCGCTATTTGTTTTTTGCGCAGTTGCAGTTCTTAAAGCATTTAATAATTGAGGATCGCGAGGATTGTTGCTTAGAGATTTTAATAATCCTTCTAAACTAACGTCCATTGTAACACTCATCCCGCCTTGTAAATCAAGGCCAAGATTCAATTCGTTTTCCTTGCATTTCTGATAGGTAGTCCCAACAAAAGGGTAAATGCTTTTATCTTTTGTACTATCTAGAATTTTTTGCGTTTTTATTTTTACTAATGCCGCTCTTTCTTCTGGAGATACATTGGGAGATTGTTTTTTAATGATACGCTCTGCTTGAGCCTTTACATCATTTTCGTAGCTTCTTACTACCCAAGTGTAAGACAGTTCCCATAGAGATATAGCAATTAAAGCGATGGTGAAAAACCAGACTAAACCTTTCAGTTTCATGTTGATGTGCTTTTTTGGTAAGTAAGTTGTTGACTTTTTTTAAGGCTGCAAAGATAAGTTAAAAAACTATTGAAGATTACTCCCTCTCATTTTAAACTATATGTGATTAATAATCTATTTAACTATTTGCATTATAGTATTATACACATATGTATATATTATAATTTAAATATTATTTCATCGCTGCTTAATTACAAATATCTAGGCGTATATATGATTTTGAAATCACACTGATGAAAGTAGCCGTTTCAATCTAGATAGACATTACTCGGTAAATAATTATTCAGATATTAATTTCCTGTTTCTGTTAACGATGATTTAATAATTACTTTTGCAACGATTAAATTTAATTTATATGCATCTATCATCTCTGTTGTTGCGGTTTAAAGAACCAGAAACACTCAAGATGGCCAAATTGGGTCGTGAATTAAGAGCGAAGGGTATTGATATTACGGACTTAAGTTTGGGTGAACCAGATTTTGATACACCAGAACACATCAAAGAGGCAGCTAAGAAAGCGATAGATGATAATTATAGTCATTATACACCTGTTGCGGGATATGTAGATCTTCGCCAAGCTGTGTGCACAAAATTACTAAGAGATAACGGCTTGCATTATACGCCAGAGCAAATTGTAGTAAGCACTGGCGCTAAACAAAGTATTGCAAATGCAGTGCTTGCTATTGTTGATCAAGGAGACGAGGTGATTATTCCTACGCCTTATTGGGTTACTTATAGCGAAATTGTAAAACTAGCGGGAGGTGTTCCTGTAATGGTGAAAACCGCTTTTGAAAATGGATTTAAGATAACTGCCGATCAACTGAAAGAAAATATTTCTACTAAAACAAAGCTGTTTATGTTTTCGTCTCCCTGTAATCCTACCGGATCGGTGTACACGAAAAAAGAATTGGATTCGCTTGTAAGCGTATTTGAGCAATTTCCGGAGGTGTTTATCATGAGTGATGAAATTTATGAATATATCAATTACGAAGGACCGCATGAAAGCATCGCTCAATATGAATCTTTAAAAGAAAGAGTTGTTTTAATCAATGGACTTAGCAAAGGATATGCTATGACAGGATGGAGGATAGGATATTTGGCTGCTTCCTTAACTGTTGCTAAAGCATGTGAAAAAATTCAAGGACAATTTACCAGTGCTACCAATTCAATTGCACAAAGAGCAGCCATCGTTGCGCTTACGAGCGATTTAAAGCCAACCAATGAAATGGTTTCGGCATTTAAGGAGCGTAGAAAAATGGTTATGAATCTAATGAAAGAAATTCCAGGAATGATTTGCAATGAACCACCTGCAGCATTTTATGTATTTCCGGATATTAAATTTTATTTTGGTAAAAAAACTCCCGCTGGAGAGGTCATACACAATGCAGATGAACTTTGTATGCATCTGTTAAATAATGCACATGTTTCCTCTGTTACAGGAGCTGCATTTGGAGAGCCCAACTGTATCAGACTGTCTTTTGCAAATAGTGTAGAAAATATAGAGAAAGGATTTAAGAAAATAAAAGATGCATTGGCTGACTTGAATTGATTATTTACTCAAAGAAAGTAGTTTTTCATGCAACGCAATTACTTGAGGCGTAAGCAGATTTTGTTCATCGTTGTCTATTACAAAATTGCATAGTGACATTTTATCCTCTTCATTCATTTGTTTTTCAATAATGGCCATCACTTTTTCTTCTGAAGAGTGATCTCTTTTAATTACCCTGGAAATTCTGGTTTTGATAGAAGCTTGTACTCCAATGATATAATCTAATCGATTGTCAGATTTGCTTTCAAATATCAAAGCTGCCTCCTTGATCGCATATGGAGCCTGTTGTGTTTTCATCCATTTTTCAGCGTCGGCAATGGTGAGTGGATGTATGATATCGTTTAGTAATCCTAACTTTTTCTGATCATTAAAAACAACAGAGGATAGAAATGTTCTATCAAGTAGTCCGTTTACATAGCACTCTTTTCCAAAATGATTTTCTATTGATATTCTAATGGCAGGATCTTCATTCATTAGTCGCTTGGCTTCGTTATCTGCATAGTATACGGGGATACCCAATACTTCAAATATTGATGCAACGGTAGATTTTCCGCTTCCAATACCTCCAGTGAGTCCTACTTTTAGCAAGGGGTTTGAGTTGTTTGTTATTTTAAAAAAGCAAATGGATTCTTTATGTTAAAAAATCCATTTGCTTCAATGAATGATTGATAAGAAAGAAAATTATTTCTTCGCTTCTGTTACAACTTTATTCACGTTAGCTGTCCACTCAAGACTAATAGCTGATTTTTCTATTTTAATATAGCTACCAGGACTGGTTTCAATAGAAAGGGTATTGTCGTCATTCACTTTATTAATGGTGCCATGTATTCCCGCAATGGTTACAATTTTATCTCCTTTTTGCAAGTCGTCAATAAACTTTTTTTGTTGTTTGGCTTTTTTTGCTTGAGGACGAATCATAAACATCCACATAACTAGTATCATTAAGCCCATTAAAATTAAAGTGCCTGAACTGCTTCCTTTTCCACTTGGATCAGGTGTCATAAGAAAAAAAGTAATTAATTGCATGTTGATTGTTTTTATTATTAAGAGGTATAAATAGTTTAATCGTCTTCTGTTTTGCCAATGACCGTTCCTTTCAAAAGCAACTCAGGAAATTCGGGAGAAGCATTAGAGGTAACAGTGATTGTTTTATGTGCTTCGCCAGGTTTGTGATCGCTATTGAATTTCGCAATGATAAAACCAATTTCATTCGGAAGAATGGGTTTTTCTGGCTTATCGGCAATAGTACAACCGCAACTTGCATGAACATTGGTTATCACCAGCGGCTTTGTTCCGGTATTTTTAAATCTAAAATTAAATGCTACAATCTCGCCTTCTTGAATTTTTCCAAAATCATAGACAGAGTCAATGATCTGAATAGTGGTAGGGTCCTTGATTTCTGCTTGAATGATTTTGTTTGTTGCCGGTTGATCGTTTTTGCGAATATCACAACTGCAAATTATCAATGAGGATATTGCAGCTATAAAATATACTTTGTTCATTTTGTTGTGTATTAAATTATAAAACGCTGTTCTTGTAATTTTTCTTATGGATTTTATCTTCTGTTGTTAATTCTTTGTGTATGTTATCGAGCAAGCCATTCACGAATTGTCCACTTTGGCTGGTGCTATATGCTTTTGCTAAATCAATATATTCATTGATGGTCACTTTTGTAGGGATGGTATCAAAATATAAAAATTCGCAAATGCCCATTTGAAGTAATATGAGATCAAGGGCGGCAATTCTATCAGCATCCCAATTTTTTAATTTTGGCTTGATTAGTTCAAGTGAATGAGGCGCTTTTTCTATCACTGTTTTTAAAAGATCTTTGGCGAAATCCCATTTTTCCTTGCTGAGCATTTCTGAAAACACATCGGGAATAGGCTTATTGAAATAATTCAATACCAATGTGTGCATCAGTTCTGCATCGTCATCCCAGTTGATAAAATTTTCCTCTAAATGATTAATGAAATCTTCATTGGGCAATAATTGTTCAGAGAAAATAAAGTCAAGTATTTTTTTCTCAGATTTTTTATCTCTCGATTGCTCTTCAATGTAGTTTTTGTATTTGTCGGATTGAACTAAATCGTTGTAGATTTTTTTCAATAGGCCATGGTCCATCATCTGTTCTAACCCAGCTTCTTTTATAATCTTCTTAAAACTTTTGTCTTCTACGATTTTCCAAAGAATTTGATTCCCTGATATCTTAGTATTTACACTCAGATCGTCTGCGGATGGCAAATGCTTGCTTGCTTTTTGCAAGGCATCCGTTTCGGCAAATCGAGCCAATTGGGTAACAAAGTATACGATGTAAGTAAATAAATTACGACTTTGTTCAATTTTGGTGCTTAAAATCTTCTCAGGTTCGCCGGTTTTCATGTCTCCACTTACACTATCTAGCGTGTAAAGGGTTTGCATCACTTTAACCCGAATATTTCTTCTGCTGATCATCTATAAGAACTTTTAATATGCTCAAAATTAAGGATTTATTATTTGCAAGTGGGTTTTTCAGGGGAATTATTGTGTAAATGAAAATTTGTCCTATTGTTCACTAAATCCTCTGCCATAGATGGCAAAAAAATGTCAACTATTCATAATTCTTTCTTTGGTACAATATTCGCCTACCTTTGCGTACCCTACAAGGGCTTACTATTTTACATCAAAACAAACTATACTATTATGGCAAAAAAGTTAAACATTACTCCTCTACACGACAGGGTAATAGTGAAACCTGCTGCGGCTGAAGAGAAATCTGCCGGAGGAATTATTATTCCTGACACTGCAAAAGAAAAACCTCAACGCGGAACAGTATTGGCTGCGGGACCAGGTAAAAAAGACGAACCAGTAACCGTAAAAGCGGGAGATACTGTATTATATGGAAAATATGCAGGAACAGAAATTTCAGTCGAAGGATTGGATTATCTTATCATGAGAGAAAGTGATATCCTGGCGGTTATTTAATTATTCTTATTAAAATAGGCAACTGATAGGAATATTCATGTTGTCTGTATTTACATTTTCAAATCAATAAATTGTTTTTATATGTCTAAAATTATCTTCTTCGATATCGAAGCTAGAAATAAAATGAAAAAAGGTGTTGACACTTTAGCCAACGCTGTAAAAGTAACGCTTGGTCCAAAAGGCCGTAATGTAGTTATAGAAAAAAAATTCGGAGCCCCTCAAGTAACAAAAGATGGTGTTACGGTTGCGAAAGAAATTGAATTAGAAGACCCAATTGAAAACATGGGTGCACAAATGGTAAAAGAAGTAGCTTCTAAAACTGCAGACATTGCGGGTGATGGAACTACCACTGCAACTGTATTGGCTCAAGCTATTATTAGCGAAGGATTGAAAATGGTTGCGGCGGGTGCTAATCCAATGGATCTTAAACGTGGTATCGATAAAGCGGTAAGCTTGGTAGTGGAAAATTTAAGAGGTCAATCTCAAACAGTAGGGAATGACGTTAAAAAAATACAACAAGTGGCAACGATCTCTGCTAATAATGATGAAACAATTGGCAAGTTGATTGCAGAAGCATTTGTAAAAGTGGGTAAAGAAGGAGTCATCACAGTTGAAGAAGCAAAAGGAACGGATACAACGGTAGAAGTAGTGGAAGGAATGCAATTTGATCGTGGATATGTTTCTCCTTACTTTGTTACCAACAGCGAAAAGATGGAAGCTGAATTGCAAAATCCATACATTCTTATTTATGATAAGAAGATTTCTGCAATGAAAGACATTCTTCATATTTTGGAGAAAGTAGCTCAAACGGGTCGTCCATTATTAATTATAGCGGAAGATTTGGAAGGCGAAGCGTTGGCAACATTGGTGGTAAATAAATTGAGAGGTACTATTAAAGTAGCAGCAGTAAAAGCACCTGGATTTGGTGACAGAAGAAAAGAAATGTTAACAGATATCGCTATTCTTACAGCGGGTATTGTTATCAGTGAAGAGCAAGGATTTAAATTAGAGAATGCTGATTTGACTTATTTAGGTCAGGCTGCTTCAGTAGCGATCAATAAAGACAATACTACCATTGTAGGTGGTAAAGGTAAAAAAGTTGATATCACTGCTCGAGTTAATCAAATTAAAGCGCAAGTAGAAAATACTACTAGTGATTACGATCGTGAAAAATTGCAAGAGCGTTTGGCTAAGCTTGCTGGTGGGGTAGCAGTATTGTATGTAGGAGCTGCAACAGAACTTGAAATGAAAGAAAAGAAAGATCGTGTGGATGATGCATTGCATGCTACACGTGCTGCAGTAGAAGAAGGCATTGTTCCTGGTGGAGGCGTTGCTTACATTCGTGCAGTGTCTAGTTTAGATGCTAAAGTAAAAGGACAAATTGAAGACGAGCAAACAGGGATGCAGATTGTGCGCCGTGCTTTAGAAGAACCCATTCGTACATTGACTGCCAATGCAGGTATTGATGGTTCTATCGTTGTTCAAAAAATCAAAGAAGGAAAAGGTGATTTTGGATTCAATGCAAGAACAGAGAGTTATGAAAATCTGTTCAAAGCAGGTGTAATCGATCCTACTAAAGTTAGTCGTGTTGCATTGGAAAATGCAGCGTCAATTGCAGGGATGCTACTCACTACAGAATGTGTGATTGCAGACAAGCCTAAGAAAGACGAACCAGCAATGGGTGGCGCACCTGATATGGGTGGAATGGGTTACTAAAATCCTTTGTACAATAATTGTCAATCCCCGTTTTTTAAACGGGGATTTTTTTATGGGGCAATATGTATTGCTTTCCCAAAAACCTTTCTCAATGAATCAATTATCCTTGTAGTATCGGAGAGTACATTTTTAAAAGACATTGAAATAGTATAATTGGTTGAGTCTTTTGAAAGCAATACTACATGCCCAAAGTCTGTTAGCTTTTTGTAAGAAGCGTTGGCAGCTCCTTGATCTTTGAATTCCTTTAATATGACTTTGAAATGAGTGCTATCTTTTAGGATGCTAGTGATTGTAGTGTCAATCGGAACTGTATTTGAAGAGTCCTTGATTGTTGGTTTTGAAAGGGTGTCTTGGATGGTTACAGGAATTAATTTTTCTTGTTGCTGATGGTAACGATAATAAAAAAAGGAAAGCGCTAAAACGGAACAAAAAATGAATAGAAAGGGAACCCATTGAATTCGTTTGTTGTTCTTTGGTTGAGAAGAAAAATCAATGTCTGAATCTTCTTTCACGCCTGATTGACTAGTGGCTTCCCCAATTCTACTTCCCATGTCGGGGCCTTGTGTAAATTCATATTGGCCAGCTTGATTTTTTTTAAGGATGCCAATGCCTTTTATATGCAACGGTTTACCAATATTTAAAAATTGCTTTGATAAAATAGTATAAGATTCAAGATCGGATGCAATCAATGATTTGATTTTTTTTGTTTCTAGCACCATGCTATCAATGAGTGAATCGTCTTTTGGCTCCTTGTCATTGTAATTAAATTGAATAGAATCTGCCGGAAGCGTTACTTCTACATCTGAATCAAAGGGGATATTGATATCAGGAGATAGTTGAAAAGATCCAATATATTGAAGGCTTACTTTTTTAGTTGTATAGAGGTGTCGGGTAATAAACTGTTCTACTTTCATAAATTCTAATAGTATTAACTCGGTGCAATATATTCAATAATAACAAACTATTAATTTCAATTAATGTAATTTTGCAGTATGCTAACAGAAAAAGAAATAGCATTTATGACTTATTGGGAGCTAGTAAGGGAAAGGCACAGTACTTTTCAGAGCAAATTATTGAGAGGTCTCCCAGTAGCAAGTTTTTTCGGATTGCCCATCATATTGTCTATTGCCATAGTTTATTTCTTGTCTCCTGAATGGTACGCTAAAATATCTCAAAATGCAGATAGTGCATATTTTACTATAATTTTAGCTGTAGTTATTTCGATTCTTTTTTTCTCCTATATAAGAATGCACTTTAAATGGGAAATGAACGAACAGCTTTATGAAGAATTAAAATGTAAACAATTTAAAAATTTGTCTAAAGAAAATTAACATTCAAATCATGATTAAAAAAAGTATTCTCTCCGGCAAGATTTTATTAACAGCAGTATTGCTTTCATTATCGTTTGGCAGCTGTTTAAAAATAGATAAATGTCCCTTTATAGCAACCAACAATGTTGCCTCCGCTACTGAAATAGCGGCCATACAATCGTATCTTACTAACAATAATATAACCAATGCCATTCAACATTCAAGCGGTGTTTTTTATGTTATAAACAATCCCGGCACTGGCGCCGCTGCTACTTCTTTATGTAGTAATATTTATATCAATTACAGTATTTATAAATTAGGTTCTGCTACAGCATTTGATAGCAATAATACTACTGCAGGAATAGGATTTACTTTAGGAAATTTGATTGAGGGAGTTAAGAAAATAGCTCCTTTGGTAAAGCAGGGGGGATCTGTTACAATGTTTATCCCGCCTTCTCTTGGATATGCTTCCCAAGAATTGAAGGATGGCAATGGGAATGTTATTCTTCCAGCAGATTCTTATTTAAAATTCGAAATGAGCTTGGTATCTGTTCAGTAAACGTAAGCAATTGTCATTTTTAAAAAATTGTAAATCTATCTTTTGAGCCACGAATCAATATCTGTTTTTGACATGTTTAAAATTGGTGTAGGACCTAGTAGTAGTCATACATTAGGCCCTTGGCGTGCGTCACAGCTATTTACTAAATCTTTGATTGAAAAGAGTTTGCTTTCTAAAGTAATAGGCATTGAAGTGCTGCTTTATGGTTCTTTGGCCAAAACAGGCATTGGGCATGGCACAGACATTGCGGTACAATTAGGATTGAGTGGAGAAGATCCAGTTAGTTTTGATGTGGAAAATATCAGTGCTAAAATTGATGATATTAAAAAAATGAATCGATTGTTATTGGCGGGAACGCATGAAATTAATTTTACTCCTTCTGATGACATTGAATTCCTATACAATGAATCGCTTCCATATCACCCCAACGCGCTTACTTTTCTTGTTTCGCTCAATAATGGAGAAACCCTTGCCGAAACGTTCTATTCTATTGGCGGAGGTTTTGTAAAAAAAGAAGGGGAAGAATTATTACAGGGGAATAAACAAATTACACTTCCCTTTCCAATCAATACGGCTGACGAATTGTTGCATTGGTGTCGTACTACAGGATTGAGCATTGCGGAAGTAGTAATGGAAAACGAAACAGCTTGGCGTAGTGAAAAGGAAACAAGAGAAGGAGTGTTGAATATTTGGAGGGTGATGAAAGAATGTATTTTTAAAGGATGTCATACAAAAGGACTTTTGCCTGGAGGGTTGGAGGTAAACAGAAGAGCATTTGATTTGAATAAAAAATTAACCACAGGAAGTCAATATAAAGATTATGCTGAATGGGCTGCTCAAATTAAAAATGGGGGCAATCAATTTAATTATATCCTTGATTGGGTGAGTTGTTTTGCATTGGCTGTAAATGAAGAGAATGCTTCTTTTGGAAGAGTGGTTACTGCTCCAACAAACGGCGCTGCTGGAGTAATTCCCGCTGTGTTACAATATTATATTATTTTCTGTGATGGGAATACAGAAGATAAAATCATACAATTTTTATTAACTGCTTCAGAAATCGGAAGTATTTTCAAAAAGGGAGCCACGATCTCCGCTGCAATGGGTGGCTGTCAGGCAGAAATAGGTGTTAGTAGCGCCATGGCAGCAGCAGCCCTTACCGAATGCCTCGGAGGCACTCAACGACAAGCGTTGATGGCGGCAGAGATTGCGATGGAACATCACCTAGGATTAACCTGCGATCCAATTGGAGGTCTTGTTCAAATTCCGTGTATAGAAAGGAATACCATGGGTGCCATAAAGGCAATCACTGCAAGTCAATTGGCTATGCAAAGCTCACCTGATTTTGCAAAAGTTAGCTTAGATGGAGTGATTAAAACAATGTGGGACACTGCACTAGATATGAATAGTAAATATAAGGAGACATCTGATGGGGGATTGGCAATCAATGTGCCTATCAGTTTAAGCGAATGCTAATTAAATTCCGTACTTCTTCTTGATATCTCTATCTGATTCTCTTTCTTTGATCGTATTTCTTTTGTCGTAGAGTTTTTTTCCTTTGCCTAATCCGATTTCAATTTTAGCAAGTCCTTTTTCACTAAAGAAAATCCTTACGGGAATGATGCTGTATCCTTTTTCTTTAATTTTTGATTCTAATTTGTGCAACTCTCTTTTATTGAGCAATAATTTTCTTTCTTGCAATGGCTCATGGTTTGTCATTGTGCCAAAAGAGTATTCCGAGATATGTAAACTCCTAACATACAATTCTCCTTTATCAAAAATGCAATAACTATCATTAAAGCTAACCTTCCCGGCTCTAAGAGATTTCACCTCAGTGCCCGACAATACAACGCCAGCAATATAAGTTGCTTCAAAAAAGTATTCAAAATGTGCTTTTCGATTGAGGAATTCCAATGGGTGTTTTTTGTAAAGATAATAACTAGTTGAGTTGCGATTCCTTGTGCCCAGCTATTTGAGGTAGATTCATGCTTAAGGTATTGTTTTAAAAAAGAAACCAGGGTAGATACCCCGGTTTGTTTTTAATCCGTACCCTATGAAAACTGTTGCGAATGTATAGTCGATATTTTGTTTTTAAAAATTTATTTCATGCATGTGGAAAACATGTAAACAAGCAACCTATTCAAAATAGGGCTCAATTATAATTTTTTAGATGACTTTCTGAATGAAAAGTTTAATTATAGATAAGATCTATAATTAATTAATAATGAATAGGGTAAATAAATAATTATCCTTTAAATAATACTAAAACTGTAGCTAATTTTTCTTTCATTTCGTGTCTGTTCACAATGAAATCCAAGAATCCATGTTCTAATAAGAACTCACTACGCTGAAAACCTGGGGGAAGATCCCTTTTAATTGTTTCTTTGATAACCCTTGGTCCTGCAAATCCGATGAGGGCATTTGGTTCCCCACAAATAATATCTCCTAACATGGCAAATGAAGCGGTCGTGCCTCCAAAAGTTGGGTCTGTGCAAAGGGAGATATAAGGAATTTTAGCATCGCTTAACTGAGATAGTTTGCCGGATGTTTTAGCAAGTTGCATTAAAGAAAAGGCACTTTCCATCATCCTTGCTCCGCCACTCTTATTGATGATCATAAATGGAATGCGATGTAGTATACAATAATCACATGCTCTTGATATTTTTTCACCCATTACACTGCCAAGGCTTCCTCCAATAAATTCAAAATCCATACAAGCAATCACCAATTCATGCGAATGAACTTTACCGTGCGCTACTGTGATTGAATCGTGAATAGCCGTCTTGGCGTAGGTTTCTTCTAGTCTCTTTTTATAAGGCTTAAGATCAACAAACCCAAGCATGTCTTTTGATTTGATATTCGCAAACAACTCTTTGTATTCATTGTCGTCAAATAGAATGTCGAAATATTCTTCACTGCCTATTCTATGGTGATGATCGCATTTTGGACAAACAAATTTATTATCGCCTAATTCAGAGATGGTACAGGTGTATTTGCAAGTAGGACATTTAGCCCAAAGGCCTTCAGGTGCATCCTTTTTCTCTTTTGTAGAAGTAAGGATTCCCTTTTTAATTCTTTTGAACCATTTGCTTTTAGCTTGCTCTTCATTAACTTTTTCTCCAGAAAGGGGTGCATCAAAATCTTCTTCTAAAATCATGTTAGGCATTTACGTTTTGTATGTAAAATATTTAATCTACAATATACTGCTGATTAAATTATGCAATTGTAATTGACTTGTCTAAATATACATCTTGTATGGTATTTAGCAATTCCACTCCTTCTTTCAATGGTCTTTGAAAAGCTTTTCTACCTAAAATCAATCCCATTCCTCCAGCGCGTTTATTAATAACGGCAGTTGTTACTGATTCTGCCAAATCAGATGCACCTTTGCTTTCTCCGCCACTATTGATTAATCCTACACGTCCCATATAGCAATTTGCTACTTGATATCTTGTAAGATCTATTGGGTGATCGGTTGTAAGTTTGCTATAAACCAATGGAGAGGTTTTGCCATGCTTCGTTGCATTGTAACCGCCATTGTTAGTGGGCAATTTTTGTTTGATAATATCTGCTTGAATGGTTACACCAAGATGGTTGGCTTGCCCGGTAAGATCAGCCGATGCGTGATAATCAACGCCGTCTACTTTGAATCCGTTGTTTCTTGTATAGCACCATAACACAGTGGCCATTCCTAGTTCATGTGCCATTTCAAAAGCAGTAGCCACTTCTTGTAATTGACGGGTGCTTTCCTGGCTTCCCCAATAAATGGTAGCACCTACCGCTGTAGCCCCCATATTCCATGCGTCTTTTATTTGACCAAACATCACTTGATCAAATTTATTTGGCATACTTAAAAATTCATTGTGATTAATTTTAACCATCATTGGAATTTTATGAGCATATTTTCTGCTGACTATTCCTAACACGCCAAATGTTGAAGCGATGCCATTGCAACCACCCTCAATGGCAAGTTTTACAATATTTTCAGGGTCAAAATAAGTAGGGTTAGGAGCAAAAGAAGCTCCCGCGCTATGCTCTACTCCTTGATCTACAGGTAAAATTGAAACGTATCCTGTTCCAGCAAGTCGGCCGTTTCCTAGTAATCCTTGTAAGCTATTTAAGGTCTGATTGCTACGGTTGCTATTTATCCAAATATCTTCAATATGAGTAGGAGAAGGCAAATGAATCTGATCCTTTGTGATGGTTTTACACTCATGATTCAATAAGCCATCGGCATCCTTGCCAAGTAGTTCGATTATTTTAGCTGACATAGTTTAAGTGTTTAGTGCAAAAATAAGGAACTGAACGGTTTTTAAAGCAGGAACTTTGATTAATTATGGGGGGTTAGTAATTTTTTAAAATAGGGGGCAGACTGAAGCAAATGGCTTCCATACCAGCTAAACATCTCGCCATCGGCAAGCAAAATGCGTATATAAGGAATCTCTGCTTGTAAAGCTTCGATATGTTTGTCTGAAAATGGATAGGGCTCGCTTGAAAGTAAAATTAATTCACAGTTGGATTTTTTGATTTGATTGATTGAAATTTCTGGGTATCGTGTTGATGTTGAAAAAACATTTACACATCCAGCTTTTTCCATCATATCGCTAATAAAAGTGTCGCCGCCCACTGTCATATATGGATCTTTCCAAATCAAATAGCAAGTATTAATTTTTTTGGATGCTGCGCTTAATTCATGAAAGCCGATCTTAATCTGATCTATTAACTCGGCAGATTTTTTTTCTCTGTTGGTTAAAATGCCAACATCCTTTATCATTTGATAGGCATCTGTGAGGTTGTTTACATCTGTTACCCATACCGGAAACCTTGCAGCCAATTCCTCTATTTGCTCTTTTACATTTTCTTCTTTATTGGCAATGATAAGATCAGGGGTTAAAGCAATTATCTTTTCGATGTTTACGGTTTTCGTTCCTCCAATTATTTGTTTGTTTTTTTTCCAAGACGGAGGATGCACGCAAAATTTTGTAATGCCAATGGTTTCTGTTTCTAATCCAAGGTGGTCTAGCAACTCGGTTTGCGACGGAACAAGCGACACAATTCTTTTGGGGTAAAAATCCAATGATGAAGTATTCGTAAGAATCATATATTTTCTTGTAAAGAATTTCATCTAAGATAATATATTTAAATATCTACTAACATAGAATAACATAAAAAAATCCTGCCGAAGCAGGATTTTTTGTGAACCAATTTTTTTGGTTTTTCAGAATTGAATTTTACTATTTGAAGTAAAACATTTCTGGATTTTGTGTTTCTTGTTGCCTTTTTTTTGTTGGGTAGGCGAGTAATTGGTTTTGGTTTTGATAGGGTTTGGATGTTTTTGGTTTTTTTGCCATCATCGCTTTTAAAGGCATAGGCAGGATTTGGATTGGTTTGTTTTCATTGGGATAAATATGGTTTAATACGTACTTATCAAAAAAAATAGAAGTTGACTGATATTGGATTTGGTTTTTTTGGATATTGAAAAGAGCTATTGGTTTTTTTAGGATTTGGGTATTGATTGATAGTTATTGAATCAATCAACTTCTTACACAAAGATGCACTCAATAAAAAGCTCGTACAAGAGCAATACTGCTCTATTTTTGACATGAAGTAATTACTGTCGCATTCGTATTTAAACTAAAAAAGGAAGAGGGGAGCTACGTGATTTATGGTACGTAAAAGTACGATGTAGAGACAATGGCCATTCTTACAAATAGCAATGCTGCATATTGAAATGCAGCATTGTAAAGGGTTGTAGCGTTTTTAAATAAAAAAGTCTTTATTTAGACAAGCTCTGAATGATATCGTATTTAGTGACTATTTGGTATAAGCCACTATCGTCTTTGCTCAGTACTGCGCCATTTTCTTTGTTGATGAAGTTGCTTAAACGTTCTACAGGAGTATCAAAACTTACTTCAGGGTAAGCTTTTTCTAATGCAGTTCTTATAGGAGCTGTTTTAATGTCGGGGTTGTGTAGCATTTTATCAAACAATCCACTTTCTGAAATAGCTCCAATGTTTAATCCGTTTTCAAATACAGGAATATTTTCAATCTCGTATTTTTTCATCAATTCAATAGCATCAAGAATGGTTTGGTCGGGAGTAAGGCTTACTAATTTTTGACTTTTTCTTGCGCTGATAATGTCTTTAAATGTTTTAACATCTAAGAAGCCTCTTTCAAGCATCCATTCGTCGTTATATACTTTTCCAACATATCTACTTCCGTGATCATGAAAAATACAAACCACTACATCGTCTTTTTTAAGCTGGTCTTTTAATTGAAACATACCTTGTAAACAACTACCTGCACTGTATCCACAAAACATTCCCTCTTCCTTTGCAATGCGTCTTGTCATAACGGCACCATCTTTGTCTGTTACTTTAGTGAACTCGTCGATAACAGACATGTCGTAATTCTGTGGAACAAAGTCTTCTCCAAAACCTTCACTTATATATGGGTACACTTCGTTTTGATCTAGCTCACCTGTTTC
>CANFJP010000014.1 GCA_947447485.1 Chitinophagaceae bacterium
TATATAAATAGAATCTATAGATGGTTTGTAATATGAAATATTATATGTTGGGTATCCTTCTCCGTAATACCATTGTGTAAAAAAATCATTTAAATTTTTACCACTTGTGTTTTGAGCTACTTGTTTAAAGTCTTCGCCTGTTGCAACCGAATCTTTGTATTGGTTTTGAAAATTTTGCAATGTCTTAAAAAAGAGACTATCGCTTTGCATTTCAAATCTAAGAGTGTGAATGATTGCGGCACCTTTATTGTAACTTAATCTACTGCTAAATATCCTATTCTCATCATACACCGAAGCATCAGGAATATACACGCTTCCATTTGTAGTGCTCATTACGCTAGAATGTAAGCTCAACATATTAGCTGCAGGAGTTGTTGAAAACTGTGCAGGTAATTTCTCAATAAGTAATTGCTCACAGTACGTTGCAAATCCTTCATTTAGCCAAATGTCGTTCCATTTTGCACAGGTTACATTATCGCCCCACCATTGATGCCCAAGTTCATGTGCAATCAATGCAGCATCAAAACTTACCATGGTGCTCATGGTTTGGTGTTCCATGCCGCCACCAATGGCTGCTTGCGCATGACCATATTTTTCATTTTTAAAAGGGTAGAGGCCAAATAACTCACTAAATTTTTCAATGAAGACAGGTGTTTTATCTAGGTTGGCTTTGTTTGAATTGAAGTAGGCGCTATTATTATAAATATAATGTTGAATTAAAATCGAATCGGGTGCCATAGCTGCTGGCTTTGCATAATTAAGGTATTCCATATAATTCCCTACGGCTATGCTCGGCATATAGTAGTTCATTTTGTAGCGCGTCTTCCATCTGTACCTGCTTTTGTTATTAGGGAGTGCGTCTACACCTTGGAGCAATCCATTTGACCCAACTTTATTTACATTGCTTGTAGTAACCCAAATATCTACAGAATCAAATTTGTCTTGTAATTGTTGCTTTACAGGAAACCATTCTCTTGCTTGATAACTTTCTGATAATGTAGCAGTGTAATTGAGGCCGTTGCTAGTTCCGGCATAAACTCCCGTTGAGTTGGCAGTACCTCGGTAATAAATCAGTGAACTTATAGTTGCACCAGTTGAAAGAGAAGGTGTCAAAGGAACAAAAACATGATCCCCTCCTGTAGAAAAAGACTTCTTTACTCCATTAATAAAAACAGAGTCTACAATCATATTGCTTTTTAATTCAGTAATAAAAGAATCTAGTGGAGACAAGGCTTTTGCAATCGTAAGTGCTGTGCCAGAGATTGCTCTACTATTTGTTTCAGCATTAATATCCAGTTTTAAATAGGAAACATCATATTTATTCAGCGAGGTATATTGGTAATAGGCAACTCGTTGTTGAGGACTACTCTGTTGGTTCAATGCATCTCGTCCAATTCCTGAATTATTTATAGCTTGTTGAGCATATAAACTAATAGAAAAAACAGTAAGGAATGAAACAAGATATAAAAACCTCATTTAGATTTTTTTTAGTGTCAAATATAATGATTGATTTACGGAAGTCTATCTACATAAAGTGTTAATTTATACAGATTAAACATTTGTTTAATCTATGAAAACAGTTGAATGATGCCCTTTTAACTTTAGATAATTCAATAAAAGGGCTATTTAATCGTAACTTTGCTTCTTTAAAAAAACTTGGCTAAATGCAAGTGGTAAAACATAATTTTTTTTATTGTATACTATTTGTTTGTTGTTTTTTATTTAAACAACAATTATTGGCTCAGTGTGTAAACCCCATTGCTACTTTTCCTTATTCAGAAGGGTTTGAAAGCAATAATGGCAATTGGACAAAAAGTGCCACCCTTCATTGGGAATGGGGTACAATTGTTCCAGGCACCAAATCGGTTATAACAGCTGCTGGAGCTGGACAAAAGTGCTGGATTGTTGGCGGTCTCTCAGGAGCAACTTACAATGGCGGCCTTTCTTATTTACAAAGTCCTTGTTTTGATTTTACTTCCTTATCAAATCCTGAAATATCTTTTAAGGTTTTTTGGGAAACTGAAAATAGTTTTGATGGGGCCAACCTCCAATATTCTATTGATCAAGGAGCCACTTGGAGTATCATAGGTTCTTCTACTTCTAATTCAAATTGTCTTTCCACTAACTGGTACAACAACAGCTCTGTAAGATTCATAGGATTTGTAGCCGGTTGGTCTGGTAGTGTTCAGCCAGGATCTGGTAGTTGTGGAAGTGGCGGTGGTAGCGGTACATGGGTGTTGGCTAAACATAATTTAAGTATGCTTGCTGGTAAAAGTAAAGTGATTTTTCGGTTTGCTTTTGGTGCAGGAACTGTGTGTAATGATTATGAAGGTTTTGCAATAGATGATATTTCAATCAAACAAACACCTCCTACTAGTGCCAATTTTACTTACAATTGCATGGCCAATAACACTGTTAACTTTATTGGAAATGCAGGACTTTGTCAAACAGGCGTGGTTTGGAATTTTGGCAATCCTACTTCTGGCACAGCCAATACTTCTACATTAGCAAATCCTGCGCATACTTTTTCTGGACCAGGCACTTATAGTGTAACCCTTACTGTTAATTATTCGAACAGTAGTCCCTCTACTATCACTAAAACAATCATCATTTTAAATACCGATGCCGTTGTTTCCAATCCAATAAGTTGTAATGGAGACAATGATGGGTCTATTACTGCCAATGTATTGGGAGGAAATGGCACTTATTTTTATAATTGGAATACGACCCCTTCTCAGAGCACTCAATCTATCAGTAATCTTACTGCTGGAACTTATACTGTTAATGTTTCTGCTATTGGAGCCTGTGGAGCATCTTCCTCTATTACCTTAGTAGAACCCAGCGCAATCAATATTCAAACTCAATTATTTCCCGAAACTTGTAATAGTACCAACGGATCAATTGTTGCCACCGTGAATGGCGGAACCAATTCTTATACTTATCTCTGGTCAAACACCGAATCTACTTCAACCATTAGCGGACTTTCTGCAGGAAATTATTCCTTATTAATCAATGATGCCAATGGTTGTACAGCCAATGCTAATAATATTATTTTAAATAATATTGATGTCCCTGTAAATATTAATTTAGGAGGAGATACCTTGATTTGTCCGGGTCAATTATTGATTTTAAATCCTGGTGCATTTGTAAGTTATCAATGGCAAGACAATAGCATCTCTTCTACTTATTCTGTTATTCAATCGGGAGAATATTTTGTAGAAGTAATGAATAGTGCTGGCTGTAAAGGGTCAGATACTGTTAACGTAGTCGTTCAATGCAATGGAGTATATTTTCCTTCATCATTTACACCTAATGGTGATGGCATCAATGATGGCTTTGGTCCAGTAGGCGATATCGGTTCATTAAGAGATTATTCCTTGAGCGTATACAATCGCTGGGGACAATTGGTATTTGTTTCTTCCAATCCGTTTGAAAAATGGAACGGAACCTATAAAGGGATCAAACAAGAAATCGGCACTTTTATATGGCAAACCACCTATCGATTGGGAGGAGGAACTTTGTTCTTTAAAAAAGGCGCTATTTCTATTTTAAGATAATTAATTACATTTGTTTTAAAATTACAAACATGAAAAAAATACTTTCTATCTTAATTTTTTTGAGCCCATTTATTTGTGCAGCTCAGCCTCAAACTGGGGGGAATTTAACTGTCTTCTCAGAAGATGGAGACAAGTTTTTCTTGGTGCTTAATGGAGAAAAACAAAATGAAGTGCCTCAATCCAATATTAAAATTGAAGATCTTCCTCAGCCGTATTATAGTGCCAAAATAATGTTCGAAGACAAAACATTCGCTACGATTTCAAAGACTAATTTGATGATATCCGACGTGGAAGGTAAAATGATGGACGTTACGTATAAAATAAAAAAAGACAAGAACAACAAAGTGAAATTGGTTTATTATTCAATGATTCCCGTTCCACAGGATTTTATGCCCCCTTCGGGCATGTATGTTCGCCAGTATGGTCAACCAATTGTTGCTCAGGGAAATGTTAATCAAACGACTACCACCACTACTACTACCAATGGAATGGGGGCAAGTGTGAATTTGCCAGGTGTGAGCATGAACATATCAATCAATGAACCAAATGAAGTTCATACCACCACTACTACCACTACTCATTCTAATACCAATCACCAACAACAACAAACACAAACGCCTCCTCCAAGCAGAGGCTGTATGAATAATTTACCAATGAATGCATCTGATTTTGCAGCTGCCAAAAAAACAATCAATGAAAGTAGCTTTGATGACACTAAATTAAAAACGGCTCAAAGCATTGCTTCTTCAAACTGTTTATCTTGCGATCAAGTAGTTCAAATTTGTAGTCTTTTTTCTTTTGAAGAAAACAAGTTGGCATTTGCAAAGTATGCTTATAAATATTCTACCGATCCAAGAAATTATTTCAAAGTAAACAATGTATTTTCTTTTTCTGCTAGTAAAGAAGAATTGAGCGAGTTTATTGAAAAAGACTAATAATCACTTTATTTAAAATACTTAAACCTGTCTTTTTTAGACAGGTTTTTTTGTATGTATCTTTGCTGTAAGAATCGAGCCATGGGTAAAAAGATAGCAACAGCATCAACGAACAATACGTCTACAGAATATATAAAAGTGGTTGGTGCCCGTGAACACAATCTTAAGGATATCAACATCTCTATTCCAAAGAATCAACTAGTAGTATTTACCGGAGTGAGCGGCAGTGGAAAATCTTCTCTTGCTTTTGATACCATTTATAATGAAGGGCAACGTCGTTATATGGAAAGCTTTTCTGCGTATGCACGACAATTTGTGGGAGATATGGAAAGGCCAGATGTAGATCAAATCACTGGACTATCACCTGTTATTTCAATTGAACAAAAAACCACCAATAAAAATCCGAGAAGCACAGTTGGAACCATCACGGAAATTTATGATTTTCTTCGATTGCTTTTTGCCAGAACGGGAGAAGCGTATAGTTACAACACCGGAAAAAAAATGGTGAAATTTAGCGAAGAAGAAATTGTACAATCTATTTTTAAAAAATTTAAAGGGAAAAAAATAAGTCTGCTTGCCCCATTGATCAGAGGCAGAAAGGGGCATTATAGAGAACTATTTGAAGACATTAGAAAAAAAGGATTTTTGAAAGTTAGGGTGGATGGAGAAGTACTGGACCTTACTCCACGTATGCAACTCGATCGATATAAAATTCATGACATCGAAGTGGTAGTTGATCGATTAAAGGTAGAAGATGACATGAAACTAAGGCTCAGTCAGAGTGTGCAGAAGACATTGCAAATGGGGAAAGATCTACTTTTCTTATTAATCAATGATGACCAAAAAGTTGAACAATACAGTAAGCATTTAATGTGCATTGATACGGGTATAAGTTACGAAGAGCCCTCGCCCAACGCCTTTTCATTCAATTCTCCTTATGGTGCTTGCCCAACTTGTAAAGGATTGGGCACCGTATATCAAATCAATTTAGAGGCTGTTATACCGGATGATTCGTTAAGTATTAACGAAGGAGGAATTGCGCCCTTGGGTGAAGAAAGAGAAGCACAGGTATTTAAGCAGGTTCAGCAGTTGGCAAAGAAGCATAAGATTAACATGGATAAGCCTTTGAAAGAGCTTGCAAAAAAATCGATTAATTTAATTTTATATGGTCAGGAAGAGATTGATGTAAATACAATCGCTGAAATAGAAATAGGGGAGGATGAGTCAAGCGAACCTTATTATGCAGCTGATTTTGAGGGAGTGGTAACGATGATTAAAAGATGGTTTACTGCCCAAAATACTACTGAGGCATTGAGAGAATGGGTAGAGAAATTTATGACATTAAAGTCTTGCGAGACTTGTAAAGGGACCCGCTTGAAGAAAGAAAGTGTATGGTTTAAGATTGATGAAAAAAACATTGCTCAATTAAGTGAACTAGATCTCGATAAATTAGCAAATTGGTTTAATGGAATAGAAAAAAGATTAAGTGACAAGCAAAATAGTATTGCAAAAGATGTGTTGAAAGAAATACGAGAACGTCTTCAGTTTTTATTGGATGTTGGACTTACTTATCTAACCTTATATAGACCTTCTAAAAGTTTGAGTGGAGGCGAGTACCAGCGAATCAGACTTGCCACACAGATTGGATCTCAATTGCAGGGGATCACGTATGTTTTAGATGAGCCAAGTATAGGCTTGCATCAACGCGACAATCACCGACTGATTAAAGCATTGCAGAATTTACGTGATATTGGAAATAGTGTGTTGGTGGTTGAGCACGATAAGGATATTATGCTTGCGGCAGATTATCTCGTAGACATTGGTCCAAGAGCAGGAATTCATGGAGGTAAAATTGTAGCTGAAGGAACACCTGAACAAGTATTGAAATCAAATAGTGACACGGCAAAATATTTAAACGGGGAAAAAAGTATTCCTATTCCAAAGGAACGCAGAAAAGGAAACGGAAATTTTATTGAATTAAAAGGTGCCAAAGGCCACAATTTAAAAGACGTGAATGTTTCCTTCCCTTTAGGAAAAATGATTCTTGTAACAGGAGTAAGCGGAAGTGGAAAATCTACTTTAATTAATGAAACACTGTATCCCTTATTGAGTCATTATTGTTATAAATCGAAAGCAGTTCCGCTTGCATATAAAAGCATCAAAGGACTTGAGCATATCGACAAAGTAATTGAAATAGATCAAAGCCCTATTGGAAGAACACCTAGAAGTAACCCAGCCACCTATTGTGGATTTTTTACAGACATCCGCACTTTATTTGCTTCTGTACCCGAAGCAAAAATCAGAGGTTACAATGCCGGTCGTTTTTCATTTAATGTTAAAAGTGGGCGATGTGAAATTTGTGAAGGAGGAGGCATGCGGGTGATTGAAATGAATTTCTTACCCGATGTGCAGGTGCATTGTGAAAAGTGCAATGGAAAAAGATACAATCGCGAAACATTGGAAATTCGCTATAAAGGGAAATCAATCAGCGATGTATTAAATATGACGGTCGAAGAAGCGGTCGAATTTTTTAATGCAGTACCCTATATCTATCGAAAAATAAAAGTTTTACAGGAAGTAGGGCTGGGATATATTACACTCGGACAAAGTGCTGTTACTTTAAGCGGAGGAGAAGCGCAACGTGTTAAATTGGCGACTGAGTTAGCTAAAAGAGATACAGGGAAAACATTTTACATTTTAGATGAGCCTACTACAGGATTGCATTTCCAAGACATTCATCACTTGTTAGATGTACTCAACAAGTTGGTTGACAGAGGTAATAGTGTGTTGGTAATTGAACACAATATCGATATGATTAAAGTGGCAGATCATGTGATTGATATTGGTCCGGAAGGAGGAGATGGCGGCGGAAAAATTTTATTTGAAGGAACACCTGAAAAAATGATCAACGTAAAAGAAAGCTTTACCGCAAAATACCTAAAGGAAGAATTGAAGCATTAATGGGTGAATAGCATCTCCACATGCGGAATATTGTCTTCTAAATATTCTTCACTTGCCACCTGAAAATGTAAAGAAGAATAGAAATTCAATAAATAGCATTGCGCACCAATTCTGATTGTATTTACATTGAACTCGTTCATTGTCTTTTCAATAGCTAATTCCATCAATGCTTTTCCATAATTTTTTCTTCTATAATCGGTATGTGTAATGACTCTACCTATGCTTGCTTCTTCGAAACTAATGTGTGGAGGAATGATTCTTGCATACGCAACGAGGGTGTTCTCTATCCAGCCACATAAGTGCCAGCATTGTTGATCTTTATTATCCGTGTCTAAATAAACACAATTTTGTTCTACTACAAAAACCTTGCTTCTGAGCAATAAAATTTCATACAACTCTTCTGTTGATAATGCAGTGAAGTGTTTGTATGTCCAGTTGATTTCCATTATTGTAGGATGATGTGCAAATAGGAATAATACCTATTGTTTCAAATTCAATTTAATTTGAAGCTCTTCAAATTGTTTTTCATCTATGGAAGAAGGGGCGTCAATCATAACATCTCTGCCACTATTGTTTTTAGGGAATGCAATAAAATCTCTGATGCTTTCGCTTCCACCTAATATTGAACAAAGTCTGTCAAATCCAAATGCAACCCCTCCATGAGGGGGAGCGCCATATTCAAAAGCACCGAGTAAGAATCCGAATTTATGTTGTTGTTCGGCTTCATTCATCCCCAATGCGGCAAACATTTTTTGTTGTAATTCCTTTTGATATATGCGAATACTACCACCACCAATTTCATTTCCGTTCAATACCATGTCATATGCATTTGCTTTAATGTTTGCATAGGGATGTTTCAAATACTCTGCTGCATTTTCAATAGCAGGATTGTGTTGAATCATGGTTTCAATATCGGAGGGCTTAGGAGAAGTAAATGGATGATGCCTTGCTACCCAGCGATTGTCTTCTTCTGCATATTCAAATAATGGGAAATCTAATACCCACAATAATTTAAATTCATCTGTTTTTCTAAGTCCTAGTTGTTGCCCAAGATATAAGCGAAGTTCACTAGTAGCTTTTCTTGTTCTTTCTTCTGCACCTGCCAGTATAAAAATTAAATCTCCTGGTTTCGCATTTACAGAAGAGGCGATTGCGGTAAGTTTTTCTTCGTTATAAAACTTATCTACACTGCTTTTAAATGTGCCATCTGCATTGCATTTAATATACACCAAGCCTTTCATTCCTATTTGTGGACGTTTCACCCATTCGGTCAACTCATCTGTTTGCTTGCGCGTATAATCGCTGCAACCAGGCGCGGCAATAGCAATCACTGTTTCTGCTTCATCAAACACTTTAAAATCTACTCCACTAATTAATGAAGAAATATCTTTTTGAGTCGGGAAGGTATGAGAAGGGTATTTCAAATTACACAACTTCATTTCGTATCTGATATCTGGCTTATCATTACCATAATTCCACATAGCGTTCTCCCAAGTCATTCTTTCCACTTGTGCTGTATAATCGATGTTTTTTACATCCTTAAATATGCGCTTAATCAATCCTTCAAACATTTGTAAAATATCTTCTTGTTCTACAAAGCACATTTCACAATCTATCTGAGTAAATTCTGGTTGTCTGTCTGCACGAAGATCTTCATCCCTAAAACACTTTACAATTTGGTAGTAGCGATCATACCCGCTAACCATTAACAATTGTTTGAATGTTTGGGGAGATTGTGGCAATGCATAGAACTGTCCGGGATTCATACGGCTAGGCACTACAAAATCCCTGGCGCCTTCCGGAGTTGATTTTATAAGGAAGGGCGTTTCAATATCCATGAAATCTTTCTCATGTAAATAATTCCTAGTGCTTCTTCCTACAGCATATCTTAATTCTAAATTCTTTTTTACTGCTTGTCTTCTTAAATCAAGAAAACGATATTTCATTCTTAGGTCATCTCCTCCATCCGTATCATCTTGAATGGTAAAGGGTGGGGTAATGGATTTATTTAAAATCGTAAAATCAGTGACTGTAATTTCAATTTCTCCCGTAGGAATATTGCTATTTTTATTGCTACGCTCATTGACGGTACCAGTTACTTGTAATACAAATTCTCTTCCCAAAGGATTTGCATCTAATTGTTCGTTTAGATTTTCAGAAAATAGCAATTGAGTAATACCATATCGATCTCTAAGATCAACAAAAGTGATGCTTCCAAATTTTCGTACCGTTTGCACCCAACCGGCTAGGGTTGTTTGCTTATTAACATCCGATAGTCTTAGTTCGCCGCAAGTATTTGTTCTAAGCATTTCTTTATAAAAAAATTAAAAATAGATAACATGCAAACACTGATTCAAAAATTCGATCTAAGGTCAATTATTTACAGGTATGCAAATATAAGCCAAAGAAAAACCTTGTAAAAATGAGCTTTTACATGGTCTCTACCTCTTCGTTGTGTTTGGGCTTCCAAGCAATATAATAAAACCCCAATAGTAAGATTCCCAATGCAAAAGGGATAATCGCCAAATGCTTTAAACTATAATTGCCAAACAATGGGGTGGAGTCAAAATGATAAAATTCACTGATCATCCAATAGCTATTTGCACTAATCCAGCAGGTGATGGCTAGGTTGTGACAAAGTTCACTCATTAAATGGCGTGTTTGCCAAGCAATAAGAATAGAAACAAGTAAAGTTGGAAATATCATTGTAATGCCCAAGGGTTTCCAAATCATGCACCAGGCAACATCTTTAAATAGCCAAAACACAATATGCAAATTTTCCATTTTACGATATCGCAAAGGGATACTATATATTGGCTTATTGTTCATAATGATGTTTATTATTGAATGATAAAGATAATATGGATAGGCTAAAAAAATAAAGCGCTAAGAATTTTCTTAACGCTTTACACTAAAATTATAAGTAGTTGTATTTATTTTTTAAGGGCTGCTACCATTGTTTTACCAATATCAGCAGGACTTGCTACTACATGAATGCCGCATTCTCCCATAATTTTCATTTTGGCTTCGGCTGTATCATCTGCTCCTCCTACAATAGCCCCTGCGTGTCCCATGCGTCTGCCGGGAGGCGCTGTTTGCCCAGCTATAAATCCTACGACTGGTTTTTTGTTGCCAGTTGATTTTATATAGTTTGCTGCTTCAGCTTCCATGCCGCCACCAATTTCTCCAATCATTACAATGGCATCGGTTTCGGGGTCATTCATCAATAGTTCTACTGCTTCTTTGGTGGTAGTGCCAATAATAGGATCTCCACCAATTCCAATGGCAGTTGATATTCCCAAACCTGCTTTTGCTACTTGATCAGCCGCTTCATATGTTAAGGTGCCTGATTTAGAAACGATTCCGATACGTCCTTTTTTAAAAATAAATCCTGGCATGATACCTACTTTGCATTCTTCGGCAGTGATCACTCCTGGGCAATTGGGCCCTATCAATCTAGTATCAGTACCAACCAAATAGTTCTTAACTTTTACCATATCCTGCACTGGAATTCCTTCAGTAATACAAACAACTAGTTTTACGCCTGCTTCAGTAGCTTCCATGATGGCATCTGCTGCAAATGCTGGCGGTACAAAGATGATACTTACGTCGGCGTTGGTAGCTTTTACGGCATCGGCAACTGTATTAAATACTGGTTTATCTAGATGAGTGGAGCCGCCTTTACCTGGAGTAACTCCTCCCACTACGTTTGTGCCATATTCTAACATCTGGGTAGCATGAAAAGTGCCTTCTGTGCCCGTAAATCCTTGTACAATTATTTTCGAATGCTTGTTTACTAATACTGACATAGGTTCAATTATGATTGATGAAAAATGCTAAAATTTCGGCAAAGATAGGGGATTGCTAAGTGGTAAAATAGAATTTGGGCTAAGGTTTTTTGCCTGCTTCCATCATTCGTAGCTGCTTGGCATCTTGTAAAAATTCGGAAGCAAAGATAAATTCATTTAGGTTCTTGTTATCGGAGAAAATAATGTCTTTGCTATTGCCTGTCCATTCTTTTTTGCCGTCTTTTAAATAAAGAATATTATCTCCTATTTCCATCACGCTATTCATATCGTGTGTATTTATTATAGTGGTCATTTTAAACTCGTTGGTAATATCATAAATGAGTTTATCGATCAACATAGAAGTTTGAGGATCTAATCCTGAGTTGGGCTCATCACAAAACAGAAACTTTGGATTAAGTACAATTGCTCTAGCAATACCTACTCTTTTTTTCATTCCTCCACTGATTTCAGAAGGAAATTTTTTATTACTTCCTATCAGGTTTACTCTTTCTAATACTTCATTTACTTTTTTAAGTTTAGTGGCGTTAGAATCTTTTGTAAACATATCAAGAGGAAATTTCACATTGTCTTCCACTGTCATACTATCAAAAAGGGCAGATCCTTGAAACAGCATGCCAATTTGCTGACGAAGTAATTTTCTTTCATCTTCATTCATGTGGGTAAAGTCTTTCCCATCATAAATAATGACGCCCGCATCTGGTTCAAATAGTCCTACTAAACATTTCTGCAAGACTGTTTTTCCGCTGCCGCTGGTTCCTATAATTAGATTGGTCTTACCTGTTTGCATGAGATGACTCACGTCATCTAAGACTACCTTGTCACCAAATTTTTTCGTAATATTTTTGAATTCAATCATAGTTCAATCATTACAACAGCAATGCTGCTAGAATATAATCGGCAATCAACACAACAATACAACTTACTACAACAGAAGTAGTACTGCTTTTTCCTATTTCCAGTGACCCTCCTTTTACATAGTAACCATAATAAGCGGGGATGGAGCTAATGATAAATGCAAACGTATAAGCTTTCATCATTGCAAAAAATACATTATAGGGTAAAAATTGTTCCATCAACCCTCTATCATATGTATTGGTTGAAATAATTCCGGAGGCTGCAACGGTCATCCTTCCTCCATAAATTCCCAATACCATTGCCAATACAACTAACATAGGAATGGTGATAATGGCAGCAACGATTTTCGGCAAGACTAAATACGTCTTTGTATTGATGCCCATTATTTCCAATGCATCTATTTGTTCGCTCACACGCATATTACCTAGCTCACTTGCAATTTTACTTCCCACCACACCTGCCAATACTACACAGATAAGGGTAGGAGCGAATTCTAAAATAACGGTATCTCTAATAATTTGAGGAATGATAACTTTAGAGATCAGTGGGTTGGTAATTTGATAAGCCGTTTGCAATGCACTTACAGCTCCCATGAAAATGGAAATAATGGAAACGATCCCCAATGATCCAATGCCTATTTCAACGCATTGATGCATCAATTCTTTCCAGTACAATTTAGTGTTCTCAGGTTTGCTTAGCATTCCCTTGAGCATTAAAATGTATCTTCCAAAATGGGTAAAAAAATTCATCTAATTGATTTAACTTCTTATAAAATTATTCAATTATTGGTTTCGGTTACTTTTTTTGATCGCGTTTCCACCATTTGCTTTTCTTAATGGCTTCTTGTGTGTTTGATTTGCCTTTAAATTGAGCATCTACTACAGCAATTACAACCATATTATAAATAGACCTGATGGAGCTACCTAATTGCAAAACGTGTACAGGTTTTTTTAGTCCCAATAATATGGGTCCTATGCTATCTGCTCCGCCAATTTCTTGCAATAGATTGTAAGCAATATTACCTGCTGCTAGATTGGGGAAAATCAAGGTGTTCACTTCGCCGTTTACCAATTCAGTGAATGGATAGTTTTCTTTTAGTATTTCTTTGTTAAATGCTAAAATGCCTTGTATTTCTCCATCACAAATAAGTGTTGGATTTTTTTGCTTTACTATTTCTCTTGCTTTTCTAACTAGGTTGGCTTCAGGTGAATCGCTGCTACCAAAATTTGAATAAGAAAGCATGGCAATTTTTGGAACGATATTAAACTGCTTCACTTCTTTAGCAACCAACATGGTAATTTCTGCTAGTTCTTCAGCAGTCGGATTGAAGTTGACAGTAGTGTCGGCTAAGAAGAGAGGTCCTCTTTTGGTAAACAGTAAATACATCCCTGCAATCTTTTTTACTCCTTCTTCAGTGCCTATGATTTGAATCGCAGGTCTAATGGTATCAGGATAATTTCTACTCAGTCCGCTAATCATACAATCTGCTTCTCCCGTTTCTACCATCATACATCCAAAGTGATTTCTTTCTTTCATCGCTTTGTAGGCTTCGTATCTGTTGACTCCCTTGCGTTTTCTTTTTTCAAAAAATAGCTCACCAAATTCTTTCCTCATTTCTTCCATTTCATCATCTTTAGGATTGATGATAGGCATATCGTCGATGTCTACAGAGTTTTCGAGTGCTATTTGTTTAATTTTCTTTTCATCGCCTAATAAAATGGGGTATCCTATTTTTTCATCTAGGATGAGCTGAGCAACTTTTAGAATTTTAGCATTTTCGGCATCGGCAAACAATACTCTTTTTGGATCGCGCTTAGCTTTGTTTCCAAGAACGCGACTTAGTTGATTGTCTAATCCAAGTCTTTTATTTAATTCGATCGCGTAGGCATCCCAGTCAGTGATATTGATTCTAGCAACTCCACTTTCCATGGCAGCTTTTGCAACTGCAGGCGCTACAGTAGATAGCAATCTTGGATCAAGCGGTTTTGGAATGATATAGTTGGGTCCGAATGAAATCGTTTTTTCGTTGTAGGCTAAATTAACGATGTCTGGAACAGGCGTTTTTGCAAGTTCAGCCAAGGCTTTTACTGCAGCCAATTTCATTGCTTCGTTAATTTGTTTGGCTCTCACATCTAGGGCTCCACGAAAAATATAAGGAAACCCCAAAACATTGTTTACCTGATTAGGATAATCGCTTCTGCCCGTTGCCATGATAAGATCTTTTCTTACTCCTACAGCGTCATCGTATGAAATTTCTGGATCAGGATTTGCCATTGCAAAAACAATGGGATTCTTGGCCATTCCTTTTACCATTTCAGGCGTTACTACGTTTCCTACACTTAATCCTACAAACACATCTGCATCTTTCAATGCTTTTGCAAGTGAGTAGTCTTTGTATTTGGCATCTGTGCAGAATTGTAGTTTCAAATCTTCAACTTCTGGTCTTCCTTTATATAATATCCCTTTCTTATCAAATACTTTGAAATTAGCAGGTTTGGCACCTAGGGAAACATACAATTGCATACAAGCCATGGCTGCAGCCCCCGCGCCGTTAACGACAATCTGAACCTTGTCTATTTTCTTTTTTTGAATTTCCAATGCATTCAATAGTGCTGCAGCAGAAATGATGGCAGTACCATGCTGATCATCGTGCATCACAGGGATATTGCATTGCGCTTTTAATTCCCTTTCTATGTAAAAACATTCGGGCGCTTTGATGTCTTCTAAATTAATTCCACCGAAAGTTGGCTCTAATGCTTTTACAATTTGCACAAATTTTTCAGGGTCTGTTTCATTTATTTCAATATCAAAAACATCGATGTCTGCAAAAATCTTAAACAATACTCCCTTGCCTTCCATGACAGGCTTTCCTGCAGCAGGGCCAATATTTCCTAACCCAAGTACAGCGGTTCCATTACTGATAACGCCTACAAGATTTCCTTTAGCAGTATATTTATATACGTCATCGGGATTGGCAGCGATTTCTTTACAAGGTTCTGCAACGCCAGGCGAATAAGCCAATGATAAATCACGTTGGGTTTTAGCTTCTTTAGATGGAATGACTTCTATCTTTCCTGGTCTTCCTTTAGAATGATATTCTAATGCCTCTTGTTTACGAAGATCTTTTGCCATAGTTTGTATAAATTCAAGTATTGGATAATAATTTCGAAAGGTTTAATAAGTAACTATTGCCAATCGAAAAGATAATAGATTCTAAAAATGTAAAAACGTTCTTTTTAAGGTATCATTAATTAGTTTAATACAATCTGCAATTTACGAAAATAGGTGCAGTGCCTATGATTATAATTATTTCACTTTGAATGACCAGGTGAAAATAAATTCAGCTACCACATTGCCTGCATCATCTTTCCCAATAGACCTTGATGCAATGGAAGTTGTTTTTCCTGTACTCATCGCTTCTTTAATCGCATTGCGAATAGCTTGTCCGTCTTCGCATACAAAAGTGGTGAGGCCCTTTGCTTTTTTTAAAAAAGACGCTTCAGATTTTGTAATCAACATCGACACAGCTGGCTCTTGTTTGTATATTGGTATGGTAGCCAAAATACCTGTAGACAATTCTGCCGCCATTGATAGGCAAGCGAAATAAGTACTCTTGAATGGATTGGATGAAAACCATTTGTAAGGGATGCTCACAATCGCTTTGTTTTCGTCTGCATACAAAACCCGAACACCACTAAAAAAAGCACTGGGTATTTTTTGCAATAAGAAAAGTCTGCTTTTAATTGGATGATGCAGTAATTCTAAAAATTCTTGATCTGGTTGTGTGGGCATAAACCAAAATAAAAGGTTATTTTAATAATAATTTTTTAATCAATTAATGCTATTGTATCAATAAAAAAAAGGCACTTTGCAATGCCTCTTATAAAATAAAAATCAGTTATTAGGCTTCCTCTTCGGTTGAGCTGTTGTCAGTAGTTTCGTTTTTTTCTATTTCATCAATCGGAGCATGTTCAATTGATTCAGCCACAACCTCATTGATGGTTTCTTCTTCTTCTGCAGCATTCATAACGGTTGCTTTTACAAGCTCTTCCATCAGTACTTCACTTATTTTAGGTAAATCCTCTGCACTATTAATACCAAAATAATCCATAAAAGATTTAGAAGTAGCGTAAATCAAAGGCTTTCCCACTGCATCTTCATTTCGTCCGGATATAATGACAAGGTCCTTCTCTAATAATTTTTGTACAGCGTAATCGCAATTAACCCCTCTGATAGATTCGATTTCGCTTTTTGTAATAGGTTGCTTGTATGCAATGATGGCCAATGTTTCCAATGATGCTGCAGAGAGACGTTTTAAAAATTTATCTCCATTGAGCAACGCTACTGTTTTATGGAATTCGGGTTTAGTAAGAAACTGCCATCCACCGCCGCTTTGTTTTAATTCGAATGCATAAAATTCTGCATCGTATTTTTCTTTGATACCATTTATAGCAGAGTCCGTTTGTTCCATACTAGCTCTGTCTTCAATAAAGCCCAATGCAGTATTTACCAATTCATTTACTTCAATTGATGTCAATGGTTTTTCACTGGCAAAAATCAACGCTTCAATATGTGGTATAATTTGAGAAACTTCCATTTTATATTTTTTTCTTTAGTGGGTAGTGTTGGGCTTGTTGAATTTGATTATGAATTTTTTATAATTATCCAACACCAAACAGTAAACTTGAAACACTAAATTTAATTATCCTTGCAAAGCGGCAGCACCACTTACTATTTCTGTTAATTCTGTAGTAATTGCCGCTTGACGTGCACGGTTGTAGCTTATTTTCAAGGATTTCAACATTTCGTTCGCATTTTCACTTGCTTTATCCATTGCAGTCATACGAGCGCCATGCTCACTGGCATTAGCATCTAATACTGCTTTGTATAATTGAGTGTTCAATATTTTTGGCATCAACTCTTCGATCAATACTGATTGAGTAGGTTCGAATATGAAATCCGATTTTTTCTTACTGCCTGTTTCGGCAATTTTTGGAACAGGTAAAAAAGCTTCTGCAGTAAAAACTTGTGAAGCTGCATTTTTAAATTCACTGTAGATGATTTCCACTACATCTATTTCTTTTGACACAAATGCATTCATAGCATATTTAGCAGCTGCTTGCACTCTTTCAAAACGCAGATCAGCAAAAATATCCCAATATGCATCCACTACTGAAAATCCATTTTTTGTAAAAAACTCGTACCCTTTTTTACCAATAGGCAACACTTGCACATTCCCTTTGGTATTTTGAGTAGAATATTTTTCTAAGATGGTCTGTTTGGTTAATTTGATCAAATTGCTATTGTAACCTCCGCAAAGACCTCTATCACTTGTTACAACAATAATCAACACTTTTTCAATTGGTCTTTCATAAGCTAAATCCATTGCCACGTCTCCATCGCTACTACTGACAATATTGCTTAGCATCTCCTGTAATTTTTTAGCATAAGGACGCATCTGTGTAATGGCATCTTGTGCACGCCTTAATTTAGCAGCACTCACCATTTTCATTGCTTTGGTGATTTGCTGTGTACTCTGCACACTTTTGATTCTATTTCTTACTTCTTTTAAAGCGCCACTCATATAACATTTTTTAATTAACTACTAAGGCTTACCAATGCCAACAGCATAGCAAATTCGGCAGCGAAGGTAAGAGAAAAGCAGTGTAATTCAAGTGGCTTTTTTACATAATTTATGCACGTTAAAATTGAAAAAACGCTGCTTTTTCTTCTCCTCGTTCAATTGATTTGGCTTTAAATCAACTTAGATGGGCAGTTTTTGATAATAATTGTATAATTCTATCCCTTTTTAATAGGATAAGTGAGAGAATTGTGCCATTCCGCCCAAAAGTTCCTTTACCTTTGCGGGCTGTCAATATGGCGAAAATTGCTTCATAGCATTGTATTTGCCTAGGCAGTAAAAAATAATCAATCAACTAGTATTTAAGCGGATTTTATGTTAGGAATCATATCAAAACTTTTTGGGGGTAATAAGAGCGAAAAAGATGTGAAGAAAGTAGCGCCTCAGGTAGAAAAAATCAATGCCTTTTTTGCAGCCTATGAATCATTGAGCAATGACCAACTCAGGAATAAAACAACTGAGTTTAGGGCAAGAATTGCAGATCATCTTACCGAGATAGACAAGATGATTGCAGCAACAAAAATTCAAGCCGAATCACTGCCCTCAGAAGACATCGCGGGAAGAGATGATGTGTATAAAGAAGTAGACGAACTTAAAAAAGAAAGAGACCAAAAAATTGAAGAAATCCTTGAAGAGATATTGCCAGAAGCTTTTGCGGTTGTAAAAGAAACGAGTAGAAGGTTTAAAGAAAATGAACAATTAGAATCTTCCGTTACGGAGCTCGATAAAGAACTTGCTGCTAAAAAAGATCACGTTATTATTAAAGGAGACAAGGTTGTTTATAAAAACAATTGGACTGCTGCAGGAATTTCGGTGAATTGGAATATGATGCATTACGACGTACAGCTGATTGGTGGCGCGGTACTGCACTCCGGCAGAATTTCAGAAATGGCTACCGGTGAGGGTAAAACGCTTGTAAGTACGTTGCCTGCCTATCTCAATGCATTGGCAGGTGAAGGCGTACATATTGTAACAGTGAATGATTATCTCGCACGAAGAGACAGCGAATGGAATGGGCCAATTTTTGAATGGCTAGGATTGAGAGTAGATTGTATAGACAAGCACGAGCCTAATAGTGATGCTCGTAGAAAAGCATACAATGCCGATATTACTTACGGTACCAATAATGAATTTGGATTTGATTATTTGAGAGACAATATGGTGCACAGGCCCGATGAAATGGTGCAACGCAAACATCATTTTGCGATGGTAGATGAAGTGGATAGTGTGTTGATTGATGATGCTAGAACTCCTCTTATTATCAGTGGCCCCATTGGACACAGCGACAATACACAACAATTTTTTGATTTAAAACCAAGAATAGAAAAGTTGGTAGATGCGCAAAAAAAAGCGACCAATCAGTTCTTGATTGAAGCAAAGAAAAAAATTGCAGAAGGCAATGATGATCCCAAAGATGGCGGCCTGGCTTTAATGAGAGCCCATCGCGGGTTGCCTAAAAATAGTGCACTCATTAAATTCCTGAGTGAACCAGGGATGAAAGTTAAGTTGCAAAAAAGCGAAAACTATTATATCGCAGATCAGCAAAAAGAAATGCCTAAAGTAGATGCTGAATTGTATTTTGCTATTGACGAAAAAAACAATCAAGTAGAATTAACGGATAATGGATTGGCATTGATCACACGCAGCGGAGAAGATCCTGAATTTTTTGTACTGCCAGATATTTCTACTAAATTATCTGAAATAGAAAAAAGTTCTTTAAGTGCAGAAGAGAAGCTACAAACAAAAGAAAAATTAATCAACGAATATTCTCAAAAATCTGAACGCATCCATACTGTTCAGCAATTATTAAAAGCGTATACATTGTTTGATAAGGACATTGAATATGTAGTGATGGACGGAGCGGTAAAAATTGTAGATGAACAAACAGGCCGTATTCTAGACGGCAGAAGGTATTCAGATGGCTTGCATCAGGCATTGGAAGCAAAAGAAAATGTAAAAATTGAAGCCTCTACGCAAACATACGCTACCGTTACCTTGCAAAATTATTTCAGAATGTACCATAAGCTGGCGGGTATGACGGGCACGGCTGAAACAGAAGCAGCAGAATTGTGGAGCATCTATAAGCTCGACGTAGTTACCATTCCGACCAATGTGGTGGCTATTCGTAAAGATGATCAGGACAAAGTATATAAAACAAAAAGGGAAAAGTATAAAGCAGTTATTGAAGAAATAGAAATCTTACGCAATGCAGGAAGACCAACGTTAGTGGGTACTACTTCCGTAGAAGTAAGTGAACTATTGAGTAGAATGTTGAAACAAAAAAACATTCCACACAATGTGTTGAATGCAAAACAACATTCTAAAGAAGCGCAAGTGATTGCAGAAGCAGGTTTTGCTGGCGCCGTAACCATTGCTACCAATATGGCGGGTCGTGGTACGGATATTAAACTAGGGCCTGGCGTGAAAGAAGCGGGTGGATTGGCAATACTGGGTACAGAACGCCATGAAAGTCGTAGGGTTGATAGACAGCTACGTGGTCGTGCAGGTAGACAAGGTGATCCAGGTACGTCAAACTTTTTTGTGTCATTGGAAGATGATTTGATGCGGATGTTTGGAAGCGAACGTATTGCTAGCTTGATGGATAGAATGGGATACAAAGAAGGGGAAGTGATTCAGCACAGCATGATTACTAAGAGTATCGAACGTGCTCAGAAAAAAGTTGAAGAAAATAACTTTGGCATACGCAAACGCCTACTCGAATATGATGATGTGATGAACAAACAGCGCAATGTTGTTTACGCAAGAAGAAGTCATGCGTTGTTTGGCGAAAGACTTGCACTGGATTTAGACAATGCGTTTTATTCTGTTGCAGATGCATTGGTATATACTGCAAAGGAAACCAATCAACACGAAGACTTTAAGCTGTCTACCATTGTAAATTTTGGTTTGGATACGGCCATTACTGCTGAGGAACTAGATAAATTAGAGGTGAATGAACTTTGCGATAAATTATACAATGAGTCCATTGCTAATTACAATCAAAAAAAGAAAGCAATCGTTACGCAAACATTGCCCATTATAAAAAATATTAAAAAAGACCAAGGAAGTCAGATTGAAAATGTAGCCGTGCCTTTTTCCGATGGCAAAAAAGCATTTCAGGCAATCGTGAATTTGGATAAATATTTTGATTCTGAAGGAAAGGAATTGATGAATGCCCTAGAAAGAAATATTACCCTTGCACTTATTGATGATTCCTGGAAAGAACATTTGCGTGCAATGGATGATTTGCGTCATAGCGTTCAAACAGCAGGGTACGAACAAAAAGATCCTTTGGTAATTTATAAAATTGAAGCCTTCGCAGCTTTTAAACAAATGAATGATCAGGTGAATAAAGAAATAGTGAGTTTCTTAAGTCATGCGAATATACCAATGGAGCAAACCAATGCTGGACAAATAAAAGAAGGAAGAGCTCAGAAGACAGATATGAGCCGAATGAATATTAACAAGGCTGAAATCGATGCAGCCGGACAAAGTTATGGTGCAAACGAAAAAGATTATTTTGATCCTTCTGCTCCCATCAAACAAGAGCCTGTTAAGGTAGAGCCTAAGATTGGTAGAAATGATGCATGCCCTTGCGGAAGCGGAAAGAAATACAAACAATGTCATGGAAAAGATGCTTAATGCTGTTTTTATGAAAAAAATCTTGCTGTTGTTTATCTTATGTTCACTTGCTTGTGTAGGGTTTGCTCAAACCTTCAAAACAGACACCTTGCAAAATGGGAAAGTGACGGTTACAAAAGATTCACGCATAGATTTGTTGGGTCAAAAAATGACAGAATACAACGAAGCACTTGCTAATAAAATTCAGATGGTAGATGGTTACCGCTTGATGCTCTTGAATACTACGGATCGTTCGATGGCCATGCAAATTCGATCTACATTGCTTCAGCAATTTCCAGAGCAAAAAATTTATATGACTTTTCTGTCACCGTATATCAAATTGAAATTTGGAAATTTTGTAGAAAAATCTGCTGCCGAAGAAATGCGCAAGAAGTTAATAGATGCTAAAATTATAACAGGTAATATTTATTTATTGCCGGAAAAAGTAGAATTCAAGCCCGAAAAATCAAATCAACCAGAAGAATAAGTTCACACCATGATGTTGTTTTTGATACTTATCTTCATATGTACAAACTAATAACATGCTCGATAAAATAAAAACACTTTCCAGCAAGTATGCTTCAGCATTTATAGAAGTACGTCATCATATACACGCCAATCCCGAATTAAGTTTCGAAGAATATGAAACTTCCGCGTTTATTCAGAAAAAATTAACTGAATGGAATATTCCATTTGAAGTAAAAGCATCTACAGGAGTCGTAGGATTGATAAAAGGAAAAAATCCCACCAAGAAAGTAGTGGCCTTGCGTGCCGATATGGATGCATTGCCAATAAAAGAAGAAAACAATGTTGAATACAAATCAACAAAGGAAGGCGTTATGCATGCGTGTGGACACGACGTTCATACAACTTGTTTGCTAGGCGCTGCTAAAATATTAAATGAAACAAAAGAAGAGTGGGAGGGAACAGTAAAACTGATTTTTCAACCCGGAGAAGAAAAAAATCCTGGCGGAGCCAGTTTGTTGATCAAAGAAGGGGTGTTAGAAAATCCTGCACCAGAAAAAATATTTGCGTTGCATGTGCATCCAGGAATGGAAGTGGGCACGTTTAGCTTTAGAGGAGGAATGGTAATGGCAAGCGCAGATGAAATATATATTTCTATAAAATGCAAAGGCGGACATGCGGCGGCACCTCAGTTTACAGCCGATCCTATTTTAATAGCATCTCATCTTATTATCAGTCTCCAGCAAATCATTAGCAGAAACAACAATCCTTTTAATCCATCTGTGCTATCTATAACGGCCATCAATGGGGGCAATACCACCAATGTGATTCCGTCAGAAGTTAAATTAATGGGAACATTCAGAGCGATGAATGAAGAATGGAGATTTAAAGCACACGAATTGATTGCCAAGCAAACAACCGAATTAGTAACGGCGATGGGCGCAACCGCAGATGTAAAAATTGATGTCGGATATCCTTTCGTATTTAACAATGAAGCATTGTCTGATGCATCAATGGAACTCGCGAAGCAATATGCGGGAGCCGACAAAGTGTTTGAAACAGAACTACGAATGGGTGCCGAAGACTTCGCTTTTTATTCTCATAAAATACCTGGCTGTTTTTTTAGATTAGGAGCCGGAAATAAAGCAAAGAACATCACCAGCAATGTACATACGCCTACTTTTAATATCGATGAAGCTGCCATTGAACAAGGAATAGGGATGATGGCTTGGTTGGCAATTAACTCATAGATTGCCTAATACAATTTTCGTACCTTGAGGGAAACCACCCTTTATGAAAATAACTTTCCACGGAGCAGCAAGAACTGTTACCGGCTCTAAGCACCTCATTACTTTATCAAACGGAAAAAAAATACTACTCGATTGCGGTATGTTTCAGGGTATGGGCCATGAAACGAATGAGTTGAATAGTAATTTTGGTTTTGTTGCCTCGGAAGTAGACTATCTAATATTATCGCATGCACACATTGATCATTGTGGCCTGATTCCAAAATTGGTAAAAGATGGATATGCTGGAAATATTTATGCTACTCCTGCTACCAAAGATTTAGCAACAGTATTGATGGAAGATTCTGCTGGTATTCAGGAAAACGAAATCAAATACGAAAACAAAAAAAGAGCGTTGCTCGGCCTTCCTTACCTAAAGCCATTGTATACCACTGAAGACGCGATGATTGCTGCGCAAAAATTTATTTCTGTAGAATACAACACTTGGTATAAGATTGATTCCACTATTGAGTTTTGTTACACCGATGCCGGACACATCATTGGAAGTGCTGCTGTGCATCTTAAAATAACTGAAGGCGACAAACAAACACGTATTTCTTTTAGCGGGGATGTAGGGCGTTATAGAGATATTATTTTAAAATCACCTGCTGAATTTAGTCAGGCTGATTACATTATAATTGAATCTACTTATGGAAACAGTTTGCACGATGAACACCATCCTACTTCCGAAATCTTGTTAAAATGGATTGAACATACTTGTTTAAAGAAAAAGGGCAAATTAATTATTCCCGCCTTCAGTGTAGGACGCACACAGGAAATTTTATATTCTCTCAATCAGCTCGAAATTGAAAAAAGTCTTCCAGCGCTAGAGTATTTTGTAGACAGTCCATTAAGTACAAAAGCAACAAAAATTGTAAAGAGCTACCCTCAATATTTTAATGAAAGAATTGCCAAAGTAATATTGAGCGACAGCGATCCATTTGATTTTAAAGGATTGAAATTTGTAAAAACAGTAGACGAGTCAAAAATGCTCAACTATTATAAATCTCCTTGTGTAATTATTTCTGCGAGCGGAATGGCTGAAGCGGGCAGAGTAAAGCACCATATCAGCAACAATATTGAAAACAGTAAAAATAGTATTCTGCTTACGGGGTATTGCGAGCCTCGTTCATTAGGAGGAAGACTGATGCACAAGCCTACAGAGGTAAACATATTTGGACAGCCGCATGAAGTGAATGCAGAAATAGGGGAAATGCGCAGCATGAGTGCCCACGGAGATTACGATGATTTGTGTCAATTTCTCGCTTGCCAGGATGCAACTAAAGTAAAAAAACTATTTATAGTACATGGCGAATATCCTGTTCAGCTCGATTTTCAGAAACGATTGATTAGAAAAGGATTCAAAGAGGTGGAGATACCTGCTTTGCACCAGGAGGTGATATTGTAGCTATCGCTAGTAGCAGCAATCATTAGTATTTCTATCATTTGGTACCTAATCTCAATCTATTAAACTCAATATCCCGCTAAAAGCGGGATATTTTTGTACCACGTACGGGAATGTTAAATATTTATTAAAACTCAATACAGTATTATCTTTAAGCCACTTTTAATATTTTACGAGGTACAATTAGGGTACAAGAAATGTAATATGCAAAAACGCTTAAGATGTGAATCCAACCTACGTTTCAGCCGATTTTAAATGCATTATTATATATTATAATATGTATGGTTTTTTATGAGGTAAAAGGACAATTTTAATGCTGATTTTAAATCAGTAATTTAGGACACCTCCAATAGGTTGTGGTGTGTAGTTTTATTTTCATACTTATTAATTGCATCAAATGGGGGGAGGTATTCTGAGCGAAGTATAGAACCGGTATTAGAAAAGGCAGTAAAAGAAGCTGGTATTACAAAAAGCATTAATTTACACATGTTGGACATAATTATGCTTTACAGTCTGAAGGCTACTCAAATATATAACCAGTTAGCCCTCAGGAACGAAACGAGTGAATATGGCTCAAGTTATTCCTTATTTGCTTTTCTTATTGGACACTGGGTTTACTTTCCATTGAACTAAAATAGTAACATAAAAAACA
>CANFJP010000015.1 GCA_947447485.1 Chitinophagaceae bacterium
CACATAAGGTACATCTGTAGTTATCAAATCAATTGAACTAAACCCTAATGATTTTAACGTTTGGTAAAAATTTACTCCGGGATCTGTAGCCCAAATTGTAGGAAGTTGAGTATTAGGTGACGCACCCCCATTTACCATAATAATAATATTACCATTAGGAATTATGTCAATAAAATTCTTTACGACTTGCCTATCAGAAGGCGTATTGATTGCGAATTGAAAGAACCCTGCTTTTGAAATACTATTGATTACTTGAGGAGCATAACTACCATACATACCTGCACTACCCACAAGTTGATTTACCCATGGTTTTAAAGTAAATGAATCTATAATATAAAACCTTACGGCCTCATAATTGCTTGTAAATGGACTAGACAAGCCGCATTGGTCCCTGACATTATTAATAAAAATTGCAAACTGACTTAATTGTTGTGCATAAGGATAGATTGCAGTAGCCACTTGAAACAAAACAGATCTGGTTTTAAAAGCCAATTTCCTATCGGACCCTAATACCATATTGTCGTACACATTGTTTTGGAATTGATAATAATGCGATTGATTGCCCCCTTCAGAACTACTAGGTAAATAAACGAAAGATGAATTGCTCCAAATATACACTCCATTGTTTATAGGCACCATGGCTACTCTCCAATAATAAACAGTGCTATCCAAAAAAACAATATTAGAAGGCGAAAAAGAAACCACTCCTCCCAAACCATTTTGATTATACGATTTTTTAAAGGGGGAATTAAACAACTCGGTAGTATCTACTTCCATTACGTATTGTCTCATGCCACTTAATGGATTTGCAGTGCTTGCCATAAAAGTGATATTCTGCTGGTTGACAATAGAAAAATTGTAGGGGAATACAGCCCTTAGTTCATCTTCAAAAATGTAAAACTCTTTGGTAAGTATATTGTTGTTTTCAAATTGTTCATCGATGTTATTATTATAATCGAGATTTACTACTATTTTATTTAAGCCCTTTTCTAAAGTAGACAAAATAGGTACAGTCAGATTGAGTGAATCTTCATTTCGAATAGAAGGCACAAATTGATCATACAGTACTTTAATAGAATTATCCGGCATTATTCTCTTTACGGATATCCACATAGAGTCTCCAACAGCCTTACCAATATTCTTCATATTGATTTTTAGATTAAAGCTATTATCTGCAACTGTAATAATATTTGGACTTATCCTCACGAGCTGATCTTCTATGACATAATCAGGCTTACTGAAAGAATTAATCTTTAATGCAGGATCGCCGTGAAGATTGAGCTCTTCGAGATGAATTCTTGTATAAAAATCAACGTTCGCATTATTGCCCCCTAACTCTTCAGTAACATGTTTAATTTGATTGCCAATGGTATTCCCATACATGGTTTTAGAAAAAGCATTATAAAGTGCGATGTTATAGAAATTTAAAAAAGGAGGTATGCCAAAATGAGTGTCCGCTAAAAAGCCAATACTTCCGCGTTGATTTGCAAGAATATATTTCTCAGATAAACTTAAGGTACCGCTTATTCGCTGCGGATCAAAAATGTAATAATTTCCAGCACTACAACCACTCACATTAAAGAATGGATATTTCCCTTGATTATTATACGCATCGGGATTACTAAGATTAAATTCAAAAGTATTAGCAGAAGAATGACCAAAATATCCTATAAATCCAAGTCCTTGATTGAATAATTCTTCAATGCGCAGACTATTAACTTGCTGAACGGCTCCTGTAGATGTTTTTGAAAAGGTTTCTACCCTGCCTCCAAATAAAGTGTCTTCAGCAATTGCTTTATACCCATTCATGTAACTTACAAATGAAAGGTTTTCACTGCTATCTTTTCCCCCTGCAATGTGTAAGATGTTTTTCATCCAACTTTTATCAATAATAGCGCCGCTAGAAGAAAGTTGGGCTGATTCATATTGCTTTATTTTAAGCAAATAATTATTCACTTCGGTTGGATTGATTGCACCCAATCTGCCAATGGGAACTGTTTGAGCAGCAAAGCCAGGGAGAGCGGAAAGAAGCACATCAGACGCTGGCCATCCAAATGTTGTAACAAGATTTAATTGATTAATGATCGGATTAGATTCATTCAATTTTTGTTCTATATAATTTACACCCCTACCAATAATAAATATATAATTTGGCTTAGTAGTAAAAGCATTATTAGCATATCTAATAAAATCTCTAATAGATCCAGGATGATTTTTTATACCAAACCCAAATTGGTCTGTCAGCTCACTAATATCAAACACTTTTGCATTGTATCCCCCACCTACTGAAGAGCTACGATATTGTCTGTATTGATCAACATAATTATTTCCATTTCCATCATTATATAAAACTGGGTTACTAATAATTATATAATCTCCCTGATTATTAGTATTCGTTAAATCCAAGAAATTTCGTTGTGACACAGCTCCAATTAATTGTGGCGCTTCTTGATTCATCAAAATAAATTTTCTTGCAATGGCAGAAGCAGGGATCACAAATTTTACTTTGCCTGGGGTAGATATAATTTCTCCCACATACCGATTGCCAGAACTGATGTCGTATAAGATAGGCGCTGTTGATCCATAATTAAAATTATCTATCACAATATAATTGCCTGATGGAGCTGCCGCCAGCTCGAAAGAAAAATATCTAGCATTCACAAAATTGAAAGTAGCGGGATAAGTAATGCCTACACTTGCAACTACGATTCTATCTGAAGAAACAGTAGAGTTTCCATTGATATAGACTGGAACAGATGTAGTATTTTGTAAAAGCGATATGGGCAGGTTTTGAATGTTTATTTTTTGATAATCAAAATTTTGAATGGTAATAGTGGAACTATAGGGCGAGGTCGTAATTTCATTTTGAAATAGTTTGATCCTAATATCCCTTGTATTAGGCGCGTTGCCTGCAAGATTTACTCTTACTGACAAACTATTTGAGGGGCCAGCAGTATATACATTTAAATCAACAAATTCTTTTAACAGATCAACATTAGGATACACTGCACTACTAGACCATCCTTCAGCAGGATCATAAGCAGACGAGTAAACATATTCACCAATTACTCTGGCTTCACCTCTGTTGATATCTTCATGATAATAATAATCAACATTACGCATGAAATACGCATCTGGAGTAGCAACGCTAGGCGCTGTATTAGGCGTTGATGCATAACGTAGATTAGAACTCAGAGAGTTAACCGTTAAAAAATAAGCTGCTGTATCAGTTTCTAAACTATACTTGTCTGATAATTGAAAAGTAGGATCACGGTATAATTGCTTATCTGATTTTCCATCATTCATTTGCCCCCAAAACTCAATAAAATCGTTCGCTCCTAACGGCGCATTACTAACAGATGTATATAATCGAACTTCTTCCCCATTTCTCCAAAGTTGAAAATAGTTCGCATTTACAGTGCTTAATCCTGCAGACGCTATTACAGATTGAGGAATTCGACACAACGTGTCTTTTGAAATACGAAAAGTATAATAGGTTTTCGAATAATCAATCCAGCTATTATTTAACTGTGCCTGAGCAAAAGAGGCTAATAAAATAAATAGCGATATAAGAATTTTTTTGCGCATGATGTGGGTATTATATTAATACTCTTTTCTTTTTACTAAATTGATTCGAACCGAAAAAATATGAGAATACAAAGGATTGTTTTGATTGGCAAGATTTGAAAATGCATAATCAAGAACGATGTTATTGATTTTAAATCCAGCACCTATACTGGGCTGATAAATCCACACTTTTTTTTGATTAAGCGTATCAGCATCTGATAAAGCCTTTTGAAAATTGGTAATGCCCGCTCTTACGAAAAAAACCTCTTTTATCACTGCTTCAATTCCTAGATGAGGATCAATGCTAATGGGATTGGCGCTTAAAATAGTGTTTCTTTTTCCATCAAAAGTCATGTCTAGATTTGCTTCCGCGAGTAACTTTACAGAATGACCAATGGTAAAATCATATCCACCACCAAGAACCAATCTTGGAGCAGTCAGTTCTGTTGATCGAACAGGAATTTCGTTGTTGGTTAAATAAAGTACTTCTTTTTCGCGTTCTGAAAATTTAAATGACCACGCATTAAAGGTGGTTGTAATGTCTTTTGCTACCAACCCTACATGCCATTTCTCTTTTTGCATTTGTACACCTGCATCAATTCCAAATCCCCAAGCCGAAGCAAATTTTCCAACCTTCCGATGAATTATTTTTGCATTAACACCTGCATGAAGAATTTGATCTTCTTTTAATTGAACGTTTTGAGCATATGAAAACAAAAAGGCATAATCTGAAGAGGAAAATGTTTGAATATTATTATAGTTAATGCTTCCGTCTGGCTCCACAAGAAAAAGCGTATTAGGAATATCGTCTACAGCAAATCTTAATAGAGAAAACCCAAGCGTCCTCTTATTGTCTTGAACAGGCACTGCTACAGAAACATAATCATATTTAGCTATTCCGGCAAAATAATCAGCGTGCATAATCGTAGCATTTACATTGTCTTTTACCCCCATCAGTCCTGCGGGATTCCAATAGCCAGCAGTAGCATCTTGCACAGAGGCCACTTGTGCGTTTCCCATTGCCAAACCGCGCGCGCCAGCACCAATATTTAAAAACTCATTTGAGTATTTTCTAAATTGAGCAAATGTTTCAAAAGCGAACAAAAAGGTGAATGCAAAAAATAAAAATAGATATCGAATCATATCAACATTTAGTTAAAAGATGTTCTGATGAATTATAAAAGTTCCTGCTAAGCACAAAATCAGTATTGACCAAATTTACAACTAAAATAGCTTCTTGATTAAAGAATTTACTCATAAATCGGGGGTTTTTTGCTTTAAAATTCATGTGCAAATATTCCGATGCAACCGATGATAAAAGAATTAATTTCATGAGAATTGAAGTCTTTTTTAAAAGTATAAACTTATTCTTCATTTTTTTACCCATTTTTGCAGGGTAATCAACAAATAATGATCACAGATTTATATGACCAACTTTATAAATGAATTAAGATGGAGAGGCATGATTCAAGATATTATGCCTGGTACTGAAGAACAATTGCAAAAGGAATGCACCACGGCTTATGTTGGGTTTGATCCTACTGCTGATAGTCTTCATATTGGAAGCTTGGTGCCGATTTTGCTATTGGTTCATTTACAAAAAGCAGGACATAAGCCCATTGCACTGATCGGTGGAGCTACAGGGATGGTGGGAGACCCCAGTGGAAAGAGCGAAGAAAGAAATTTGTTGAGTGAAGAAGACCTTAATAAAAATATAATTGGGGTAAAATCGCAACTTGAAAAATTTCTGAATTTTGATAGTTCTCTTCCTAATGGAGCCGAACTTTTAAATAATTATGATTGGTTTCAAAAAATAAGTTTTTTAGATTTTATAAGAGATACAGGAAAGCACATCACTGTAAATTATATGATGGCCAAGGATAGTGTAAAGAAAAGATTGGAAGGCGAAAACGGAATGTCTTTTACAGAATTCACTTATCAATTGGTGCAAGGATATGATTTCTACTGGTTATACACCCACAAAAATTGCACCCTTCAAATGGGAGGAAGTGATCAATGGGGCAACATCGTTACTGGAACTGAATTAATTAGAAGAAAGAGTGGTGGCGAGGCATTTGCTTTTACTTGCCCATTGATAAAAAAATCAGATGGAGGGAAATTTGGAAAAACAGAAAAAGGAAATATCTGGCTGGATGCGAATAAGACAAGCCCTTACCAATTTTATCAATTTTGGCTAAACGCTTCTGATGAAGATGCTGCTAACTGGATTAAAATATTTACTTTTTTAACACAAGGAGAAATTGAAGAACTTGTAACAGCACATCAAACCAACCCCTCCGAAAGAATACTTCAGAAAAGACTTGCGCAGGAATTGACCCTGTTTGTTCATGGAAAAGCAGAATATGAAAAAGCCATTGAAACAACTCAAAAGTTATTTTCAAATCAACATGCAACCATTGAAAGTTTGAGTATTGAAGACCTGGAATCGATTGAAGGAATTGTTACTTCTACCTTTGAAAAAAATAAACTCATTCAAGGAATAGATGCTATCAGCTTCCTAACAGAAAATGCTATTTTTGAAAGTAAAGGAGCTGCAAGAAAAATGTTGCAAAATGGGGGCATCAGTATTAATAGAAACAAATTAACTGATGCGCAGATGCCTGTAACCGTTTCGCATCTGCTTCATAACAAATTCATTTTAATACAAGTAGGAAAGAAGAATTATTATTTGGTTGAAGCTAAGTAAGATACTCCCCTTTCAATGTTAGGAAGCATGTTGCAACGTATTACTCTACGTGAACTTGTTTGCGCACCAATGCCCCTTCAGAAATTTCTGGAATAAACAACCGTTGATCTACTAGGTATCCATTCCCTTTTTCACAAAAATGCACTTTTAAATTTTCTATGCTTATTGGGTTCCCGTCTGGTATATCGGCAATATTGCTATGTCGGATATTGTGCCCATCTAAGATCATAACCAATCCACTTCCAATTGCTTCCATTTTATTTCCTTCTGTAATCAACATTCCTGTATCTTCTCCCAAGCCAATACCAACGCAGGAAGGATTGGTGGCGATTGCCTGAGCCAGCCTTCCAAAACGACCTCTCTTTTCGAAATGAGAATCAAAAATTACATCCTCCATAAAAGCAAGTCCGGTAGTTATTTTTACTTCCCCTTTTAAATGAGCCCTTGTTGCATTGCCTTCATAAATCATTGTATTGCTCATGGCCATTGCGCCAGCAGAAGTGCCCGCTATAAGAAACTTTTCTTCATTTTTATAACGGTTCATTATAATATCCAAAAAAGCGGTACCGCCAAAAGTACTGGTTAGTCTCATTTGATTCCCCCCACTTATCATCACTGCATCGCAATTTCTAATTCTTTCTAAATAATCTTGATTGTCTGCGTCTACCCTATTACGTATATGCATTGCGCGAACCTGTGTACAGCCAATTTTTCCAAAAGCATCAATATAATTATCCCCTACTTCTACAGGAATCATACTCGCGGTTGTAATTACTTCAATTTTTGTTGAAGGCCCTCCAATTTCTTCTACTATTCTTTTTAAAATACCTAATCCAAAAAAGTTGAGATTGTTCCGATGTATTTCACCGGTTTCAAGATCAGTTCCTTTGTCTTCTGCACCACCAATCGCTACTAATTTCCCTTTTGCATATTTCATTCAGTAAATTTTAAGATCGCCACAAAAATAATATGTTTCTGATACAGTATTTCTATTTAAATTATACAGCGATGTTAATTATTATTCTTGGAAAGATTGAAAGGGTCATTTATGACTTATTTTAAAAAAAAGAGTTGGTTTTGTTGGATTGTTTTGTAAAACAGAATCATTTAGTTAATTTACCAACATCTCAACTTAAAAAGCAGTAGAATTATGAAGATTAATGAAATCAAAGTGTTAAGAGGCCCCAATTACTGGAGCGTTACTAGGTCTAAATTAATTCAAATGAGGTTAGATTTAGAAGAATTGGAAGCCGCTCCAACCAATACCATTTCAGGATTTAGAGAGAGATTGGAAGCTCTTTTTCCTACAATGATTGAGCATCGTTGTAGTATTGGTACAAAAGGGGGATTTTTTCAAAGAGTGGAAGAAGGCACTTGGATGGGACATGTAATTGAACACATTGCTTTAGAAATGCAAACACTTGCAGGAATGGAAACCGGCTTTGGCAGAACAAGAGGCACGGGAAAGGAAGGAGAATACTTTGTTTGTTTTAGCTATATAGAAGAAGAAGCAGGGGTATTTGCAGCAAGAGCTTCTGTAAAAATTGCTGAAGCTTTAATTACTGGTGCAGCATATGATTTGGCTTCAGACATCATGTCGTTGAGAGAAATCAGAGAGAACACTCGATTAGGACCAAGCACAGGTTGTATTGTTGAAGAAGCAGCCAAAAGAGGCATTCCTTATATCCGTTTGAATAAAAACTCTTTAGTGCAATTAGGATATGGAGTAAATCAAAAGAGAATAAGAGCCACCATTGCAAGCACCACTAGCAATATTGCAGTAGATATAGCTTGTAATAAAGAGGAGACGAAAAACCTGTTGGGCGCCGCTGAAATTCCTGTACCCAAAGGCGATGTAGTAAGAACAGAAAGCGAATTACAACATGCAATAGAAAAAATAGGATACCCAATTGTAATTAAGCCCATAGATGGTAATCATGGGAAAGGAAATACAACCAACATCATCACTTGGGAACAAGCTCAAACTGCATTTGAAGCAGCCAAACAATACGGCAGAAATATTATTGTAGAGAAATACATCACTGGTTTTGATTTCAGGATTTTAGTAATCGATTATAAATTTATTTGTGCTGCCTTGCGAACACCGGCGTCTATTATCGGCGATGGAAAAAATACTATCCAATATTTAATTGACGAAACAAATAAAGACCCAAGAAGAGGATATGGCCATGAGAAAGTATTGACTCAAATTACTATTGATCAGTTTACCCAAAAAATGCTGGATGACAAAGGATATACATTAGATACTATTCCAAAGAAAGGAGAATTGGTGTTGCTTAAGCCTACTGCAAATCTTTCAACAGGTGGCACTAGCACTGATGTTACAGATGAAGTACATCCTTCCAACATTATTATGTGCGAAAGAATTGCCAAGATTATCGGTTTAGATATTTGCGGGATAGATATCATGGCGTCTGATTTGAGAAATCCTATTACAATGAATGGTGGAAGTGTTTTAGAAGTAAATGCTGCTCCCGGATTTAGAATGCATATTGATCCCTCCGTAGGATTGCCCAGAAATGTGGCAGAACCCGTTGTAGATATGTTATTTCCAAAAGGACATCCAGGAACCATTCCAATTGTAGCAGTAACAGGTACTAACGGCAAAACCACCACGACAAGATTAGTAGCTCATATTGCTAAAACAGCGGGGTTTAAAGTAGGCTATACCACTAGCGATGGCGTGTATATTCAAAATCAATTGATGGTAAAAGGCGACTGTACAGGACCATTGTCTACTCAATTTGTTTTAAAAGACCCTACGGTTGATTTTGCTGTATTGGAATGTGCAAGAGGAGGAATACTAAAAAATGGATTGGCCTTTAGAAATTGTGATGTGGCAATTGTTACAAATATTAGCGCAGATCATATTGGATTGGGCGGAATCTCCTCCCTTGAACAAATGGCAAAAGTAAAAGCAGTGCTACCTGAAACGGTTATCAATAGTGGGTATGCCATTTTAAATGCTGAAGACGATTTGGTATATGCAATGCACAAAGGACTTACTTGTAACGTTGCCTTTTTTAGTATGGATGAAAAAAATCCAAGAATAGTTGAGCATTGTAAAAAAGGTGGCTATGCTTCTATTTACGAAAATGGATACATCACCATCATGAAAGGGAATTGGAAAGTTCGCGTAATCAAAGTGGCAGATGTTCCCATAACATACGGAGGCAAGGCGTTGCATAATATAATGAATTGCTTACCGGCTGTGCTAGCCTCTTATTTATGGAGGAATATTAAAATTGATGATATCAAATTAGCCCTACAAACATTCTTACCTTCTCCTACTCAAGCTCCCGGCCGATTGAATTTATTTCAGTTTAAGCAGTTTCAATTTCTAGTAGATTTTGCTCACAATCCTGCTGGATTAAATCTTTTGTGTGATTTTATCAATAAACTAGAAGGTAGTCCTAAGGTTGGATTAATTAGCGGTACTGGCGATAGACGAGATGAAGACATCCGAGAATTAGGAAGGATTTCAGCCAAGAACTTTGACGAAATAATCATCAGACAAGATAAAAATCTGAGGGGAAGATCTGCTGAAGAGATGGTTAATTTGTTGGTAGAGGGTATCAATGAGTCTAAAACGAAAGACATTCCCATTAAAATTATTTACAACGAAAAAGAGGCTATTATGCATGCCTATAATACCGCAAAGCCTGGGTCATTGATCACTATTATGTGCGATGTAGTAGCGGAAGCCCTTGATTTGATTAAAGAGCTGAAAGAACAAGAAGATGCCAAATAGAGGCAGTTCAAAAATCTTTTGGAACATCTTTTTACAACCCTTATTTTTGCACTCCCCATTATTAAATGGAATTGATTGGGTTATGGTGTAAAGGTAGCACAACAGATTTTGATTCTGTTTGTCTAGGTTCGAATCCTAGTAACCCAACAAACAAGCAAAATCCTCGGCTAAGCCGAGGATTTTGCGTTTAAGGTTTGAAGTTTAATGTTTAAAGTATTGAAATTATGATGCGATCGAAGCGAACAATGTTTTTTCTTAATTTGATCCCCACCATTAAATGATCAATGAATGTAATCCTAGTAACCCAACAAACAGAATCCTCGGCTTAGCCGAGGATTCTGCGTTTAAGGTTTGAAGTTTAATGTTTAGCGAACCTGAAAATTATTAATTGATTCTGCAATTTTCTTTTCCTCCCCAAAAAAACATGAAACATATTCCATAATCTAACTACCCAAATCCAATAGAGAAAATTAAGGTGTTCCTTTTTGCCCGCGAATCCTTACTTTTGCAGCAGTAAATACAATAGCAATTGACATTTTTTATTCATTGCTATCCTCTCATTTCTTAATTCAAAAACCATAAATCTATGGATGTATTTGAAAAATTAGTGAAAGACGGCGGCCCTCTTGGGCAGCATATGGACAGAGCGCATGGTTATTTTGCATTCCCAAAATTAGAAGGAGAATTAGGTCCTAAAATGAAATTTAGAGGAAAAGAAATGATTGTGTGGAGTCTGAATAATTATCTTGGATTGGTAAATCACCCAGCAGTTAGAAAAGTTGATGCAGAATCGGCTGCTAAATATGGCATGGGTAATCCTATGGGCGCTCGTATGATGAGTGGCAATACAGCAAAACATGAGGAACTTGAAAAAGTAATCAGCAAGTTTGTAAGTAGAGAAGACACCATGTTGCTGAATTTTGGGTACCAAGGTATTATGAGTTGTATAGATGCACTTGTAAATCGCAGAGATGTAATTGTATACGATGCCGAAGCACATGCTTGTATTGTAGATGGCGTTAGGCTGCACATGGGGCATCGATATGCATTCAAACACAATGATATTGAAGATTGCGAAAAGCAATTGCAACGCGCTACCGAATTGGCTGCTAAAAATGGCGGAGGAATTTTGCTCATTACCGAAGGCGTTTTTGGAATGGATGGAGAACAAGGCATTCTAAAAGAAATCGTTGCATTAAAAAAGAAATACGAATTCAGGATATTAATTGATGACGCGCATGGATTTGGTTACATGGGCCCAACTGGAGCTGGCGCAGATGAAGCACAGGGCTGTCAGGATGGTATAGATTTATACTTTAGCACATTCGTTAAAAGCATGGGTAGTATTGGCGCATTTATTAGTGGGCCGAAAGATGTATTAAAATATCTTCGATACAATACCAGATCACAAATCTTTGCAAAAAGCTTGCCGCTAATGATTGTTGAGGGTATGCTAACGAGAATGGAAATGGTTATTACGATGCCTGAGTTGAGAAAACAATTGTGGGACAATGTAGCACGATTGCAAAAAGGGTTAAAAGAAAGAGGATTTGACATTGGAAATACCAACTCTCCTGTAACTCCTATTTACATGAAAGGGAATGTTCCTGAAGCCACCAAAATGGTAATGGATCTTAGAGAAAACTATCATATTTTTTGTAGCATTGTTGTATATCCCGTAATTCCAAAGGGAGACATTATTTACAGACTGATCCCTACTGCAGTGCATAATTTTGAAGAGATAGACCTCACTTTGAAAGCTTTTGAGGAAACAAAGAAAAAACTAGATGCAGGAGAATACAAGGCAGAAGAAATACCAGACATGTCAGAGAAAATTTAAAAATAACAGGTGAAATAATAATAAAACATCCCGCTTCATGCGGGGTTTTTTATTTCTAGTAAATGAATATTGTTGTAGCTTGAGAATAAATATAAAAAAAATACAGAAATAAAAAAGGCAATTTCTGTAACCTTTAATCGATTGATTTGTTTAGTCCTTTGTAACACGATAAACAGAATAATGATGCAAAAAATTATAGTTGCCATTACAGGTGCCAGTGGTTCAATTTATGCTGCGGTTTTATTAAAAAAACTTCTCCAAGCTAAAGAGCATATAGATGAATTGTCTGTTGTGATGACACCCAATGCAAAAGAAGTTTGGCAAACCGAACTTGGCAATGATAGTTATGCAAGCTTCCCTGTAAAATATTATGGCCAACAAGATTTTAATGCCCCTTTTGCTTCTGGTTCTGGCAAGTACAATACCATGATCATTATTCCATGTAGCATGGGAACATTGGGACGAATTGCAGGTGGCATTTCAAACGATCTAATTACCAGAGCGGCAGATGTTGTATTAAAAGAGAAAAGAAAATTGATTTGCGTTGCAAGGGAAACGCCCTATAATCTTATTCATATAAAAAATATGGAAACCATCACATTGGCTGGAGGAATTATTTGTCCGGCTACTCCCTCCTTTTACAGCAAACCCACCACTATTGAAGAAGTGGCTGCTACTGTGGTGGATAGAGTAATGGATTTAGCAGGATTGCCTATTAATACTTTTAGATGGGGAAATTAATTTAGCGAAGTACCCACTTATCTTAAATCAACGACTTCTACTCCAGGGTATTTTTTTGTATCAAAACCAAATGTGTTATCCGCTAATGAGGCGTCGGTTTTCATGTTGGTTACACTATACGTATACCTATTTCCTGTTTTTTCAAATACCTGCGTTGTATAAATAGTAGCATTGTCTATGTACAATAATACTTTAAAAAATGGCTTAGATTTATCAATAGGAGTTAATTCTATTTGCTGCATGGTTTTGCCATTGTTCTTAACAGAGCCATTTAATTTATATAGAAAATCTTTGTCATAAAAATTAGTAAACAGCTTTTGAGGCGTTATGCTATTAGCCGTGGGATCTATTTTATTGATGGTTACTTCATTTGAAGCTTTTTCGTAAGTCCACACTGTAGATCCATCTGAAAAAATATCCTGACCTGGAACAGTAATTCGGTATTTAGTCGCCTTCATGAAAACAGCCCCGCTTTTAGTGCCCAAATTTTTGCCAGAAGCATTTTCAATTTTCAATACAAACTTAGCTTGTACGCATTTATAGCTTTTAAATTTTACACTAATAGCATCGAGTATTTTCTTTGCCTCTGCATCACTTTTTCCCATTCCTTTTGGAGGTTGTGCATTAACGAATGTAATAGAAACTAAAAGAAATAATAGTGTATATAATATTTTTTTCATTTTATTTTTATTAGTCTTAAAAACTTTCACTTTGCAAAGATAGTCAATAGCACAATTTTATGCCCTTCAGTTGAGCGAATGTTTTATAAGGTTCTGTTAATAAAAAAAGGCACAATATGTGTCATTTCAGCTTAGATAAAGCCTAAAAGCAATAGTAATTAAGTTTCAATGTGCTATTTTTGTTGCCTATGGCAAAAGCAGCTAGCGAAACTCCCTTAATGCAACAACACAACGCCATCAAGGCAAAATATCCTGATGCCATCTTGTTGTTTAGAGTAGGTGATTTTTATGAAACATTCGGACAAGACGCAATCAATGCTTCGGCTATATTGGGCATTACCCTTACCAAAAGAAACAATGGAAATGCTGCTTCCTCAGAACTAGCTGGATTCCCTCATCATGCATTAGATACTTATTTACATAAACTGGTAAAAGCAGGATACAGAGTGGCGATTTGCGATCAGCTGGAAGATCCTAAAACAGCAAAAGGAATTGTGAAGAGAGGAGTAACAGAATTGGTTACACCTGGCGTTGCCATCAACGATAAACTTTTAGAACACAGTAGTAATAATTTTTTGGCTGCTCTTCATTTTGAAGAAGATAAAATCGGTATAGCATTTTTAGATATTTCTACAGGTGAATTTTTTATAGCAGAAGGAGACAAAGAATACACTGATAAGCTGCTACAAAGCATGCAGCCTGCAGAAGTAATATTTCAACGAAACAAATCAAAGCAATTCAAAGAAAGCTTCGGCAATTCATTTTTTACCTATACCCTTGATGAATGGATTTTCACTGAAGCTTATGCCACAGAAAATCTCTTAAAACATTTTGGCACGCACAGTTTAAAAGGATTTGGAATTGAAGGACTTAACGATGGCATCATTGCATCTGGCGCTATTCTTCATTATTTGAAAGATACGGAACATCCAAATCTCCAACACATTACTTCTCTACAAAGAATCAATCGGGAAGATCATCTTTGGATGGACCGATTCACTATCCGTAATTTAGAATTGCTTGGTAATAATGACCAAAACAATACTCTTTTCAAAACAATCAATCACACCGTTTCTCCCATGGGAGCAAGACTATTGAAAAGATGGATGCTCATGCCACTCAATAATGTAATAGGTATTAATGAAAGGTTGCATACAGTTGACTATTTGATAAAAGAAGTAGAGACTAGAAATAAGATTTGTCAATATATAAAACTAGCAGGTGATGTAGAAAGACTGGCAGCAAAAGTCCCATTAAAAAAAATCAATCCAAGAGAAGTATTGCAAATTGCAAAAGGACTTCAACAAACAAACAACATAAAAGAATCCTGCAAAACATCCACCAATGATTATTTGAAGCGGTTGGGAGACTCTCTTAATCCTTGCAATTACATACTTGAAAAAATACTAAAAGAAATTAACGAGAACCCTCCTGCTGCAACTAATAAAGGAGGCCTAATTGCCGAAGGCATTCATGCAGAGTTAGATGAATTAAGAGCGATTGCAAGCGGAGGAAAAAATTATCTACTCGAATTACAACACAAAGAAGCCATTAATACAGGCATCTCCTCATTAAAAATTAGTTTTAATAATGTGTTTGGTTATTATTTAGAAGTAACCAATATACATAAGAGCAAAGTGCCCGAAACCTGGATTAGAAAACAAACGCTTTCAAATGCAGAGCGCTACATTACTCCGGAATTAAAGGTATACGAGGAAAAAATAATGGGTGCCGAAGAAAAAATCATTTCAATAGAGCAAACTATTTTTCAGGAATTGCTAAATGAACTGCAAGATTACATCGCACCCATGCAGGTAAACGGACACGTTATGGCCGTATTGGACTGTCTTTCATGTTTTGCGAACAATGCCATTCAATTTAATTATAAAAAACCTGCATTACATGATGGGAAAGAACTGGAATTAAAAGATAGCCGACACCCTGTCATTGAAAGAAACCTACCTATAGGAGAATCATACATTAGCAATGACATTATTCTCAATGACACCCATCAACAAATAATTATTCTTACCGGACCCAATATGAGTGGTAAAAGCGCTATTCTTAGACAGACAGCTTTAATAACACTGCTTGCTCATATGGGTAGTTTTGTTCCTGCTTCAGCAGCTAAGATCCCCTTAACAGATAAAATTTTTACGCGTGTAGGCGCCTCCGATAATCTCAGTGGAGGAGAAAGTACTTTTATGGTGGAAATGAATGAAACGGCAAGTATCATTAATAACCTTACCTCGCGCAGTTTGATTATTTTAGATGAAATAGGTAGAGGAACCTCTACCTATGATGGTATTTCTATCGCTTGGAGCATTGCTGAGTTTTTACATGAATCCCCTCATGCTCCCAAGACATTGTTTGCTACACATTACCATGAATTAAATGAGCTAGAGAATAAACTGGAACGAGTTAAGAACTTTCATATCACGAATAAAGAAGTGGGTAATAAAGTAATCTTTTTGCGTAAGTTAGCCGCAGGAGGAAGTACGCATAGTTTTGGAATTCATGTTGCTCGAATGGCCGGGATGCCACCTTCGTTAATTAACAGAGCCAATGAAATACTTTCCCAATTAGAAGAAAGCAGTGAAAATAGACAGCATCATGATAATAATCATGTAACAAATACAATGAAAGAATTGTCACATCCAAAAATGCAAATGAGTATTTTTGATGCTCATTCTGTTACTTTTGAAGAAATCCGATCCTTACTTAACACAATAGATATTAATCGACTCACTCCTGTGGAAGCGCTATTAAAAATACAAGAAATAAAAAGTAAAATAAAGTAGCCAAACTTGTTAAAACTATCTAAACAATCCTTCCAAACAGTTATAAATAGGAGCCTTTGGGTTATCTTGTGCAAAGGAATGATTAAAAAAATTACACTTATAATTTTCTTGTTTTTTTTGCTGGGCTTTGAGTCTACAGCACAAACTTGCACCGCTTTAGGGCAAAATCCACAAACCGCCTTTCCCGTTTGCGGCACAACCGTATTTTCTCAAAATTCAGTGGCTATTTGTGGCGATCGCGCATTGGTTTCTCCTTGCACCACTTCAACCGTAACGCTTACTGATAAAAATCCCTATTGGTATAAATTTACTTGTTACAGATCTGGCACACTTGGATTTGTGATTACTCCCAATAATTTAAATGATGATTACGATTGGCAGTTATTTGATGTTACAGGAAAAAACCCTGCAAACATTTATTCTGATTTATCTATGTTTGTAGCATGCAACTGGAGCGGAGAAAAAGGTACTACTGGCGCATCTATTGCCGGCACCTCCTTGATTCTTTGCGATGGACCAGGAGTGCCGTTGTTTAGCTCTATGCCAAATATTCTTATTGGCCATAACTATTTATTATTAATCAGTCATTTTACAGATTCCCAAAGCGGGTATTCCTTATCGTTTGGCGGGGGCACAGGAAGCATTACCGATCCAACAGATCCTCATCTAGAAAGTGCAGCCGCAGCATGTGATGGAACGGTTGTAACCGTTAAGCTAAATAAAAAAATGAAGTGCAGAACCTTGGCATTCAATGGTTCTGATTTTTCTATTAATACTGCTGTAACAAATATTATAAGTGCAGTAGGAAATGGATGCAGTAGTTCTTTTGACACCGACTCCATCATACTTACCCTCAATAATCCACTTCCCGCAGGAAGTTATATTATCACTATGCAAAATGGCATAGACGCTAATACATTATTAGATAATTGCGATCGATTTATTCCCGTTGGAGAAAATATTCCCTTAACTGTTTATCCTGTTCAGGCAACTCCAATGGACAGTCTAACAAAGCCGGCATGCGCCCCTCAGGTATTAGAGCTTGTATTTAGAAAGCCCATTCGATGTAATTCAATTGAACCTGGCGGAAGTGATTTTGTAGTAACCGGAACCTATCCTGTAACAGTAATTTCTGCAGTAGGAAATTGTGTAAATGGGGTAAGCTCTAAAATTTTCGTTAAGCTATCTACCCCGTTACAACAGGCAGGCAACTTTCAAATCAAACTAGTAACTGGAATAGATGGGAATACTGTCATTGATGAATGTGGGCAACAAACACCAGCAGGCGAGCTACTGTTATTTTCAATAAAAGATACAGTTAATGCAAGTTTTAGCTACGCCATTAATTTAGGTTGCGAAGTAGATGTAGTGAATTATAATCATTCAGGCGCCAACACGGTAAACAATTGGACATGGCTATTTGACAATCAATCAAGTAGCAATCAACAAAATCCTTCTATTTCCTATTCGATTTTTGGCAACCATCAAGCACAATTGATTGTATCTAATGGCATTTGCAAGGACACAAGTGCTGTATCCATTTTTTTAAACAACACTCTAAAAGCTGGCTTCGAGTCAACGCTACTTGTTTGTCCTAATGATCTTGCCTTTTTCAGAGATACCAGCATTGGAGATATTAGATACTGGGATTGGAATCTAGGGAATGGAACGCCAAGCTACGTGAGTAACCCTCCTCCACAAAGCTACTTGCCTGTAGGAAGTAATTATACCGTTCCTATAAAACTAATCGTAGAAAATAATATAGGTTGCAAAGACACTGCCGTTGGAAATATTACTGTTATTTGGAACTGCTACATCGATGTGCCTTCAGCCTTTACCCCCAACAATGATGGATTGAATGATTACCTCTATCCTTTAAATGCATACAAAGCAAAAGATTTGAAGTTTAGCGTGTATAACCGACTTGGACAGCGGGTATTTTATTCTGAAGACTGGACACAAAAATGGGATGGTACGTTTAATGGTAAAAAGGCAGACTTGGGCACATATGTTTGGATGTTACAATACACCAATACTGATACCAATAAGAAAGTAGACCAAAAAGGCACAGTTGTTTTATTAAGATAAAATGCAAATGGCTCGCTTTTAAAAATATTCAATCTGAATACTGCATCATTCCCTAGCTAATTTCATAAGTTTGTAAAAAAATATTATCATGGAGCAAAAACCTGTGTATTATGGTGAATACTTGCAGCTAGACAAGATTATACATGCGCAACATCCTATAAGTTTTGAGAAAGGAAACAATGCAGCCCATGATGAAATGCTTTTTATCATTATACATCAAGCCTATGAGCTTTGGTTCAAACAAATATTATTTGAATTGGATTCTGTTTTAACCATCATTGGCAAACCATCTTTGAATGATAATTCTGGTGAGCTTCAAGCGATTGTTCATCGAATGAATAGAGTGTCAACAATTTTAAAAGTGCTGGTGAAACAAATAGATATCATTGAAACAATGACACCTATGGACTTTCTTGATTTTAGAGACATGCTTCGTCCTGCTTCAGGATTTCAAAGTTGGCAATTCAAAATAATTGAAGCAAAATTGGGGTTAAAGTTTGAGCAAAGACACGGACAAAATTATTATACCTCTCAGCTAAAAGAAGAAGACGTCAATACAATTAAAGAGGCGGAAAAAGGAATAACCATTTTTGAGTTCTTGAATAAATGGCTTGAGCGAATGCCCTTTTTACAGGACACTTCTTTTTGGAATAACGAATCTTCTGATACAAAGAACATTTCCGAACATCCTTTTTGGAAGGCTTATGAAACCACTTACACTAATGGTTTAGCAGAAACTGAAAAAAACAATACTCAATTGTTCAAACAAATATTTTTCGGAGAAGCCAATACCCTTGATCGTGCGCTAAGCCCCGAAGCTTCGCGTTCGGCTTTATTTATTATGCTATACAGAGGATATCCATTACTAGAACTTCCTTTTCAATTAATTGACACTTTATTGGAGATTGATAATCAAATGGGAAATTGGCGTTATAGACATTTAAATATGGTAAGAAGGATGATTGGAAGCAGAGTTGGAACAGGAGGAAGTACGGGAGCAGGGTATTTACAAGGAGCAATGGACAAGCATTATATCTTCAAAGAAATTTCTCAATTAAATAGCTTTCTGATTGACAGAAGAGAACTTCCAACTTTACCCGTTAAGTTAACCGAAAGACTTGGTTATTATTTTTAATGGAATTTATAAAAGATCTTTTAGTTTTTTTATAACCGTGTCTATTTCTGCTGTTGTATTGTGTTTACTAAAACTAAATCGCACCGTAACCTGATTCGGATTATTGTTGATGGCTCTAATAACATGACTTCCTCCTTCAGCACCCGAAGCGCATGCACTTCCACCACTTGCGCAAATATTATTGATGTCTAAATTAAAAAGTAGCATTTCCGATCTTTCAGTTTTTGGGAAACACACACTTAACACGGCATATAAAGAAGGTCCAAGCGTATCTCCATTGAAAGCAACACCAGGAATATTTTTCAGCAATTCGGTATGCATGTAAGTTTTTAAACCAGCAATGTATTTGCTATCAACTTCATGATGTTCAGTTGCAATTTCAAGCGCCTTGGAAAAACCTGTAATACCATAAATATTTTCCGTTCCTGCACGCATATTGCGCTCTTGACTGCCGCCAAAAACAAAAGGCTGTATTTTAATATTTTCATTAATGTATAACAATCCTATTCCTTTGGGGCCATGAAATTTGTGCGCTGCTCCTGTTATAAAATGAACAGGAGTATTGCGTAAATCTAAGGGAAAATGACCCACTGTTTGTACAGTATCACTATGAAATATTGCTTTGTACTTTTTACAAAGATTTCCTACTGCATGAATATCGAGCATATTGCCAATTTCATTATTGGCATGCATCAGCGACACCAATACTTTGTCAGGAGAAGCTGAAAGCAATTTTTCCAAATCAATCATGTCAACATGACCATTAGGTAGCAACTTAACATAGCTCACTCTTATTAAATTGAGTTTAACTAAATGTTCAACAGTATGCGTAATTGCATGGTGCTCTATTAATGAAGTAATAATATGCTTGCAACCTAAATCTCTAACAGCGCACTGAATAGCCGTATTGTTGCTTTCGGTACCGCCACTGGTAAAAAATATTTCAGCTGGATGCGCATTTAATATTTTGGCAACTGACTTACGAGCAAATTCAATGGCAAGCCTGGTTTCTCTCCCATAAGAATAGATAGAAGATGGATTGCCAAATTTTTCTGTAAAAAAAGGAATCATTGATTCAAACACAACTGGATCAAGAGCCGTAGTTGCAGCATTATCGAAATAGATTCGATTCATAGAATTATTATTTAAACAGTGCTTATATTACTTCTTGAATGTCTTTGATTAATCGCATAGCAATATTGTCTGCGGTTGTCTCAAAATTACTTTCTGCATAAATCCGAATAATGGGTTCCGTATTACTAGTCCTTAAATGAACCCAATCGTTATCAAATTCAATTTTAAGTCCATCTTCTGTATTAACAGGATTAGATTTATACTTTTCTTTTATTTTTTCAAACACGGCGCTTACATCTATATTTTTTTCTAAAGTAATTTTGTTTTTACTGATGAAATAATCCGGATACGTATTGCGTAATTGTTTACAAGTTTTTTTGCTTTTAGCCAAGTGAGATAAAAAAAGCGCAATGCCAATCAATGCATCTCTTCCATAATGTAAATCTGGAACAATGATGCCTCCATTTCCTTCTCCACCTATAACGGCATTCGTAGCTTTCATTTTATTAACCACATTGACCTCTCCCACCGCGCTAGAAAAATATTCACCCCCATGTTTAAGGGTAATATCTTTTAATGCTCTTGTTGATGACATATTGCTCACTGTATTGCCTGGATGCTTACTTAATACGTAATCTGCCACAGCAACTAAAGTATATTCTTCGCCAAACATAGAGCCATCTTCACAAACGAAACAAAGCCTATCTACATCAGGATCTACAGCAATACCCAAAGAAGCATTTCTTGTCGCCACTTCCCTACTCAGTTCGGTCAAATGCTCAGGTAATGGCTCTGGATTGTGAGCAAAATTTCCATTGATTTCTTCGTTGATTACTACCACCTCTTCTACTCCCAATGCAGCTAATAATTGTGGCACAGCTATGGCGCCCGTACTATTTACCGCGTCAACAACAATGCGAAACCCTGCACTAGCGATTGCTTTTTTATCTACCAATTTGTTTTTCAAAATGGCTGCAATGTGTGCTGATAGCATTTCTTCGTTATTTGTAACTTTTCCAATTTGATCGATTTCGGAAAAATTAAAAGAAGTATTAGCCGCTAACTCAAGAATAGTCTTTCCATCCGCTGCGTTGATAAACTCGCCTTTATGATTTAATAATTTAAGCGCATTCCATTCTTTGGGATTATGACTTGCCGTAAGTACGATCCCTCCATCTGCTTGTAAAAAAATTACTGCCATTTCAACGGTAGGAGTTGTGCTTAAATCAAGATCAATAACGTCTATACCCAAAGCGGTAAGCGTAGCATTCACTAGGTTCTTAACCATTAGACCGCTTATTCTTCCATCCCTGCCTATTACTACCTTCTTAGGATTGGATTCTCCAGATTGTAATAACCAAGTTCCATAAGCAGCAGAAAATTTTACGATATCTATGGGAGTCAGATTGTCTCCTAGCTCACCACCTATCGTTCCTCTTATACCCGATATACTCTTAATCAATGTCATTTACTGCAATTTTGGACAACAAATATAACGAAGAGTTGCGAGTTATTTTAACTAACTGCATATCAGTGTCTTACGCTCTTTTTTAAAGAATATTTACTCGCTAAATTAAAATATGAATTAGCAATCAAGCGTTAACTTTGCGAAATGGAAGAAACTTGGTTTAAAGATTGGTTCAACACTACTTACTATCACACGCTTTATAAAAATAGAGATTACACAGAAGCAGCTAATTTCATTGACAAACTCATAAAATTCTTATCTCCTCCTCAAGGAGCAAAAGTGCTCGATATTGCATGCGGAAAAGGAAGACACGCCATTCAATTAGCAGAAAAAGGATATGATGTAACGGGAGTTGATCTAAGTGAAGAAAGCATACAAGAAGCACTCCGCTTTGAAAGCGATACGCTGCATTTTTTCACACATGATATGAGGCAACCCTTTTGGATTAATTATTTTGATTTTGCTTTCAATTTTTTTACAAGTTTTGGGTATTTTGAAACAAATAGAGAAAACGAAAATGCGATTAGGTCAATTGCTCAATCCCTACAAAATAAGGGTGTTTTTGTAATGGATTATCTTAATGTAGCCTATGTAGAAAGAAACATGACTCATCAGGAAGAGAGAAAAATCGATAACGTACAATTTACCATTACTAAATGGTATGATGATAACTTTTTTTATAAAAAGATTATAATAGATGACAGCGAAAAAGACACACCTCAAATTTATACAGAAAAAGTAGCTAGGTTTTCATTAAAGGATTTTGAAACCCTTTTTGAAAAGCAAGGATTACAAATCATCAAAACATTCGGAGAATACAACTTATCTGAATATGATGAAAAAGATTCTTCAAGACTGATTATGATTGCCAAAAAAATTAATTAATGGCTCTTATTATTGATCAACATCCATTTAGCTGTTTCATACATCCCTGAAGTCAATATCGAAAATTGATGTTTTATAGAATCGGATGCTCGCTTTGTTAACATAGGAAGATTGCTTTTCAAAGGAACTAGTTCTTCTTTATCAATTCGTATATTTTTTCGATAATAATAATTCTCTCCTACCATTCCAATCCAGCCTGCTGCATGATAAATAGTAAAAGCAGCATGAGGACTTGTAGTTTCATCGAGCACATTTCTTCCTAATGTTGTATTCAAAAAGGGCTGCTGTATCATTCCTGCAACCGTTGGAAGCACATCAATTTGCGAAACAGGTTCTGAATGTTCTTGAGGCGTTAAAAGTGAAGGAGCGTAAAACAGTAATGGAACATGCTCTTCCGATAATCGTTGCTCTGTCCAGGCACTTGGATAAACCGCAGATGCATTTCCTTCTACCCCATGATCCCCCACAAAAATAAAAATCGTATTATTAAAATAGCTTTCTTTTTTTGCTGCTTCGATAAACTTCTTGAAACAATAGTCAGTGTAAGCAAATGCATTGTATTCTTTTAAAGATTCGAACCCATTTTTAAACAACATCTCATCCGGAATAGTCTTATTTATAAAATCGCTGTCCTCCATAGGAATATTATAAGGCCGATGGTTGTCAGCTGTTTGAATAATAGCAAAAAAAGGTTTTTGCTGATTCGCTAATCGTTGATTGGCTTCTAAAAAAAGATTTTTATCGCTAATGCCCCATACATTTACTTTGGGCGAATTGAAACTACCTTCTTCATATACTTTGACATTATTAATGTTATGAATAAGCCCACTAAAATTATTGAATTGACTTCTGCCTCCAATGAAATACAATTTATCATACCCCTCAAAATCATTTATAATGGTTCGTTGATTAACCGACAATTCATTTCTGGTAGAAAACTTACTCAATTGCACATCAGGTATTCCGGTAATTGTTGCATATACACCCCGCGCTGTTCCGAAAGTGGGAGAAAAACATCTATTAAAAAAAACACCTTGTTTGGTTAACTCATTAAAATAAGGTGTACTATTTAAAACATTGCCACTCATACTGCTTTTATACATGCTAAAGCTTTCGCAAATCACAAGCACAACATTGGGCTGACTTTCAAGCGCATTGCTGCCTGGATGAATGGTTCTTTTATAATATTTTAATTTTCTTTCTGAAGGATTAATATTTAAAAAATCAGCAATGGTATTGTAATAGTGATCTGCTTTTGTATTATAGTCTGGTTCTCTAAAACGCAATGTGGTAAAAAAGTTTTGTAACGGGTTTAGCGCAAGATTACTTTCAAATTCATCATTTAAACTAAATGCTCTAAAAAAATTCAAAGGCATTATTGTAAAAAACCCATACATAAACCAACCTAG
>CANFJP010000016.1 GCA_947447485.1 Chitinophagaceae bacterium
ATCTCCTCTATCCACAATTCCATGTACGCGCTTGTTTGTTATTTGATCTGCCACATAGGTACAACGATAGCAAAGAATACAACGAGTCATGTGCAATTGTATATAAGGACCAATGTCTTCTTTCTTAAACGTGCGACGTGCAAATTGATAACGAGTTCCTTCTTTCCCATGATCATACCCAAGATCTTGTAAATGACATTCGCCTGCTTGATCGCAAATAGGACAATCTAGCGGATGATTTAACAATAAAAACTCTACCACACCATTTCTTGCATCGGTTACTTTTTCACTGGTAATATTTTTTACAATCATTCCATCCATCACATTGGTACGACAGCTGGCTACCAATTTTGGCATAGGTCTTGGGTCAGCAGTAGATCCTGCTGCTACTTCTACCAAACAAGTACGACACTTGCCACCACTACCTTCCAACTTACTATAATAACACATGGCAGGAGGAGTTACATCTCCACCAATTTCTCTTGCAGCATGCAAGATGGTGGTACCTGGGGCAACATCAATGGTGATGTTGTCGATGGTTACTTTGATTGTTTTTATTTCGTCTGCCATAAATTATAAATCAGCCTTAAACATTAAACTTTATACTTTATCTCTTTTAAGCAGGCACATGAATAGGATCCGCATAATGTCTGAGCCCAAAATTTTCGGTCATACATTTTTCTGGATTATTTACATGCCATTCAAACTCATCACGGAAATGCCTAATTGCAGCCGCAACAGGCCATGCTGCAGCATCTCCCAATGGACAAATTGTGTTTCCTTCAATTTTTCTTTGAATATCCCACAACAAATCAATATCACTCAGCTTTCCTTTCCCCTTTTCTATATTTAGTAATATTTTTTCCATCCAACCTGTTCCTTCACGGCACGGACTACACTGTCCGCAACTCTCATGACGATAAAATCTTGCTAGCGTATAGGTGTGTCTTACGATACACTGGTCTTCATCTAAAACAATAAAACCTCCAGAACCCATCATACTTCCTGAAGCAAATCCTCCATCACTTAAACTTTCGTAATTCATTAATCTTTTCTCTCCCTTTGCAGTTGTTAGCAAAAGATTTGCAGGAAGAATGGGAACAGACGACCCTCCGGGAATACATGCTTTTAATTTTTTCCCATTGGGTATTCCTCCACAATATTCATCACTGTAAATAAATTCCTCCACTGAAATGGTCATGTCTATTTCATAAATGCCCGGCTTATTGATATTGCCACAAGCCGAAATTAACTTGGTTCCTGTAGATTTTCCTATTCCTATTGTTGCATACTGCTCGCCTCCTTCATTAATAATAGGCACCACTGCCGCAAGCGTTTCTACGTTATTCACTACCGTTGGACAACCCCATAATCCTTTAACAGCTGGGAAAGGAGGTTTGATTCTTGGATTGCCCCGCTTCCCTTCTAACGATTCTAACAATGCTGTTTCTTCGCCACATATATAAGCACCCGCCCCTCTTTGCACATACATCTCACAATCAAATCCACTGCCTAAAATATTTTTACCTAAAAAGCCATTTTGCTTTGCTTCTGCAATAGCAACTTCCAAAATATCAGCAATCCAATCATATTCTCCTCTTATATAAATATAACTTGTATTGCTTCCTAACGCAAAAGAAGACACGATCATTCCTTCAATCAACAGATGCGGAATAAACTCCATTAAATACCTATCCTTGAAAGTGCCTGGTTCACTTTCATCTGCATTGCAAACAAGATAACGAGGAACGCCAACTGGCTTAGCTAAAAAACTCCATTTCATTCCTGTAGGGAAGCCCGCACCCCCACGACCTCTTAAGCCACTTTTCTTTACTTCTTCTACCACTTCGTCTGGCTGTAATTTTAAAGCTTTCTCCACGCTACGATAACCTCCTTCACGACGATAAACATCATAATGACGAATGCCTTCCACCTGTACTTTCTCTAATAATAATTTTCTTCCCATTTTACTAATCCTTCTGTTACCGAATTTTTATAAAATATTTTTTCTTTAATTTGCTTTATTCCTACACTCTTCGACAATGCTATCCACTTTTCCTTTTGTAAGATGCTCGCGGTAATTTTTACCTAACTGCATCATGGGAGCATATCCACAAGCACCCAAACATTCTACTGTCTTCAATGTAAACATTCCATCTGCAGTGGTTTCGCCCACGCCTATATTTAATTTGCTTTTGATGTAGTCTATGATATCATCACTTCCATTAAGCATACAAGGGCCTGTTTGGCAAACTTCAAAAACATATTTTCCAACAGGCTTCAGATTGTACATGCTATAGAAGCTAGCTACTTCATATACTTCAATTGGTTCTATTTGCAACAAAGAAGCTACATAGTCCATCACAGGCACATCCAACCATCCGCCAAACTCCACCTGCGCTATGTGTAATACAGGAAGCAAAGCACTCTTCTGTTTTCCTTGAGGATAACGAGCAATGATTTCCTTCACTTTAGCCAGACTTGTTTCTTTAAATTGTATCATTATATTATAAATTCAAAAATCAATATTCAAATGCTTATGCATCTAATTCCCCTGCTATCAAATTTAAGCTGCTCATCGTTATCACTGCATCACTCAACATGCCATCTTTAATCAATTCTGGATATGCTTGATAATAAATAAAACATGGTCTACGGAAGTGAAGTCTATAAGGAGTTCGTCCTCCATCACTGATTAAATAAAACCCTAATTCACCGTTGGCTCCTTCAACTGAGCTATACACTTCTCCAGCAGGCATTGCTGTTTCACCCATTACTATTTTAAAATGATAGATGAGGGCTTCCATCTTCGTATACACATCTTTCTTTTCAGGCAAATAGTAAGCGGGCGTATCTGCATGAAAAACATCCGCCTCCGCACCTTTAAATGATTGAACTTTTTGATAGGCTTGCTTAATAATACTCAAGCTTTGCCACATCTCTTCATTGCGTACCAAAAAACGATCATAACAATCGCCTGTTTTACCTACGGGAATGGAAAAGTCGAACTCTTCGTAACTACTATAGGGAGTATGAACACGTACATCATAATCAACTCCCGCCGCCCTAAGATTGGGGCCGGTAAACCCATAGTTCATTGCCCTTTCGGCAGATATAGGACCACAACCGATGGTGCGATCCATAAATATTCTATTGCGAGTAAATAAATTTTCAAACTCTCTTAGCTGTGCAGGATACCCGTTCTTTTCATCTAAGAATTTCTCCAATTTTTCAAAAGCTGCATTGGTGAAATTCCGTTCAAACCCTCCGATACGACCAATATTGGTTGTTAAGCGCGATCCACATACTTCTTCATAAATCTCATAAATTAATTCTCTGAACTGCATTAAATATAAAAACCCAGAATACGCTCCACTATCAACTCCCACAATTGAATTACAAATCAAGTGATCAGAGATACGAGCCAATTCCATGATAATGATTCTTAAATAATCTACTCGCTTAGGGGTTTGCACACCCAATAATTTTTCGCATGTTAAATGCCAACCCATATTATTAATAGGAGAAGAACAATAATTTAGACGATCTGTTAAAGGTGTTATTTGATATAAAGGTCTTCTTTCCGCAATCTTTTCAAATGCACGATGAATATATCCTACCGTTGAAGTGGCTTGCATGATGCGTTCTCCATCAAGTTCCAAAATATTTTGAAATACACCATGCGTTGCAGGATGCGTAGGACCCAGGTTTAATGTAGTCGTTTGCTTTTCAATGCTCCCTTCCGGTAAAAGTATATGGTCGCTCATATGTTAATTAGTCAATTAATAACCAGCCAATTTATTATCGATTGTATCAAATAATTATCGTCCAAACATTTCGTCATCTTTATCTATTCTAGTTTGATCTTCCAACGGGAATTCTTTTCTCATGGGAAAATAATCCATCTCATCTACATTCAATATTCTAATCAAATTTGGATGCCCAACAAAATTTACTCCAAAGAAATCGTAGGTTTCTCTTTCCATAAAATTCGCTGATTGAAACAAAGCTGTTGCACTGTATACATCAGGCTTTACAATATCAGTAAAGACTTTAAATCGAATGCGAATATTATCTGTGAAATTATGCATGTGGTAAACCACCGCTAACTCAGCTCCTTTATTATCAGGATAATGTACTGCTTGCAAATCTGTTAGGAATGTAAATTTCAATTCAGGCTCATCAAATAAAAACTGAAGCACTTTTAAGTTCAATTCCTTTGGCGCTGAAAAGGTGAGCATGCCATAAGGCTCTTCCCAATTGGTTAGTTGTTCTCCAAACTTTTCGGTTAGCCGTTGTTGTATGATTGTGTTTGTCAACATTTAAATCTGTCTCTTTTTATTTATTGGATTCCGTAACTATTCAATAATTCTTTGTACTGATCACTGTGTCTTCTTCTTAATCCTTCCGCATTCACCAGCTCCTGTATTTTCATAAAACCATCTAAGATTGCTTCTGGCCTAGGAGGACAACCTGGAACGTACACATCTACTGGAATAACTTGATCAATTCCTTGCAATACTGAATAAGTATCGAATATTCCACCACTGCTAGCGCAAGCTCCTACTGCTATTACCCAGCGAGGTTCGGCCATTTGTAAATAAACTTGCTTTAACACAGGCCCCATTTTTTTAGAGATGGTGCCCATTACCATTAACAAATCACATTGACGTGGTGAAAATCCTACGCGTTCAGATCCAAATCTTGCTAAGTCATAATGACTGGCCATGGTAGCCATGAATTCGATTCCGCAACAACTCGTTGCAAAAGGCAGTGGCCAAATAGAATTCTTACGAGCAAGGCTAACTACCTTTTCGAAATTAGTTGCCATAAAACCCTCTCCCATATACCCTTCTGGTATGCCTTGGAATTTTACTGTATTGTTAAATTGTACTGGACGAGACATTTTTTTAATTTTTAAACGTTTAAGGGTTGAAGTTTAAGATTGCACAATAGTAAACTTTAGACCTTAGCCCTATTCCTCCCATTTCATTGCACCCTTTTTAAATATGTAAATGAATCCTGTAATAAATAAACCCACAAATAAAACAACCGCTAAAAACCCATCCCACCCAAGTGCTCGGAAATTGATTGCATAAGGATAAAAGAAAATTACCTCTACATCAAACAAAACAAACAATATTGCGACTAAAAAATACTTAATCGCCATTGGTTGGCGGGCATTCCCTTTTATTTCTATTCCACTCTCAAAATTCTGTAGTTTATCTGATGTCTTTCTTTTAGGGCCTAACGCATTAGATCCAATAATAATGGCAAAAACTAAACCCAAGGCAAAAATGAGCTGAAGCACAATTGGCAGATAATTTTCTGCGCTATTGGTGGTTATTTGAAGAAAGAAAAAGGGCATATGAAAATGCTTAGATTATTGGTTAGCAAAAATAAGGTAGCTACTCTAATATACAATGCTCAATGTCATAAAATAACAAATAAAAAGCCCGCTATGTTTAAATAACGGGCTTAAAAAAACATATTAAGAATGAATTATTTTTTTTTAGGTGAACTTCCGGACTTTGGCTTAGTAACGGCCGGCTTTTTAGGAGTGGATTTGGGATTGTTTTTACTAATAAACTCTCTATTTGACACCAGTTGAACATCGGAAGGATCAAGGGCGATGGCCTTATCTAAATAAGTCAACGCCATTGCTTGGTCTTTTTTGATATTATAATAATACTCTATAAAATACTTATAGGCTCCTATTAATTGATTTTTTACCTTTTCTTTATCCGCGGATTTTTCTCCCATCTCAATTGCTTTTTGATAAAAAGGAGCTGCTAATCCTAAAACGCCTGCAGTATCAATAACTGCAGTAGCTTTTCCTATCATATAATACCCAAACATGTCTTCTGGAAACTTTTGAGTATACTGATTAAAAATTGCAATAGATGAATCGTTGGCGCCTCCTCTAAAGTAATTATACCCCGCATTGTAAAAGTCTGTTTTCCCCGGATTTTTCTTAAATCCAATAATCTTTTGATACCAATCTGCAGCCTCTTTGTATTTTTTCTGGGCTTCATACAACGATGTGATTGTTTTGATATAGAAAACTTTGTTTTGTTCAACAGAATCCAATGCAACTGCTTTGTCTATCAATAATCCTGCCTGCGTTTCATTTCCTGGAAATTTCAATAAAACTTCTGCATACAAATTATAATCGCCAGGAGCAACGTTTTCCGAAAGCTGACGTTTAAAATATTCTTCAAAATTTTCTTTCGACTTCACCGAATCTTTCATTCTGTTATAAGTCAAGCCCAACAATCTAAATAAATTAGGATATGGAGTTGCCCCTTCAGATTGAACACACTCGTTCACTTTAGTAATTGTTTCTAAAAAAAGACCCTGAGCATACTTAAGAGATGCTCTGTAATAACAAGCCTTTGGATCGTCGTCTGCATTAGCTAGCCATTTTTCAAAATATTCTGCTGCTCTTGGAACATCCGTTTCATAATAATAATTAAATAAATTACTATAAACAGGCGCGAATGCGGGATCGCTTGCTATTGTATTATTATATTGCTCCATAAAAATAAACTCTTGCCCTTTACCTTGAGATTGGTATAATCGACCAATCCTAAAATTAGCTCTTGCATAGTGCGGATCCATTGCCAATGCTGCCTGATAAGATAAAATAGCATTCCCTCCATCTCCATTTTTTCTATAGGCATCGCCCAGATTGACTAATACATCTGGGCTATTGAATTTTTTAAGCTGGGTTGCTTGCTTTAATTTTTCTATTGCATAGACTGGATCGCCATTCTTAGCATCGGGATTGCCATTCGCAAAACCAACTGCATTTAATACCCCTATGTTTTTCCCCTGACTAAGTGATATGGCTGCTTCAAAATGATTTCTTGCATCTTGAATTTTTCCCTCAATTAACTCAATGTGCCCTATACCTGCCATTATAAGCGTGCTGCTAGGCGTTGCCGAAAGAGAAGTTTGATACAATTTTTTTGCATCTGAAAGATCCTTGTTTGTTTTATCATCAGGCAAAATCATTGTTTGACCAAGCCAGTAAATAGCTTCTTCATTGGTAGGATTTGTAGCGAGTATTTTCTGAAAAATATCTCTAGCACTTTTATATCTTTCGTAATAAATGAATTTTTTTCCCTGATCAATCGACTGAGCTAATAACCCATTTACAAACAAAACAGAAACAAACACCAACATTCCAATAATTACCTTCTTCATGTTACTTTTCTTTTAAGACTTAATCAATGGTATAAAATTATATAAGAAACCGTTAAAGCTTTGCTTAATTTTTAGGCAAGGCCTGATTTATTTTTACACTTCTAATATCAAAATCCATAACTGGGCCTAAATAAGCACGTCTAAATATAAGCTGCCCTCTTTCAAACTTCAAAAAAGAAATAAAACCCGTTCCCAATCCCTCGTAATTTTCTTTAATAATATAACACAGTGGTCTTACTAACGGGTATCGCCGGCTCAATAGGCTTTGTTGCGTTGGCTTTACATAAGGCTTCCCCTCGCAAAGATCACATTTTATGTACCCAATTTTTACTCTTTGTAAGGAAGCTATCTGAATGCTATCTTCCGGATTGCCAATCCAACTGATTCCTACAAAACCAATGGCGTTTTCATTGCTGGCAACATAATCGATGACCGCTTGACTGTTTTTTACCGCTTTTACTACGGATGTATCAAATGGCTCGCCTTTTAAAATAGAATCCTTAATAAATCTTACGGTGCTTGTAGCATTTAATCCATCAAAGACAATAGATTGATTTCGATTGAGTTTACCTGAAAGATGACCTTGTAAAGACTGCAAAGAAAATAAAGTATCCTGGCTGTTTTTATTTACTATCACAGCCACTGCATCTGATGCCACAGCGTTCCAACCGGGATTGTATTGAAGTGAATCAATCATAAAACGCTCTTCCCTTGCATTAAGTCCTCTTCCTACAATTACCAACCGATTGCTGCTATCCTTGAAAAAATCCCTGAAACAATCTGCTTCTGATTTATAACTGGCAACAATATGCGCTTCCGGATAAGAAGACTCGTACATTTTTATTTGTTGCTCTATCACAGGCTTAAAAGACTCATCTACACTAATGTAGATAGTCCCCTTTTGTGGTGTATCATGAAAGAGTATCGTGTTTTTTTTAGTTGAACAACTTGAAATCACCAACCAAAAAACTACCATAAAATAATATGTTCTCTTTACATTCATCATCTCTCTTTCATATAATTTTTTTTATACCCTCGATAAACTCTGAATAGACCATAAATGAAACAGATACATCCAAATGCTTTCATAGAAGGATCGTCAAAACGAGCTTCCAGGCCTGTATTAAACTGTTTGATAAAAATCAGAAAGATACCCATCGATGCCCATAATATACCCATACCGTAATCCATAATACTTCTCATTCTTATATACCCTTTATCTCTCTGCGATAATGAATGGTCGTCAATCTCATCTTGTATCATGGTAGTTGATTATTAATTTGAAACTGCAATTTAATAAGAATAACCCGGCAGTATGACAGTTATAGGCATCTATTTGAGGACTTAATCAATTAAATTCCACAAAATCGTACTGGTAATTTATCCGTCTTGCCCCAAGAAAAACTCAGTTTGATCAATTATCTTTGATAGCAAAAAATAATTATCCTTTTTTATATACTCGATGAAAATTTTAATGGTTTGTTTGGGTAATATTTGTAGAAGCCCTTTAGCGGAAGGAATATTACAAAAAAAAGCTGCTGCTGCAGGACTTCAGTGGGAGATAGATAGTGCTGGAACAAATGGATTTCATGATGGGGAATCGCCACACAAGCTGAGTCAGAAAGTAGCAACCGCGAATGGAATTGATATAAGTGAGCAGATTTCTAGGCAAATTACCCAGGAAGACTTCTTGAGATATGATAGATTATATGCCATGTCTGATGATGTACTAGATGACATGAAAAGAATAGGCGGCAGACATTTCAAAGCAAGTCAATGCACCTTATTTTTGAATGAATTGCACCAAGAAAAAAACAAGAATGTACCAGATCCATGGTATGGCAAGGAGGATGGATTTATTCAAGTTTTTCAATTAATTGACCGAACTTGTGATGCGTTAATCAACAACTATTTACAAAAAACCAATTATACCGAAAAGTTATAATGGCAAAGCCGTCGATACCACAGGGAACAAGAGATTTTTCTGCTGAAACAATCAGAAAAAGGAATCACATTCTTTCTACTATTAGAAAGGTGTTTGAGCTGTATGGATTTGAGCCATTGGAAACTCCTGCCATGGAGAATTTGGAAACACTCATGGGAAAGTATGGGGAGGAAGGAGACAAACTAATTTTTAAGATTCTGAATAATGGATTAAATGATCCAAAAAATATCGATAAAGCTAGAGAAGGATTTGACAAATTATTAGAAGGGAAAAGCACCCCCTCACTTACCGAACGTGCTTTGAAATACGACCTAACGATTCCGTTTGCAAGATATGTTGCCATGAATCACGGGCAACTTACTTTTCCATTCAAACGCTATCAAATTCAGCCTGTCTGGCGTGCCGATAGGCCCCAAAAAGGCCGATACAGAGAGTTTACACAATGCGACGCAGACGTTGTAGGTAGCACCTCTCTGATCAATGAAGTAGAACTTATTAATATCTACCACCAAGTCTTTACACAACTTGGATTGGAGCAATATGAATTAAAAATCAACAGTAGAAATATACTTTTGGCATTGGCCGAAGCTTGTGGAGGCGCTGATAAATTAATTGACATTACTGTTGCCATAGATAAGCTTGATAAAATTGGTCTTGAGAAAGTTAAAATAGAATTACAACAGCGAGGGTTAAACGAAAATCAGATCGTTACTATTGAAAAATATTTATCTATTGCAGGAAATAATGTAGAGAAGCTTGCTGCTATTGAGGATTTATTGGGTAAAAATATACACACTTCAAAAGGCATAGAAGAGTTGTCTTTCATTGTACATCATGCAAGCAACACTCATTTAGCAATTGACTTTACACTTGCAAGAGGACTTAATTATTATACCGGAGTGATCTTTGAAGCGAAAGCCCCTGCTGCTGTTCAAATGGGCAGCATTGGTGGTGGTGGAAGATATGATAACCTTACCGGCTTATTCGGCGTACCCAATATTCCAGGAATTGGCATCAGTTTTGGTGTAGACAGAATCTACGATGTATTAGAAGAATTACAGTTGTTCCCAGCTAGTATCCAAACCAATACAAAAGCATTGTTTTTTAATATGGGAGAAAATGAAAGCTTGTTTGCATTTGATGTTCTACAACAAGTAAGGGCTCAAGGAATTGCTTGTGAGATGTTTCATGAAACATCCAAGCTTGATAAGCAATTCAAATATGCCGAAAAGAAAAACATCCCTTATGTAGTGATTATTGGCAGTGCAGAAATAGAGAAAAAAGAATGTGTAATCAAACACTTACTTACAGGTAAGCAAGAAAATATATCATTAACTCAGCTCAGTAGTTTTCTACAATAAATTACAATCCTTCATAAATAATGGCAGCGCCCTGACCTACACCCACACACATCGTCGCTAAGCCATACTTACTTTTTCTTTTTTTCATTTCATGCAACAAAGTGGTAGAAATTCTCACTCCACTACAGCCTAATGGATGACCTAATGCAATGGCCCCTCCATTAACATTTACTTTTTCGAGATCAAGTCCTAAATCATGAATACAGGCAATGCTTTGAGAAGCAAAGGCTTCATTTAATTCAATCAAATCTAAATCAGCTATGGATAGTCCTGCCCTTTTTAGCGCTTTGTTAGTTGCGGGGATAGGACCAATTCCCATCACAGAAGGTTCTACGCCTGCCACAGCCATGCTGATAATTTTTGCAATAGGCTGTAAAGCATACTTTTTTACAGCACTTTCACTCGCTAATAACATTGCAGCCGCTCCATCATTGATGCCGCTACTATTCCCTGCAGTTACAGTTCCCTCTTTTATAAAGGCAGCTTTTAGTTGAGAAAGTTTATCAAAAGTTGATAGTCTTGGATGTTCGTCTTGTTCAAAATCAAAAGCATCTTTCCCAATTTGTACTTGAATTGGAATGATTTCATCTTTAAATTTATTCTCTTTGTGTGCATTGCTATATTTCTGCTGACTAGCCAATGCGAATTCATCTTGAGCATGTCTGCTGATATTCCATTGTTTGGCAACGTTTTCAGCAGTTTCTCCCATTGTATAAGGAAAATAAAGAGATGATAAGGCTGGATTCACAAAACGCCAACCCATGGTTGTATCAAAAATCTGAGCATTTCTATCAAATGGAGAAGTTGCCTTAGGCATTACGAAAGGGGCTCTACTCATACTCTCTACACCACAAGCAATCATTAATTGAGCATCTCCGCAAGCGATTGTTCTGGCTGCATCCATGATTGCCTGTAATCCACTTGCACAAAGTCTATTGATAGTAGCTCCAGGCACTGTTGGAGGTAATCCAGCTAACAATGAAGCCATCCTTGCTACATTTCGGTTGTCTTCCCCACTTTGATTGGCTGCACCTGCAATAACATCCTCAATTGCATTTAAATCAATATTACTATTACGACTAATCAACCCTTTAATCACTAGCGCCAATAAATCATCTGGCCTAATACCAGAAAGCGACCCACCATATTTCCCAATAGGTGACCTTACTGAGTCAATTACATATACTGATTCCATATTTCAGAATTTATATAACAATGTTGTTAAAAAATACTCCTGTATAAAACTGATGGCAAAGATAACTGCTTTTTAAAAACTTTGCCAGAAGCGGATGCACAATCAAAGTTAGGTTGATTATCTTTGCGTCATGCCTATTAGCAGAAATATACGATCATTAAGTCTACCCGAATTAAAAGAATATTTTGAATCCATTGGCGACAAAAAATTCCGTGCAATACAAGCCTACGAATGGCTTTGGAAGAAAAATGTGCGACATTTTGACGAAATGAGCAATTTGTCCCTTGACCTTAGGAAAAAGCTTGCGGAAGATTTTGATTTTAACGCGATTACAGTAGAAGCTACTCAGTATAGCAATGATGGTACTGTAAAATCGAGGTTTAAGACCTTTGACAATCATCTCATTGAGGGTGTATTGATTCCAACAGAAAAGAGAAATACTGCTTGTGTATCCTCACAGATCGGTTGCAGTCTCACCTGCAAATTCTGCGCAACCGGAAAAATGGAGCGTAAGCGTAATTTGGATTTCGAAGAAATCTACGATCAAGTTGCATTACTCAATGAACAAAGCGAAAAGATTTACGGAAAGAAATTGAGCAATATCGTATACATGGGCATGGGTGAGCCTTTGCTTAACTACAAGAATGTTTTAAAATCTATAGATAAAATTACTGCATCGGATAGTATGGCGATGAGTCCAAAGCGCATTACAGTTTCTACAGCGGGAGTAGTAAAGATGATTAAACAATTAGGTGATGATAAAGTACGATTCAATTTAGCATTGTCATTGCACGCCCCAACTGATAAAAAGAGAAATGAAATTATGCCAATCAATGAAAGCAATACAATTGATTCGTTGATAGAGGCGCTTAATTATTTCTATGACCATACAAAGAATGACATTACACTTGAATACATCCTTTTTAAAGACAAAAATGATAGTATTGAAGATGCCAATGAATTGATTAAGATTTACAGACAAATTCCTACCCATCTGATTAATGTGATTGAATACAACCCCATTTCGGGAGCGGAATTCGTAAAGCCGGGAGAAGATGCCACGCAGCTTTTTACTAACCATTTAGCTAAAAACAACGTAAATGTAAGAGTAAGGCGCAGTCGCGGGAAAGACATTGATGCCGCCTGTGGCCAGTTAGCCAATAAAGACAAAATTATTTCTTAGCTCGATTAAACTTATTTTATATGTTTCTGTCAAAAGAGACATCACTATAAAATATACTACAATGAAAAAATCAGCTTTATCCATCCTTTTTTTAGCAATCGTCCTTTTAACTGTGTCTGCTCAAGACAAAAAAATAAATAAAGGCCATCAGAATAGCAACCCCGCTGCAATGAAAAGAAAAGCAGCGCAAAAAGAAATGATACAATCCCTTAATCTTTCTGATGAACAGAAAGAGAAAATGAAAAAAATCGGGGAAGAACATAAAAACAAAATGGAGGCACTTGAAAAAGAACAAACCATTAGTGTAAAAGAATACAATGATAGGAAAACAGCGATTGCTAAAGAAGCGAAATCTTCCAGAGAGGCTATATTAACAACAGAGCAAAGAAATAAAATAGCCGCTGCCAAAACAGAACAAGAAAATAAAAAGAAAGAACAATTTGAGAAAAGAATGAATAGGATGGACACCTCACTTGGGCTATCTGATGTTCAAAGAAAAAAAATAATATCCTTACACGAAAAAAATCAATTAAAGAAGAAGGCAATTAAAGAGGACGCTTCTTTAAATGATCAGGAGAAAAAAATAAAAATGACTTCTTTGAAAAACGAAACAAAAGAAGAGCGAAAAAAAATTCTTACTGCAGAACAGTTGAGCAAAATAGAAGACAGAAAGAAAAAAGTGAAAGGAATTCAAAAAAATTAACATTAAAAATATCAAGCTATTTGAACAGCGCATAATATGTCTATTATGCGCTGTTTTATATTAAATCCACCACAACCCAAGTCATAATCTAATGAAATAGCTGTATATTTGTGGTTCATTACTGTTGAAAAACAGCATAAACCTTCACTACATGAGCCAGGATTCATTTCAGAAATTTGTTCCCAAAAAGAAAAACAGCGTTGTCAAAGAAGAACATCGCCAGGAAAAAAAGAAAGTAAAAAAGGAAAGGGCTGCATACTTTGATAAAATAAAAGAAGATAAATACCAGGCAAGAATGGCTGCAAAAAAAGCGGCATTGTCTCCGAAAAAAAATAATATAGGCTCTGATAAAAATACCCCCACTTCTGTTGATTCGAAAAAACCAGCTGCTGATAGAAAAACAGTTGATGAGGCCATGCCTTTGAATAAGTTCTTGGCGCATTGTGGAATTTGTTCTAGAAGAGATGCGGTAAGCTTGATTACAGAGGGAAAAGTAAAAGTAAATGGCAGCCCTGCCATTGAACCAGGCTACAAAGTACAGCCAACCGATGAGGTAATTTACAATACTAAAAAGCTGTTTGTCACTAAAAATCTTGTTTACATACTATTAAACAAACCAAAAGATTACATCACCACTACTGATGACCCACAGGGAAGAAAGACCGTTTTGCAATTGATTGAAAAAGCTACCAATGAAAGAGTTTACCCCATTGGGCGTTTAGACAGAAATACTTCTGGAGTGTTGCTTCTCACGAATGACGGAGATCTTACTCAAAAATTATCTCACCCTAGTTATGAAATCAAAAAAATATATGAAGTAAAGCTTGATAAAATTCTTCAAAAAGCTCATTTCGAAAAAATAATCAATGGCATTACACTTGAGGATGGGCCTGTAATTGTTGACAGTCTTGCTTATTCAGATGCTAAAGACAAATCAATAGTGGGGATTGAAATTCATAGCGGAAGAAACAGAATTGTTCGTCGCATATTCGAAAGTTTCGGGTATGATGTGAAAGGACTGGATAGAGTAATGTATGCAGGATTAACAAAAAAGAATGTTGAAAGAAGCAAGTGGCGCTATCTGAGTGAAAAAGAAATCAGAGTGCTTAAATATTTAAATTCTTCTAAGAAAAAATAATCTTCAAAATTTATTTACAATTGACCAAAAACATTCTCGATATCGTTTTTGAAAATGATGCATTTGTTGCTATCAACAAACCCGCAGGATTATTATCCATTCCTAATCGGGAGCAATCGGAAAAATCTCTCAAAGAAATCCTACAAGATAAGTATGGCAGCATCTTTACCATACATCGGCTTGATAAAGACACCAGCGGATTAATTCTTTTTGCAAAAAACGAAAGTGCTCATAAGTTTTTCTCTCAATTATTTGAAGCGCGAAAAATTGAAAAATATTATCTCGGAATTGTAATGGGCTGCCCCACTAATCAAACAGGTATCATTGATGCACCTATTGCAGAGCATCCCATTCATAAAGGATTAATGACTGTTAATAGAACCGGCAAACAAGCATCTACTAGTTATGAGGTTATTGATCCAAACAAAAACTTTTCGTTGATTTCCTTTCAATTGCATACAGGCAGGACTCATCAAATTCGTGTTCATGCTAAAAACATGGGACATCCGCTCGCTTGTGATCCTTTATATGGTGAAGGTAAACCTGTACTACTCTCTTCCATTAAAAAGAAATTCAAATTGAGCAAGCACGATGAGGAAGAAAGACCGATGATTAATAGGCTTGCGCTACATTCTTACCGACTAGTATTTGAAGATGAGCAAGGAAAGTCATTTAATTTAACAGCAGAAATGCCGAAGGAATTTAGAGCGCTGATGACTCAATTGAAGAAAAACAATTAATACAAAGCTATCACTCGTTTTCATAAATAGCCAATAGCCCTTCGGGCAATTCCACAAAAACCTGCTTGTTTTTTTTGTCTATTTTAATCAAACTGGCTTCATGAAGGGGGATGAGCGCTTCTTTGCCTTTGTACATGATGGTGCATAAAATTTGATGCGGCTGTTCATTTACTTCAATGATTTCTCCCAAATTATTCTCTGCCTCCATCATCGAAAAGCCAAGCAAGGCAATGGGAGCTGATTGCAGGGTATGCTTTTTAAAATCGGACTCTTCGAGCCAAACTTCTTTAGGAGTTAACTTTCGAGCTACTTCTTTTGTGTCGATTCCTTCTAATTTTATATACGTTTCAGTGTCGCTTTTAATAGCTGTTTTTTCAATAAAAAAAGGCATGAAATTATCTTTTTGTTCTTCTACATAAATTATTTCAAGTCCTTTTAAGGACGTTTTTTTTCCAAGACTGTGTTGAAGTACCAGCTCTCCCAGAAGCCCATAACTGGCAGCTAATTTTCCTATTTTAAAGTATTGCGACATGCTATTGCAAGATAATATTTTTAATTACGTTAGTATAATAAAGAAAAAAAGTCCCGCAATGAGCGGGACTGAATGAATTATCGGAACAGATAGTCTAATCTTCTGATTTGGTTTCTTCAGTAGCAGCATCTTCTGCAACCTCTGAAGGACTAGGAGCATCTTCCACCTTAGGTGCAGCAGCTTCTACCTTTTTAACCACTGGTACATTGCGACGATCGATGCGTGCTTTTTTATGAGCACCCTGACGAACAGCAACTTGTGCTTCATGCTCAGTCATCCACTTAGTGAATTTTTCCATAGCAGCAGCTTCGTCAAATAAGCCTAAGCTTACTCCACGTAACAAATGCTTAAGGTATAACACTCCTTTGAAAGACAAAATACGGCGAACAGTATCAGTGGGTTGAGCACCTTTTTGAAGCCAGTCTAATGCCTTTTGACGGTCTACCTGAATTGTAGCAGGAACAGTCAACGGATTGTAAGAACCTAATTTTTGGATGAATTTTCCATCGCGTGGACTACGGGCATCCGCAATCACGATAAAGTAGAATGGTCTTTTCTTAGAACCATGTCTTTGTAATCTCATTTTAACAGCCATAAAAAATAGAAATTTTCTTGGTTGTGAACAATAGGGTTTATCCCTTTTGAAAAAGGGAGAGCAAAGATAACGCTAATTATAGAAATATTTAAAAAAATGTAGCGGAATTTCAATTTTTATAGAAAATCAATAAATTCCCCCTCAAATAAGGCTATTTCTTACCCATCATGCCCATTCCAGGCATTTTTCCCATGGGCATTTTGTTCATCATCTTCATCATTCCTTTCATTTGCTCAAATTGCTTGATAAACTGATTCAACTCCGTAAGATCCTTACCACTTCCCTTTGCTATGCGCTGCTTTCTACTTGGATTGATTAAATCTGGATTCCGGCGCTCTTCCATCGTCATAGAATTGATCATGGCTTCAATGCCTTTGAAGGCATCATCTTTAACATCTAAATCTTTCACTTGTTTTCCTACTCCGGGAATCATCCCCATCAAATCTTTTAGATTCCCCATTTTCTGTATCTGTTGAATTTGGGTTTTAAAATCTTCAAAATCGAATTGATTTTTTCTTATTTTCTTTTCTAGTTTGGCTGCTTCTACTTCATCAAATTGTTCTTGTGCTTTTTCAACCAAACTAACAATATCTCCCATTCCTAAAATTCTCTGTGCCATCCTTTCTGGATAAAACACATCAAGGGTTTCCATTTTTTCTCCGCTGCTGCTAAACTTAATGGGCTTGTTGACGGTGTATTTGATTGACAAGGCAGCTCCCCCTCTTGTATCTCCATCAAGTTTAGTAAGAACCACTCCACTAAAGTCGAGCCTTTCATTAAATGCAGCCGCAGTATTCACCGCATCTTGTCCGGTCATGCTATCTACAACAAATAATATTTCTTGTGGATTAAATGCTTTTTTTATTTCTGCCACTTCAGTCATCATCAGTTCATCTACAGCCAATCTTCCTGCCGTATCAATTATGACTACATTTTTATTTTTTGCTTTGGCTTCCTTGAGTGCATTTTGAATAATAGCAATCACGTTGTTGTTTTCTCGCTCACTATACACCTCCACTCCTATTTGACTTCCCAATACTTCAAGCTGATCAATGGCAGCAGGACGATAAACGTCGCCAGCTACTAACAAAGGCGACTTCCCTTTTTTGGTTTTTAGATAATTGGCAAGCTTTCCACTGAAAGTAGTTTTACCACTTCCTTGCAAACCAGCTATCAAAATAATGGCGGGGTTTCCGGTAGTATTAAATTCACTTTCTTTTCCTCCCATCAATTCGGTGAGTTCATCTTGAACAATCTTCACCATTTGCTGTCCGGGATTTACTGCAAGAAGCACCTTTGACCCAATAGCCTTTTCTTTAATTTTATCGGTAAATTCTTTCGCTATTTTGTAATTAACATCGGCATCTACCAATGCGCGACGTATATCCTTTACCGTATTGGCAACATTAAGATCCGTAATTCTAGCCTGGCCTTTGATATTTTTAAAGGCACCTTCTAGGCGTTCGCTGAGATTTTGAAACATAATAATGATTGTTTTCTACAGGCTATTTGAATTAAAATTTAATTATTTTAAACACTTAATGCAGCTTGAATAATTTCGGCTTGCTCTTTAGCATGAATTTTAGCGTATCCTGTAGCGGTTGATGCCGTTGCTTGTCTGCTAATGATATAAAAATTAATATTCTTCAGATTCATGCGCATAAAAGTTGCGGCTCCCATATTGAGTGGTTCTTCTTGAACCCAATACCAGATTGCTTTTGAGTACTTTTTATATAGCACATCTAGCTGATTTTGCGGCAATGGATACAATTGTTCAATTCTTACAATAGCAATATCCTTTCGATTGTCTTTTTGTCTTTTTTCTTCTAAGTCGAAATATATTTTCCCGCTACACATCACCACTTTTTTAACACTGGCAGGATTTTCAATTGATGCATCGTCATACACTTCCTTAAATCCACCATTGGTAAATTCTGCTATTTCACTATAACTACCGGGGTGGCGCAAGTTGGCCTTCGGTGTAAATTCAATTAATGGCTTTCTGAATGGCCAAGCTAGTTGTCTGCGCAGTGCATGAAAAAAGTTTGCTGCAGTGGTTATATTGGTAACAACCATGTTTAGTTCAGCACATTGTTGTAGGAATCGCTCCATTCTTGCACTGCTATGTTCTGGACCTTGACCTTCATACCCATGAGGCAACAGCATAACCAATCCATTCATTCTTTGCCATTTTGTTTCTGCGGCAGCAATAAATTGATCGATGATGATTTGCGCTCCGTTTGAAAAATCGCCAAACTGTGCTTCCCATAATACCAGCGCGTTGGGATTAGCCATCGCATAGCCATACTCGAAACCTAATACAGCATATTCACTTAACAAAGAATTGAATATTCTGAAACGGGATTGATTGGTAGAAAATGCTTGAAGACGATTGTATTCTGCATTGTTTTTTTCATCAAAAAGTACTGCATGACGATGACTGAATGTACCACGTTTAACGTCCTGCCCACTCATACGCACATCCTTTCCTTCTTTAACAATGCTCGCATAAGCCAATAATTCTGCTGTGGCCCAATCAATCTTTTGTTGATCTGCGAATAATTTATTTTTATCCTGTATTAATTTGTCTACTTTTTTTAATGGCTTAAAATCTTCTGGCCATTTCATCAATTGTTCAAACAACTCCTTTAGCTCGCTACTTTTTATTGCTGTGTTAGGCGAAGAAAGAAAATCTTCTGGCATTGCTTTCCTTAGGCTTTGCCACCACAATTCAGGCTGTTGATATTTATAGGGAAGCGGGTGCTGCTTTACTTCGTCTAACCGATCTTGTAAGTCTTTCAAAAAGCGCTGCTCCATTTCCTTTGCCAACTGCTTGGCATCGGGTTCTCCATTTTCAATTAAATATTGCGTGTATACTTCTCTTGGATTTAGGTGCTTGTCAATTAAGGCATACAATTGAGGCTGTGTAAACTTGGGCTCATCCCCTTCATTGTGCCCATGTCTGCGATAGCAAACCATATCAATAAAAATATCTGAATTGAAAGTTTGTCTGTATTTCGTAGCAATTTCTGCTACTTTCACTACTGCCTCGGGGTCATCTCCATTCACATGAAAAACAGGTGCTTGAACCAATGCCGCAATAGAAGTGCTATAATTTGCGCTTCGAGCATCATCAAAATCTGTAGTGAAGCCAATTTGATTATTAATAACAAAATGAATAGTACCCCCTGTGTAGTATCCTTTTAAATTACTCATTTGCAAAACCTCGTAAACAATCCCTTGTCCTGCTACAGAAGCATCTCCATGAATAAGTATAGGCAATATTTTATCATATTCACTTGCATACAACACATCCGCCTTGCTTCTAGCAAACCCAACCACTAAAGGGTCTACTGCTTCTAAATGAGAAGGGTTGGGACATAATTTTAAATTGATTTTTTTACCCGTGCTGGTTTCCACCTCACTGCTAAATCCAATATGATATTTTACATCTCCCGAACCCATTGTAGTATCCGGCAGTACATTTCCTTCAAACTCATTAAAAATCTCTTCGTAAGTTTTTCCAAGAATATTGGCTAACACATTTAATCTTCCGCGATGCGCCATTCCAATAACGACTTCTTGCACATTGTTTTCGGCTGATGTATTTACCATGGCGTCTAGTGCCGCAATCGTTGTTTCGCCTCCTTCTAGGCTAAATCTTTTCTGCCCAATATATTTCGTGTGTAAAAATTTCTCAAACATGACCCCTTCATTCAATTTCTGAAGAATCCTTTTTTTCTGGGGCATTGGAATCGTTTCCAATAAATGCTTTTCTGTTTCATTCACTAGCCAATCTATTTTTTTAGCATCATTGATATAAGTAAATTCTAGCCCTATATGATTGGTATAGCATTTGTGAAGATGTGCAAGAATGTTTGTAAGCGTGTCTTTTCCAAGTTGAAGGAATCTGCCTGCTTCAAATCTAGTAGTTAAATCCGCCTCTGAAAGGCCAAAGTGTGATAATTCGAGATTAGCTTGACGATCTCTTCTTTCTCTGATTGGATTTGTTTTAGCAACTAAATGCCCATTCTTGCGATACGCCTGAATAAGTTGATATACGGCGAACTCTTTGTCAAGTGAGGTTCCTGTAACTGAAGAAGAGGTTGGTTGAGACCCTACTGAAGAAGCTGAAGCTGAAGGCTGCATGGTAGACATAGCGAAATCAAACCCCTCAAAAAACTTACGCATCTCGCTGTCTACATTGTCAGGATTTTTTACGAATTCATTGTAAAGGTTCTCTATATAACCCGGATGTGCATTAGTGATATACTGAAAGTCCTTCATTTTTCCTTAAAAATTGGCGTGAATAGTAAAAGGCAATAAATTGCTTGCAAATATCGGCTTAAAACTTAAGATTCAAGCTTGAAATCTTCAAAAAATGAGTCCTTTTTAACAGTTAGAAGTCTATTTACATAATTTTTAAAAAAATACTCAAAAAGACTAATTTATAAATGATATTCCCTATCTTTGCGACCCAAAAAAAGAATTAATGGCAAATCATTCAGCTACCAAAAAAGATGTCCGTCAAAGCGCAAAACGCAACGAACGCAACCGTTATAATGGAAAAACTACTCGTAATGCGATTCGTGACATCAAAGCTATAGAGGAGAAGAAATCTGCATCAGAAAAACTTCCTGAAGTTGCTTCTATGATTGATAAGTTAGCAAAACGTGGAACGATCCATAAAAACAAGGCTTCCAATCTTAAGAGAAAACTTGCTTTGAAAGTGAACGCATTGAAAAAATAGTATTTTATTCAATCTTATTATACAAACCTGCTACTTAGCAGGTTTTTCTTTTTGTATTCATTTAAGTACTACAATAATTACAGGTATGAAAAAAAGAATGTCTTTGTTTTTGATAATTCAGTCAATGTTCTTTTTAAGCATTGCACAAGTGTCTTCATTTGAAAAAAGCAATGGAAAAGAAACAGCCACCTACGGCGAAATTGTAAGTTGGTATAGATTGCTTGATAAGAAATCAGCTAAAATTAAAGTAACCGAAGTAGGTAGTACAGATGCTGGCTATCCTTTGCAGTTAGTGCTAGTTAGCAACGATGGTAAATTTAATCCTTCGGTATGGCATGAACAGAACAAAGTCATTGTCCTTATTAATAATGGCATTCATCCAGGAGAGCCAGATGGCATTGATGCAAGCATGCTGTTATTGAGAGATATTGCGATAGGCAAAATAGCAATGCCAAAAAATGTTGTGTTAGCCATCATTCCTGTTTACAATATTGGTGGTTGTTTGAATAGAAACAACACTTCAAGAGTAAATCAAAATGGACCTTCATCCTTTGGCTTCAGGGGGAATTCACAAAACTTAGATCTGAACAGAGATTTTACAAAATGTGATAGCAGAGAAGCAAAAACCTTTGCTACAATTTTTCATTCCCTTCAGCCAACTATCTTTATTGACAACCATGTAAGTGATGGCGCAGACTATCAGCACACCATGACGCTCATTACAACTCAGTACAATAAATTAAGTCCGGTTATAGGCCCTTGGCTAAGAGATTTTTTTGAGCCCGCGATTTATGACAACATGAAAAACAAGGGCTGGGATATGATTCCTTATGTGGATTTTGAGTATTCAGACTTTAATAAAGGAATGACTATGTTCTATGATCCCCCAAGATATTCATCGGGATACACTTCTCTATTCAATACCATTTCATTTGTACCGGAAACGCATATGCTAAAGCCTTATGCTCAAAGAGTAAAATCAACTTACGACTTAATGATTGGCATAATAGATGAAGCCAATAAACATGCTACCACATTGATTCAGAAAAGAAAAGAAGCTGATATGGCAAGCATAACTCAAGAAAAATTTCCCTTAAAATGGGAGCCCATAGATAGTAGTAATAGTACTATTCTATTTCAAGGATATGAAAAGGATTCTACTCATAGTGAGGCAACAGGGTTAACTAAAATGTACTTTGATCATTCAAAACCCTTTACAAAAAAAATTAAATATTTTAATCATTATCGAGGGGTAGAGATCATACAAAAGCCGAAGGCTTATATTATTCCTTCGGGGTGGGAAGAGGTGATAGCAAGATTAAAAATGAATCAGGTTACACTGCATCAGTTTACATGCGACACCAATATTTTAGTTACTCAATACCATGTAGATGATTATAAAAGTTTGCCAAAGGCTTATGAAAAGCATCACAAAAATTATGGAGTAAAAGTTTCAGTGTCGTCGGGATATCATCATTTTTTAAAAGGCGATTATATCATTTACTTGAATCAATTGAGTGATAGATATCTCATTGAAATGCTAGAACCTACTGGCGACGATGGCTTTTTTGCTTGGAACTTTTTTGATGGTATTTTACAACAGAAAGAGGGCTATAGTGATTACCGTTGGGAAGATCTAGCGGCGGAAGTGCTGAAAACCGACTCCAGTTTAAGAGAAAAGATTGAGCAAAAGAAAGCAACAGAGCCTGGTTTTGCGGGTGATTCTGAAAAAATATTAGATTTTATTTACAGAAACTCAACATATTACGAAAAATCACATATGACCTACCCTGTCTTTAGAATGGAGTAAGGTTAAGGCATAAAAAAACCCTTAAACAGAGCTTTTTTCAGACAAAATTGGCTACCTTTGCAACCCCGTATTAAAATGCGGGATTTATTTAATTTATTAATCACAAAAAAACAGGAAAATGAGCAACTACGAATTGATGGTGATTTTTACTCCTGTGCTATCTGAGGAAGAATATAAATCTGCTCAGAAAAAATACGAAGCGCTTGTAACTGAAAACGGCGGAACCGTATTGCACTCTAAACCATGGGGACTAAAATCACTGGCGTATCCTATAGCCAAAAAGACTACTGGTCTTTATTGGGTAATGGAATACAGTGCGCCAACCAGCTTCAATGAAAAGTTGAAAATTCAACTTTTACGTGACGAATCAGCTATGCGTC
>CANFJP010000017.1 GCA_947447485.1 Chitinophagaceae bacterium
ACCCTGCTAACGGGCAATCCCATTACATTATAGAAGTCGCCATTAATAGAATGAATTCCTATCACACCAATCCATTCTTGAATAGCATATGCACCCGCTTTATCATAGGGTTGGTATTGGTCAACGTAATAAGAAATTTGATCAGTCGTTAATTGATGGAAAGTAACTTCTGTAATATCAGCGAAGGAAATTTCAGAAGCTCCCTTTTTAATAAAAACACCTGTAACAACTTGATGGGTCTTCCCAGAAAGCATTTGAATTGTTTCAATGGCTTCTTCCCTATTTTTTGGCTTACCAATTACCTGTCCTTCACAAACAACAATCGTATCGGCTGCTAATACGGCTAATTGTGTTGGGTGTTTTGCAATGACCGCCAATGCTTTGTTTCTAGCAATGTGAATGGCAATGTCAGGAAACAATAACCCTGCAGGATATGCTTCATCTGTTTCAACTATTATGACATCGAAATCTATTTCTGCCCATTCGAGTAATTGTTTTCGTCGAGGCGATTGTGAAGCTAGAATTATTTTGGAGTGCAAACTCATGAAAGAAATTTAAAAAATATCATAGATAATATACCGGCCAACATGATGTATTTTATTTTCTTACTAAGGCGAGCATAATCTGAAACAATCTTCGCTTTATAAAGATCTTTAAGAACCGAAGCAATTGGAATCAATACAAATACAAAGCTATACAATGCAACCTCATATCCACCCGATTGCCATGAATATAGCTGCACAATAAATAACGAAGCAATACAAACCACCAACCAAACTGCAACAAAAACTTTAGCGGCAGGAATACCCCATTTAATGGGCATCGTTTCGCAGCCAAACTGAGCATCTCCATACATATCTTCCATATCTTTCACCGCTTCTCTAATCAAGGATACTACAAATGCAAATGCCGAATAGAATATTGTTAGTTTAAACAATCGTTTGATATTAAAAGGATACACCTGAGGATCCCATCCTTTATAGCTCAATATCGTTGCGCCGGCAAAAAAGTAAACCACTACAATGACCCAAGCCGTTAGTGCAGCAATGATTATGTTTCCAGCTAATAATTTCTTTTTAAATGTTGTAGAATAAAACCAAAGCAATAATACGGTGAAAGCATTTGCTAAAGCAATAATCCATTTGCCTGTTTTATAACTTATATAGCAACTTAACAAAATGCCTACAAATGAAAAGAAAAGATGCCAAACCATTACCCATCTTCTTTTAATAATCTTATCAACTAAATTCTTTGTGGGCTTATTGACCGCATCAATATTCATATCAAAGTAGTCATTGATAATATTTCCAGCAGCTGCAATTAAAACAGAAGAGAATATTAGTAACCCAAACAGAAACAATGTATCATTCTGAAAGTAAGCTTGTGGAGGGGGCGGATATTTACCTATAACAATGAAATGATAAAACAACCATTGAGTAAGTGCAATAAAAAAAAGATTTTGCCAACGAACCAATCGAAGAAATGCACCAAATAATTTCATGAGAAGATTTCAGGAATTAATTTATACAAAGCCTTTTATAAAAAGCGAAACACTATTGAGCAACAACATTTAAGTCATTTTCCCAATCTTGATTTAATTTAAGCACTTTTTCTATCACGTCTCTTACGCATCCTTCACCCCCTTTGAAAGGAGAAATGTAATGTGCAACATTTCTAATATCAGAAACAGCATCAGCCGGACAGCAAGACAACCCTACGAGTTTCATTGCATCATAATCTGGCATATCATCACCAATAAACATCACCTGAGTGCTATCTAATTTTAATTGATTGATATTTTCTTGTAACAATGTAGCCTTGTCAACAATACCCAAATGAACATTCGTGACACCTAATTTATGTAATCTCATCCTAACTGCTTCATCTACTGCTCCGGAAATGACTAAAACATGATAGCCCTTTTTAATGGCAAGTTGAATCGCATAACCATCTTTAATATTCATAGAGCGGGCCATTTGACCGTCATTTAATAACAACAAATTGCCATTGGTTAGCACCCCGTCAACATCCATGGCAATAAGCTTGATGGGTTTGAAATGTTGCAAGACGTTCATATTTTTTTGTTTGGAGTTAAGGGCTTATTATTGAAAAGGCTTAATGTATCTACTAACAAAACATATTAAAGTTATTCAATTATAAAGCGTAATGATTTATCGAACCTTTTGAATTTATTAAATCTATTAACTCATTAACCCTTTAAACATTATTTTCTACTATCTCTCCACTCATACACCCAAGAACTCTGGATCATCTCCAAATGTCCTTCTGTGCTTTCTTCCGCTTTTCCAGCAAAATGAGGAATCTCCATTACCCATTTGTGTAAATCTGTAAATCGGATACGATAAATCTGACTTTCCCCAAAGTCATCGCCAAATCTCTCATGCAATTTCATAGCGATGTCTTCGTAATCGTTCCAATGTATAGGAAGTTCAAAACTCATACTCATTATCATTTTCTTTTAAAAAAATACAGCTAAATTAGGACTAACTGAAACTACTCACCGAAAAACTGAGTCTGGTCGGGCAGCGTAACAACTACATCGCCTGCTCCATTGTGTAATACACATTGGCAACCCAATCTAGAGTTTAATCTTGGATTTACAGCTCTATCTATGAAATCCTCCTCTTTATCAGATAATTCCTCCACAAAAGCTTCCCCCTTATCAATGTAAAGATGGCAAGTACTACAAGCGCAAACACCCCCACAGTTATGATGAAGTTCAATGTCATTTTTTAAAGCAACCTCAAGTATAGATTGATTAGACTCCACATTTTCAATGATAATTGGCTCTAGCCCTTTTTGTTCAAACTTAAACGTAATTGTATACATACCAGCAAATTTCGAAATGCAAACCTACATGAAATTACCAATTCGGTAAAATCTTATAGAAACAAATGCTATTTTTATAATCATAATCTTTACATTGCCCATATTAATAAAGCCTTTTCATCAAACTACCTTATAACAATGCAACAGAATACACTCATATCCACCTTTGTTATTGTATCTATTTTTTTGTTATCCTGCGGAAACAATGACCAATCAAACTTACCAAAAGACCATCCTCCAATCGTCATAAAAAAAGATAAGCCCAACAACAAAGACAATAACCCACAGAATGCTCCCATTATTAATATCACTGATACAGTTTCGGTGCCTGTTAATGTGCTTTGTTTTAAAGACAGCGCGCTCAACAGCGAACGATTGAGTAAGAAGCTAACCTTGATATTTGGAGAAAAAATTGGAGTACTAGTTAAAAAAAATAATTTAAAAATAACGGGGCCACCAATGGCATGGTATAAAACACAAAAGGCTCCATTCTTTTTTGAAGCTGGAATGCCCATAGAAAAAAAAGCAGTAAAAAAATTACCTAAAGGAGCCTTCATTAAACATATTAATAAAGACAGTGCAGTAGTCGCTCATTATTTTGGCCCCTATGAAGAAACAAGTCAGGCGTATGGCGTATTGAAAGAATGGCTTAATGATCATCATAAAAAACAAACGAGTGCTCCTTATGAAATTTATATTGGAGATCCACTCGATAAAGAAGGGAAACCTGTTGATCCTTATAAAGTTCAGACCGACATTGTTTTCCCTCACAATTAATTGCATCAAATCCTTTTTCCTATTTTAAGGATTCATAATACTGTCTGTGAGTCTTAAGTAAGTCGTTCTAAGTGTTGGATGTGCGTTCAATATTTTCAAATGCTTGTCTAGCGTAACTACATCCTTTCTTAAAGCAGGGCCTGTTTGAACCGTTGCAGGAGAAAGTTCCTTAATACGCAAAGCAGTTTCCATTATTAGCGGCTTCAGTAAATTAAAATTTACCTTTTCTTTATTACAAAAATCTTCAGCAATCGTATAAAGATGATTAGTGAAATTGCTAACTATTACTGCGGCAATATGTAATTTGATTCTTTCATCATCTGAAGCAATCAACACATCATTTGACAAATTGTTAGCAAAAGACCTTAACACTTCTAATGTTTCTTCATTATTTGCATCTATTAAAAAAGGGATAGCGGGAATTTCTGTCATCTCTTTGCGCAAACTTTGTAAAGGATACAACACTCCATAGTTTTTAGAAACCCCTTTCAGCACTTCCTTGGAAGCGGAACCAGCGGTATGAAAAACGGGTTTATTGTGAAAAGAGAGCCGAATCAAAGAATCGTTGAGCGCATTGTCGGCAATTGCTATTATATATATATCTGCTGTAACATCTGGAAGTCCATTGAAATCAGCAAAATTAGCTCCCCATTCCTCTGCAAGAACCTTTGCATGGTCGATATGCTGGCTCATCACTTGTACTACCTGATGTTTTTTCTGGATAATAAGTCTGCCTAATACAGTGGCTACATTTCCAGATCCAATGATTGCTACCTTCATAATGGTATACTTTGAAGGACTGAAAGTACAAAAAAAGAACTCATTTACAGGTTTTATAAATTATTTCGGCAGATTCAATTTTAACACAAAAAAACTTGATTGATATCAGTTCAAATAATAGGAAAAATTTTGATTTTTCAATTTTAAACTAATATTGCATTAATCTTGTAATTGCTTTTAAATCTCAAAAGGAGGAATTTGTCGTCCAAAGAATGACTTATGATAACCTCAGAAAAGATTTAAAAAAAATTAGAAACACGGCGTTAGAAGCTTTTATTGATAAGGGTTTTAAAGAAATTTAAAAGAAGTTATGGCTAAAAATTTATTGATCGTTGAGTCCCCTGCAAAAGCAAAAACCATAGAAGCAATTCTGGGAAAAGATTTTGATGTGAGAAGTTGCTATGGGCATATTCGTGACCTGGAAAAGAATGATATGGGCATCGATGTCAATAATAATTTTACCCCGAAATACATCGTTCCCGCAGAAAAAGAAAAAGTTGTAAAAGAGCTAAAAAGTCTTGCTAAAAAAGCAGACGAAGTTTGGCTAGCATCGGATGAGGATCGAGAAGGAGAAAGTATCAGCTGGCATTTAGCCGAACTACTCAATTTAGATCCTGCCACTACCAAAAGAATTGTGTTTCATGAAATAACCAAACCTGCTATTCAAAAAGCGGTGCAATCGCCCCGAATCATCAACATGAATTTGGTGAATGCACAACAAGCGAGAAGGGTCCTGGATAGAATTGTGGGATTTGAGCTTAGCCCAGTACTTTGGAGAAAAATTGGTCAAAAAGGTGGATTGAGCGCCGGTCGTGTACAAAGTGTGGCGGTAAAACTTATTGTAGAAAAAGAAAGAGAAATCAATCATTTTACCTCTGTTGGAAGCTTTAAAGTAGAAGCATTCCTGGCGGCAACTGATCTTAATAATAAAACCATTTCGTTTAAGGCTGAAGGAGGGAAATTCAATACAACAGAACTTGCAGAACAGTTCTTGCAAAGTTGTGTGGGCGCCTCTTATACAGTTAAAGACATTCAAGTACGACCAGGGAAAAGAACTCCTGCTGCACCCTTTACTACCTCTACCCTTCAGCAAGAAGCTAGTAGAAAGTTGGGGTACGGGGTGAGCAAAACAATGCTGCTTGCCCAGAAATTATATGAAAGTGGTAAAATAACGTATATGAGAACGGATAGTGTTAATCTGAGCGATACCGCTATGGATAGCATTAAAACTGAAATCAGCAAATCATACGGGGATAAATACCTTCACGTTCGTAAGTATAAGAACAAAAATGAAAGTGCCCAAGAAGCGCATGAAGCCATTCGTCCTTCTTATATAGAAAATCAATCTGTAAGTGACCCGGAATTAAATAAATTATACGAACTTATTTGGAAACGAACGATTGCCTCTCAAATGAGCGATGCAGAATTTGAAAAAACGACTGCCAAAATTAATGTCAGTACAAACAATCAAGACTTAACTGCTTCTGGCGAGGTGTTGAAATTTGACGGATTCCTAAAAATATACCTTGAAAGCACAGACGAAGAAGAAAATGATGAAGAAGATGAAAGCAGATTACCCAATTTAACTATTGGACAGTCTCTTGCATTCAATCAAATGACTGCTACTGAAAAATTCACCAAGCATACTGCGCGTTACACAGAAGCTTCTTTGGTAAAAAAATTAGAAGAACTTGGCATTGGCAGACCTAGTACTTATGCTCCTACTATTTCAACGATCATCAAACGTACTTACGTTGAAAAGAAAGACAAAGACCCTATCAAAAGAAATTTTCGCATCTTAAAATTAAAAGAGGGCCGTATAGAAAAAATAACAGAACAAGAAAATACGGGTGCAGAAAAATCAAAACTATTCCCTACTGATTTGGGACTTGTAGTAACTGATTTTCTTAATCAACATTTTAAAAATGTAATGGATTATTCTTTTACAGCAAATATTGAGAAAGAATTTGATGAGATTGCCGATGGAAAAATCATTTGGAATAACATGGTTGCTGCTTTTTACACCCCTTTTCATAACGGAGTAACGCATACACTTGAAACAGCAGAAAGAGCAGTAGGCGAAAGAACATTAGGTGTAACGGAAGAAGGCAAGCCGTTAATCGCTAGAATGGGAAGATATGGACCAATGGTTCAGATTGGAGCCCAAAATGATGAAGAAAAACCAAGATTTGCAAAACTAAAAGCTAGTCAAAGTATTGAAACCATTTCATTTGATGAAGCAATGGACTTATTCAAGTTACCCTTAGCATTAGGTGAACATCAAGGAATGGACATTTCTGTAAATATTGGCCGTTTTGGACCATATGTTAAGTGGGGTGAACAATTCATTTCTGTTCCTAAAGGAGAAGAACCCACGGAAATGGATTTGAAAAGAGCTATAGAAATTATAGAAGCAAAGCAAATCGAAGATGCACCTATTGGTTTTTATGATGAAAAGCCGATTACTAAAGGGAAAGGAAGATTTGGACCATTTATAAAATGGAACAACCTTTTTATCAATATTCCTAGAGCATATAATTTTGATGAGCTAACCCAACAAAATTGCGACGAATTGATTGCAAAAAAGATTGAAAAAGAATCTAACCGATTTATACAACAATGGCCAGATCAGAAAATTGCTATTGAAAATGGCAGATGGGGCCCTTTCATTCGATTTAATAAAAAAATGCTTAAGCTAACAGGAAAAGGCGCCAATGGGAAATATACTCCAGAAGAACTTGCAATAATAGATATTGAAGAAGTTAAAAAAATGATCTTATTGCAGGATCCTAAAGCGTTTGGCAAGAAAGCAACCGTGAAGAAAAAAGCTGCCGTTAAAAAAACAGCAACTAAAAAAGCAGCAAAAAAACCAACAAAAAAAGGATAATTCATATTAAACACCTTCTTTATTTTTATACAAAGTCCTAGTAAAAATAAAGTTTCTAACGGCTGTGGAAAATTATAACGGTTAATAATAAAAGAACTTGCCGATATTGATAACGGATTTCTAACTCATCCGTCGATATTGAAAGAAAATACACAAATAAAAGCTTTATTAGATCTGCTAGACGATCCTGACGAAAATGTATTTTCTACCGTCAGCGATAAGATTATTTCCATAGGCAAAGACATCATTCCCAATCTAGAAAACTTGTGGGAAACCATTCAAAATGAAGAAACACAAGAAAGAATTGAGCAATTGATTCACCGACTTCATTTTCGCGACTTGTCGAATGAATTCACCGAATGGGCAAATGGAAGCAATGATTTGCTCAGCGGATCAATCATCGTTTCAAAATATCATTATCCTGAAATGCAGCCTAGCATTGTGATGCAGGAGATAGAGAAATTGAGAAGAAACATTTGGCTTGAATTAAACAGCTACCTCACTCCTCTTGAAAAGATAAACGTACTCAATAGTATTTTCTTCAACTATTACAAACAAACAGGCGTTGAAGTTAGCTATGACAACCCTGATTATTTTCTAATCAACAAAACACTGGAAGGAAAAAAAGGGAATGCCATCAGTAACGGCATCATTTATCAATCGCTTTGCAAATTACTAGACATCCCTGTTAGAGCAATCAATATACCCAAGCAGTTTATTCTGGGCTACTTTGATGAACAATATGATGCTTTGAACCCATCCGGGCATCCTTCTGAAAAAATTAATTTTTTCATTGATCCCTACTTAGGACAAATATATTCTCATAAGGATATTGAAAGCTATTTAAAGAAACTATCCGCACCCCCTTCCACTACTTATTTTAGAGCGATGAATAACAAGCGAATTATCAAATTGCTTTTGAAAGAATTGAGCAAGTGCTTCGATAATGAAAACAACCAATACAAAATGAACGAATTAATTTCATTAGCAAATATTTTAGAGCCATGATTTACCACATCACCACCAAATCTAATTGGGATAAAGCAATAGCAAATGGCGCTTTTGACACAGAATCCTTGTACACAGAGGGTTTTATTCATTCAAGTAAAAAAGAACAAGTAGCAGGAGTACTAGAAAGATATTATAAAAATGCAACTGACTTATTGATGCTTCATATTGACGAATCCAAATTAACCTCTCCCCTTCGATACGAATTAGCGCCTTCCATCAATGAATCATTTCCGCATATATACGGCAAACTAAATATTGATGCGGTGGTGGAAGTTGAAAATATTTAATTAAATTAGCTTGATTAAATTTTATCCTTCCATCATTTAGGCCTCTTTATCTTTTACTACAATCAAATCTTTTAAATCTACCGTTATTGGCATAATACCTACTTGAAGTATTGCCTTCTTGCCTCTTATTTCCTTTACAATGCCCACTTGTCTGTTTTGCTTCATTTTAACTTTATGCCCTATTTCGATCTCTCCGCCTACTTCTTCAAATTTTTCATTAAGCTTTTTCTGTTGCCTCTCTGACCTAATCTTTTCCTTTTGCCCAAATAACAACGCATCCATTGTTTTCACTACCTCCTGCTTATTTTCTGTTCTTTTCCATTCGATCACCAGCGCCTTTAATTTCCTTTCCATGTCTTTCAAATAAGCAATCTTTTCTTCAGAAACTTTATTCTGTATGGAAAACTTCTCTATTTCTTGCAGATGTTTTTCCTTTTTAATGGTTTCTAGCATTTCTTTTTTAAGCAGTTCATTTTCTTTTAACAGTTGTTGTAATTGTCTTTTTTCTTTATCAATATTCTGAAGATCTTGTTCGGTTGTATTCAACAATTTATCGAGCTGAAAATGATTCTCATCCACAAGCTTTCTTGCCCTATTTATAAGATTCTTATTCAGTCCAATTCGCTCTGCAATAGAAAAAGTATACGAACTACCTGGCGATCCTACTTGTAATTTGTACAATGGCATTAAATTCTTTTCATCAAATTGCATCGCCCCATTCATCACTCCTTTTACCTTATTGGCCATTACTTTTAAGTTCAAATAATGTGTAGTTACGATACCGAAAGACTGCTTCACTGCTAGTTCTTCCATGATAACCTCCGCAAAAGCGCCACCCAGATTAGGGTCACTGCCACTTCCAAGCTCATCAATAAAAAACAATGTTTTTCCATTCGCATTCTCCAAGAAATGTTTCATGTGCTTCAAATGCGAAGAATAAGTACTCAATTCAAATTCGATACTCTGCGTATCGCCAATATGAATCATCAACTGTTTAAATATTCCTAACTCGCTATCCGAATCTACTGGAATCAATAACCCACTCTGAAGCATGATTTGAAGTAGGCCTACCGTTTTGAGGGCAACCGTTTTACCTCCAGCATTGGGGCCACTTATCACTAGTATTCTATTGGTGGAGTCTAAGGTTAGATTTACTGGAATGGTAGGCTTGGATAACTTGCTATTATATAAAAACAATAAGGGATGAAATGCATTGATTAATTTAACATGCGCTTTATCTACTATCATTGGAAAATTACCTCCAATGTCTATAGCCAATCTCCCTTTAGCTCGAATAAAATCAAATTCGCCCGACATCTCATAATATGCGCTCAACAAATGAGCATACACACTTAATTGCGCTGTTAATTTTTTAAGAATCCTAAAAACCTCTTTTGCTTCTTCGTTTTCTAGGGAAAAAACTTGGTTATTAAGTTCGGTCGTTTCTTCTGGCTCAATGAAGGTTGTTCGCCTGCTATCGCTTTCTGCATGCAAAATACCCTTCACCATTCTTTTTTGTTCAGCAAAAACAGCCAGCACTCTTCTTCCATTCATGAAGCTTTCTTCAATATCAGCTAAATACCCTTGTTTATTCAGTTTGGATGCTATCTTGTCGAATACTCTTCTAAGTTCATTTCTCTTACGATACAAACTCATTCTAATAGAAGAAAGTTCTTCACTTGCACTGTCTTTTACAACACCCAGTTCATCAAGCACCTCGTCTATCATTAGCCGAATTGCCTTTTCATAATAACTGTCATTCAATACCATCGACAAAGAAGGAAAATGTATCTTTCTTTCTTCATCAAACCATCTGAATATATTGTTGGTATTATCTGCAAGGCGACGAATCAAAAGAAACTGCTCTCCACTTAACGTAGCACCCGGTATAGAAAGTAGTTTTAATTCTTTTGAGATAGATAGAGGAAAATCATTTGGAAAGTACTGGCCACTTTGTAATAGCGTCTTGAACTCATTGCTTTGCTGAAGATCTCTTTCTATAAATTCTTTTCTGGTATGAATGCGAAGCTGAATAGCTTTTTTCTTGGCAAATTCATTTCTGCAATGGGCAGCAAGCAATTCTTTGACTTTGTCAAATTCAAGTTGCAATAGCGTTGTTTCAGGAAAGAATTTCATCTGCCTCTATTCATTTATTAATGTCAAAGGTATTGCATAAAAGAGCTATGACATATATGTACGCTATAATTTTATTAGCAACATAAAAAAGCCACCCTATTGGATGGCTTATATTAAATGACTCAATGAATGTTATTCAACAGGAGGCGCTGCAGGTGGAGCAGGCGTTTCATCTTCCTTCTTATCAACAAGCAATTTTCCGAGTTCGGATCCTTTCTTTTTTTGTTGAGCTTTAGGAGCAAACATTACCAGCATTCTTTTACCCTCCATTTTAGGCAATCCTTCTAGCGCACCCACATCTTTAAGTCTATCGGCAAATTTTAAAAGCAATAATTCACCTCTTTCTTTAAACATAATCGCTCTTCCTTTAAACTGAACATGCGCTTTTACTTTGTCTCCATCTTTTAGAAACTTCTCTGCATGTTTTACTTTAAATTCAAAATCGTGATCATCTGTATTGGGTGTAAAACGAATTTCCTTCACCTCACTGGTTTTGGATTTCGCTTTCATTTCTTTCTTCTTCTTCTTCTCTTCGTACAAAAACTTATTATAATCAATGATTCTACAAACGGGAGGATTTGCACCAGGAGAAATCTCTACAAGATCGAGTTGCTGAGACTGCGCAATTTTAATTGCTTCTGGAGTAGAAAAAATACCGGGCTCCAGATTTTCACCCACCAATCGCACTTCGGGCGATTTGATCATGTGGTTGGTGCGATGTTCTTGTTGTTGTTCTTTTTTAAAACGGGGATTAAATGTACCCCTCGGTGGTCTTGGTGGAAATGCCATTTATCTATTTTAGTTTACAATATTGTTTTGAATAATAATACTATTCTCCTTTTCTTAATTTAATTTCTTCTACCAACTCTGAAACAAATTGATTGAGGTCTTTTGCACCTAAGTCACCTTTCCCTTGTCTGCGGATAGACACCATTCCTTCATTCATTTCTTTTTCACCAATCACCAGCATATAAGGAACTTTCAATATCTCTGTATCACGAATTTTCTTTCCAATCTTTTCGCTGCGATCATCAATTTCTACACGAATATCCGCTTTTTTCAGCGTTTGCAAAATTGTATTTGAATAATCCATAAACTTATCGCTTATAGGCAATATTTTCACTTGTAAAGGCGCTATCCAAGCAGGAAATTTCCCCGCGTAATGCTCAAGTAAAAATCCAATAAATCTTTCATGTGTTCCCAATGGTGCACGATGAATAATCAATGGCACATCCGTACTATTATGTTGGTTGGTATAAGACAGCTTGAATTTGTTTCCACTATTAAAATCTACCTGATTGGTGGCCAATGTGAATTCTCTACCAATGGCGCTCCATATTTGCACGTCAATTTTAGGGCCATAGAAAGCGGCTTCGTCCTGCACTTCTATATAGGGTATTTTTGACTCGATCAACACTTCCCTTACCATTGATTCTGTTTCCTGCCATAACAAAGGCTCATTGACATATTTCTGTCCTAATTTATTTGGATCGTGCAAACTCAGTCTCATTACATATTTATCTATTCCAAAAATCTTGAAATATTTAATATACATTTCATTTACGGCTCTGAATTCTGCTGCAAATTGTTCTTTACTGCAATAAATATGTGCATCATTCATATGCAAACACCTCACACGCATCAACCCAAACAATTCCCCACTTTGCTCATAGCGATAACAAGTTCCGTATTCAGCAATTCGATAAGGAAGGTCTTTATAGCTTTTAGGTTCTGCATCAAAAATTTTATGATGATGAGGACAGTTCATTGGTTTTAAATAATATTTTGTGCCATCTAATTCCATTGGCGGAAACATACTATCTGCATAATAAGGCAAATGACCACTGGTAAGATAAACGCTCTCTTTTGCAATATGGGGAGTGACTACTCTTTTATATCCTGCAGCATTTTCAGTTTCTTTTGCTAATTTTTCAAGCTCCTCAATAATAACCGTTCCATTTGGCAGCCACAATGGGAGCCCTTGTCCTACTTCATCATCCATGGTAAAAATGGACAACTCTTTTCCAAGTTTACGATGATCTCTTTTCTTTGCTTCTTCTAGCATTAATAAATATTCATCCAATTCCTTTTGATTTGGAAATGCAATGCCATATACTCTTGTAAGCTGTTTGTTTTTTTCATCCCCTTTCCAATAAGCTCCTGCAATACTGGTTAGCTTTATTGCTTTGATCGCACCTGTAGAAGGAATATGAGGGCCTCTACACAAATCAGTAAAACTACCCTGTGTATATAAACTAATCTCTCCATCAACAAGATTACTTAATAAGTCGAGCTTGTACTCATCCCCTTTTTCAGTAAAATATTGAATGGCTTCTGCTTTAGGAACTGATTTGCGTATAAATGGATTGTTCTGTTTTGCAAACTCATTCATTTTTTTCTCTAACAGAGTAAGGTCTTCTTCACTCATTTTGGTATCTTCCAAATCCAAATCATAATAAAATCCTTTTTCGATTGGCGGTCCAACCCAAAATTTAGCATGAGGAAAAACTGCTTGAACGGCTTCCGCCATCAAATGTGCAGAGGAATGCCAAAAAGTAGACTTGGCTTCCGTGTCATCCCAGGTAAGCAATTTTAATGAAGCGTCATTTAGGATAGGTCGAGTGGCGTCCCACACTTCTCCGTTTATATTGGCTGCCAATACTTTTCTAGCAAGTCCTTCACTGATTGATTTAGCAATATCCATTGAAGTAGCCCCAGCTTCATATGCTCTCTCTGTACCATCGGGCAAAGTAATTTTTATCATTGTATTTGTACGTTCTACTTAATTAGCCCCAAATTTAACGAAGTCTTGGCTAATAGCATAGCCGATTGGGATTTTTTGAGGCTTAAATCTTCATTATTTTTGCAGTATTAAAAAATGGCGCTACTCATGAACAAAGTTTTACTAGCATTTGTTGGGATTTTCTCATTTTGTGGAGCTTTTTCTCAAAATTTCACTGGACAATGGAAAGGAGAATTTATCGACAAAAGCAATTCTATTTCCTCTTCAGGAAGCGACAAATGTGAGTATGTTTTGGAGCTAGAAGTAAATGGGAATACTGCAATAGGCTCCTCTTATACTTATTTTACAGAAGATGAAAAAAAATACTATACCATCTGCAAAGTGGAAGGCACCATAGATTTGAAGAAAAAATATATAGAAATAAAAGAAACTGCCCGAACAAAAACCAATATCCCCAACAATATCAACAATTGTTTGCAAGTACACAAACTCACTTATTTTAAAAAAGGGACTACCGAAACCATTGAAGGCGATTGGATTCCTGCACCTAATCAACGTGGTGATTGTGGTTTTGGGATTACCTCTCTTACTCGAAGATCTCTCGTTGATGCTTATCCTAATTTGAATAATTCGATTGCAAAAAATACTTCAACTAAAAAAATAAAGGATAATAAATCACTTACAAAAAACGACAACGTTGTTAATAAAATAGATGAACCTATAAATATAGAAACCCCTTCAAATCAAAACATAGATCCTGACAATAAAAATATTATAAAAGATCAAAAATATCCAATTGATCTAAATAAAGAAAAGAATTTAGCCATTTTATCTAAGCTAGAGAAAAGAGCAACAACCGTCATTCAGACAATTGAAGTTGAAAGCAATACAGTTAAAATAGATTTGTATGACAATGGAGAAGTAGACGGAGACAGCATTTCATTGTTTTACAATGGGAAGCTGCTTTTGCTAAATAAAAGATTATCAGAAAAAGCCATTAGTTTCAATCTTACAATCGAAAAAGAAAATAGCGTAAATGAATTAGTTATGTATGCAGAGAATTTGGGAAGCATCCCTCCTAATACCGCTTTAATGATTGTTACAGATGGTAACAAGCGATATGAAGTAAGAATAATATCTGATTTGCAAAAAAGTGGTGTAATTAACTTCATTCATAAAAAACCCGCATAATTCCCTTTCTAAAATTTAAAATTCCAGGTTACAGAGGGAATGATAGGGAATATCGATACTTGTTTGGCTTGCACTTTTAAGCTTCCGTCATAGGGATTACCAGTTTGATCGTAATATATGAAATACGGATTTTGTCTACTATAGGCATTGTACACTCCAAATACCCACTCAGTCTTCCATTTTCTATTCGCATTTTTTGAAGGGGTAAGAATGGCCGATAGATCTAAACGGTGATACGAAGGGAGTCTGTATTCATTGATGCGACTATACTCTTGCGTGAGTACACCCCCCACTATATAAAATCGTTGCGGTAATGTTGCTGCATTACCCGTACCATATACAAAAGTGGCAGAGAATTTCCATTTTTTATTGAGCTCATAAATAGCTACTGCACTCAAATCATTTCTACGATCATACTTGGCAGGATATTTTTCTCCAAAGTTCAACAAAGGGAATTTCCTCCATGTCCAACTGAGCGTATATCCTAGCCATCCAGTAAATCTACCCTTAACCTTATTAATAAATAATTCTGTTCCATAACTCCACCCTTTCCCAAAAACAAAAGAATTTTCTGTATCATCAAGTGTATTGGGAGTATACCCATCTTTATATTCTATTTGATTTTGCATGTCTTTATAATACACTTCAGCAGAAGTTTCAAACATGTTATTCTTAAAATTTTTAAATATGCCCGCTGCATATAACATACTTATTTGAGGCTTCACTTTATAGGTGCTTGGAACCCATATATCTGTGGGCAATGTTGTTCCTGAATTGCTCACCAAATGAATGTATTGAAGATTTCTAGTAACAGATGCCTTGATGGACGTTTCGTCATTTACTGAATACCTTAAAGTCAGCCTTGGCTCTAACCCTCCATAGGTTTTAATTGCTTGACCTTTTTTATACACTATACTATCTATCCTATTCCCATTTGCATCAGTTGTATAAATTTTATTAGGGCCAATTTGTTGAAACATACTGTATCTAAGACCTGTATTGATTTGAAACTTTGAAGAAACTTCCCAATCGTCTTGTACATATACTGCGCCTTCATGAGCCAATTTTATTTGAGCATTGAGGGGTTCAAATACAATTGAATCTTGTTTGCCACTCACAACGGAAGGAGTAAATCGATGATACGTATACAAAGCGCCAAACTTTATCTTGTGATTTGAATATGGATAAAAATCAAAATCCTGTTTTACACTCACATCCCGAATACCCGAAGCCAGTTTTACCTCAAAATTATTTTGCGCTGCCTTAAATGTAAAATTATAATTATTATACACCGCAGTAGTATTTCCAAACAATCGATTATTAAAAACATGATTCCAACGAATCGTTCCTGTTGCATTTCCCCAGGGAATATTTACATCCAAACTTTGTCTTCCATTTACAAAATCAAACACATCTCTTCCAAAATATCCACTTAAATAAAGCCTGTCTTTATCATTGAAACGATAATTTATTTTAGTATTTAGGTCATAGAAATAATAACCTGATCCATAAAATTGGCTCGACTTGCTAATAAAAGGTTTCGATAACGCATCTACATACGTTCTTCTTGCGGATATAATAAACGAAGACTTGTCTTTTTTTATAGGCCCTTGCAATGACAATCTCGAAGCGATCAATCCTATTCCCCCATCCACCTGAAATTTTTGATTATTCCCTTCTTTCATGGAAATGTCCAACACGCTCGACAAGCGACCACCATATTGTGCAGGCATTCCTCCTTTTATCAGCGATACATTTTTAATGGCATCTGAATTAAAAATAGAAAAGAATCCAAAAAGATGACCGGTATTATATACAACGGCATCATCCAGCATGATTAAATTTTGATCTGGGCCTCCACCTCTTACATAAATACCCGCACTTCCTTCGCCTGCATTTCTTACTCCAGGAAGGAGCTGTACCACTTTTAACAAATCAACTTCGCCTAAAAAAGCAGGCACCGATTTAATTTGCTCTATGGGCAATGAAAATTTTCCCATCTGGGCCGACTTCACATTATTGTCTCTTTTCTTTGAGGTAATAATTACTTCTTGTGATAAGTTGATTCCTGAAATTAAATTGATATTAATAGAAGTGTCTGCGATTACATTGACATCAATTATTTGAGCCTTGTAGCCAATAAAAGAGGCTACAAATTCGTATTGGCCTTCATTTAAAGTAATAGAATAAAAACCATATTGATTGCTTGTGATTCCTTTTGTTTTCCCTTTAATAGTAAAAGTAGCGCCGATAAGCGTCTCCCCAGTTGCTTGGTCACGTATATAACCATTAATGGTATGCCTATTTTTTTCAGAAGAAGGCTTGTCAATTTGAGCATTGATGTTGTTCGTTATAGATATAAAAAACAACAAGGCAATGACATGAAAATAAAAACGACTGTTCATTCTTTTATACTAATTAATTGAATCTTTTACTTCACCACAATTGACCATCGCAGCTTTATATTTTGGATGTTTCTTTCCTAGATAAGGGTTTACCACTTCATTACTATTACTTATCCAATTAGCAGGAATTGTATCGGCGAATGCCATTGGACAATTTTGAAGATACATGGTAGGCCCTTCATAATTGATTACTTGAAAGAAAGTTGGATACATCATATCTGTTAAGCCACTAAAATCCTTTCTCATTTCTGTAATATCTGTTTGCACCAATAATGATGAAGCATTCGCTTGCACATCAGCAATTGTTGCTTTGATTGTTTCATATATCAATGAAGTATCTTTTTTTAACTCTATGGTATCTATGGATTCTAATGACTGTATAAACAGCAGGCATTTTGCTTTAACCAAAGTAGTATCTGCTTCAACGAAAGCATCTTTTAATGCAATGTAATCTGACATCAATTTGTCTATATTATTATTAAACACTTGAGAATGCTTTTTAATAACAATTGCTGCCTGCTTAGGACTTTCTTGACTATTGGGTGTAGGTCTTAATAAAAACCAATACAATGCAACAGCAATGATGATGACAATAAAATAAATAAGTCCTCTTTTTTTCATTATTTCTAATTTATTCGCAAAAATAAGTCATTTTAAAGCCGCATCATTATTAATTAGGTCGTTTTTCGCCTAAAATTGTATACTTATAACAATCTTAATTACCATTAGTTTACTGATTAAGCTATTTTTGCCAAAAATTAAGAAGGTAAAAAAAAGAAACAATGCTATTAGGCTTACAGAATGTAACGTTTGAATTTGGTGCAAGAACCATTGTAGAGGATGCCACTTGGCACATTCAACCCAACGAAAGAATTGGATTAATTGGATACAATGGTACAGGTAAATCAACTTTATTAAAAGTATTAACGGGTCAATATACCCCTGCTAAAGGAAACGTTGAAAAAGGAAGAGAAACTACGATTGGTTTTCTTCACCAGGATTTACTTGGTTTTGATACAGAAGATTCTATTTTAGAAGTAGCATTAGGTGCATTTGAAAGAGTTAAACAATTAGAAAAAGAAATTGAAGTGCTCGGTGAAGAATTGTCAAAAACAGGCGATGAAAAACTCGCTAACGACTATGCTGATCTCTTGCATGAAATGGATGTATTAGATGGATATAGTATTCATCATAAAACAGAAGAAATTTTACAAGGTCTAGGGTTTAGCAATGCAGAACTTCAAAAACCATATAAAAATTTTAGTGGAGGTTGGCGCATGCGCGTGTTATTAGCAAAGATGATTCTGCAGCACCCCGATGTATTGTTGATGGATGAACCTACCAATCACTTGGATATGCCAAGTATTGAGTGGTTAGAAAAATATTTAGTGCATTACCAGGGCGCCGTAGTCATTGTATCTCATGATCGTTTTTTCTTAGATAGAATGGTTACTAAAACGGTAGAGCTCTATCAACAAGAACTTCACATCTACGCAGGCAATTATAGCTATTATGAGAAAGAGAAAGAACTCCGCGTAGAAATGCAGAAAAAAGCATTTGAGAACCAGCAGGATTATATTCGTCAACAAGAAAGATTTGTGGAGCGATTTAAAGCGAAAGCCAGTAAAGCAGCTCAAGCTCAAAGTATTGTTAAGCGACTCGATAAATTGGATCGAATTGAAGATGTTGAAATTGAGCGACCTAATATGCGAATCAATTTTTCTGTAGAAAAACAACCTGGAAAAATTATTTGCACACTTAAAAATGTATCCAAGCGATTTAAAGATGTACAAATTGTAGAAAATACAGGTGCCGAGATAGATCGCGGAGATAAAATTGCATTGATTGGCGCCAATGGTAAAGGTAAGTCGACGATGCTTAGAATCATTGCTGGAACTGAGGCTTTCGACGGTGATAGAGAATGGGGACACAACGTAGTAGAGTCTTTCTATGCTCAGCATCAATTGGAAGCACTCAACATGAACAATGATGTGTTAGAAGAACTGAAAGATGCTAGAAGTGGAAAAAATGACCTTGAATTACGCAGTTTATTAGGTGCCTTTTTATTTAGCGGAGAGGCAGTAGAGAAAAAAATAAAAGTTTTAAGTGGTGGAGAAAAAGCACGGGTAGCATTGGCTAAAACCATTGCTAGCAAAGCAAATTTCTTAATGCTGGATGAACCTACGAATCACTTGGATATTCATTCAGTTGATTTATTAGTAGAATCTCTAAATAAATATGAAGGAAGTTTAATTCTAGTTAGTCACGATCGATATTTTATCAGCAGAATTGCCAACAAGATTTGGGAAATAGAAGACCACAAGATTCGTGAATTTAAAGGCACTTATGCAGAATGGGAAGAATGGAAAGAAAGAAGAACCAAAACAGAAGCAGCCAATAAAAAAGCGGAAGCATCTTCTTTGAAAGCCGAAAAAATTGAAACAAAGCCTGTAAAAGTTCAAGAGAAAAGCATTTCAACTGATCAAAAAAAAGACCTGCAGAAAATTAAAACCAAATTCAAACAATTAGAAGAGAAATTAGTAATACTCAATAAATCCAAAGACGACCTAGAAGCATCATTGGCGGATCCTTCCATTTATGGTGACAAAGACAAGTTTATACAAGCAGAAACTGCTTATAAAAAATCAGTAGCCGAACTATCTCTCGCAAACAAGGAATATGAAAAAGTATTTGAACAGATGATGGAATTTGAATAACATCAACGAAATAAGAAACCCCGGAAATTCCGGGGTTTCTTATGATGGCTTCAATATTAATTATTTTACGTAGATATCAAAGGGCATTGAAGCCACTGGTTTTTTCATTGGATTGGATATAGGAAGTTTTCATAGGGTTTCAGGACAAAAAACAAACGAATCATTCATCGGTTGCTTTAGTAAAGGAAAGTATATTTCTCCTCTCAATTGATATTCAGTATGATTAATATTAGCTTTCAGGTATTTAATTGTAAAGCCGATACGTAGTAACACTTAGTTGTGTAGTTCACAAAACAACAATAGCCTCAAAAGGAGGCTATTGCACAATTTAAAAAGTATGTTTTATTTAATCATTTGAAATAACCGCTTCCATCTTGGCCCACCTTCCCAGCTAAACCATATCATAGATGCTTTTCCTACCACATGATCTTCTGGAACAAAACCCCAATAGCGACTATCCAATGAATTGTGACGATTATCGCCCATCATCCAATAATAATTCATTTTAAAAGTATAAGTCGTAGCCAATTTTCCATTGATATAAATTTGTCCATTTCTATTTTCAAAAGCATTTCCTTCATACACTTCTATACAACGCTGATACCTGATTAGATTATCCGGCGTTAATGTTATGGTACTCCCCATTTGCGGAATCACAATAGGGCCAAAATTATCAGCCGACCATTTTACAGTTGCATTGTAATAAGGAAACAACGACCCTTGCTGATCTATTTCCATGATATAATCAGATATTTTATATCCTGTTGGTAAATGAAGGGAGGCTTTCTCTTCATTGGTAATGTTTATTAAGTAAACATTCGCTTCTCCCGTTTCACGTATATCTCCAATATCATCTCCTTTATGAATTTGAATGCCCATGTCTTTCAACATATCTGCGTCGAGTGTTGTATTGGGAGGAACTTCTAATTTATAATACCTTTCAGATTGAGGAAATATATCTTGAGGCTTACCATTGATATACACGATTCCGTTCACCACTTTTAATTCATCACCACCAATGGCCACACATCTTTTAATAAAGTTCTCTCTTTTATCTACCGGTCTTGTAATAATAATATCGCCATAATCCTGCCAAACACGGTCTCTTCCCAATTGTCTTACCGCTTCATAATAAGTAGTTCTGCTTCCAAAATTAGCTTCATCATTAATAAGCGTATCATTCACTGGAAAATTAAAAACAACTACATCGTTGCGCTTTACAGGACTTGCCATCCATCTTGTATAAGGCAAATGAATCCATTCAACATAAGATTTAGTACCTGAAATAGGCATGGTATGATGAACGAAGGGCATTGCAATGGGAGTATTGGGTAAACGGGGGCCATAACTAAATTTACTAACAAATAGAAAATCATTCACTAGCAAAGTTTTCTCCATAGAAGGTGTAGGAATGGTATACGCTTCAAAAACAAATGTGCGAATAATCGTAGCAGCTACTATAGCAAAAACAGCGGCATCAACCCATTCACGAGTTCCTGATTTTTTATAATTATCTACCACTAACTTTCCTGCAAATTTTTCGTTATCAGAATAGGCCAGATAAGGAAAATATATAAACGGAACCAATACTGTAGCAGCATGATGCCAGAATCCAAAACGGCCAAAATGCTCTACAAATTTTATGGTAATCCAAATAGTGATAAACTGACCGGCAATCGGAATGAGCTGTAAAAAGAACCAGCTCTTATTAAGTCCCATTTTACTTGTCATCAACCAAGTATTATAGATAGGAATAAACGCCTTCCATGAGGCAATGCCTGCTTTTTTAAACATCCCATACAATCCTATGTGCCACAATAAGGTACATACAATAAAAATGACATATCCAATACTCATACACTATGTTTTAGTATATCAAAAGTAAGCTTACATATTTATAATTGATGATTTGCAAACAACATTTTTAACTGAAATAGTTGATATTTAACAATTTCTCAATGCTTTTTACCTGGAATCACAAAATTCATCACATCATCCAGCACTATTTTTTTTTCAGATAAGATAATCAATCTTTCTACTACATTTCTAAGCTCTCTGATATTACCAGTCCAACTGTGATGCTGCAGTGCCACAATGGCTTCTTGTTCAATTGTTTTTTTAGGTTGACCATACTCATGTGCGAGCTGTTGTAAAAAATAATCCACTAAAATAGGTATGTCTTCTATTCTTTCATTTAAAGAAGGAACATGAATCATGATAACACCTACTCTGTGATATAAATCGATGCGAAATCTTTTGTGTTCAATTTCTTTTATTAAATCTTTATTGGTTGCGGCTATCACGCGCACATTTACCATAATATCTTTTTCACCTCCTACCCTTGTAATTTTATTTTCTTGTAATGCACGCAACATTTTTGCTTGTGCATCCAAACTCATATCACCAATTTCATCTAAAAACAACGTGCCTCCATTGGCTTGTTCAAATTTTCCTATCCGTTGTTTGATGGCAGAAGTAAAAGATCCTTTTTCATGACCAAACAATTCACTTTCTATTAATTCTCCTGGGATGGCTGCGCAATTAACTTCTATAAAAGGTCCTTCTCTGCGATTGCTTTTTTCATGAATCCATCTGGCCACAAGTTCTTTTCCTGAACCACTTTCCCCTGTAATAAGCACTCTTGCTTCTGTGGGAGATACTTTTTCAATGGTATCTTTAATTTGATTGATCAACTTACTTGCGCCTATAATTTTCTGTACTTCAGGCAATTTACTTTTAAGAATTTTTGCTTCTTTAATTAGATGCTGCTTTTCAACTGCATTTCTGATAGTAATCAATAATCGATTTAAATCTGGAGGTTTAGTAATATAATCAAACGCTCCTTTTTGAACGGCTTCTACTGCATGATTGATATTCCCTTCGCCATTCATAATAACAATGGGCACATCTATATTTATCAATCTTGCCTTTCCTAAAAAATCAAGTCCATTTAATTTGGGCATTTCATTGTCACACAACACCACATCGAATTGTTTTTCAGTAAATTTTTTAATGCCTTCTTTCCCATCAAAAGCTTCTTCAATTTGATATCCTTCAAATTGTAAAATTTCTGTCAATGTTTTTCTTACAGCTTTATCGTCGTCGATAATTAAAATGTTTGGCATGGTGAGACGGATTGATTCAAATGTAGGGAAATGTGGTTTGAAAAAAAATGATGCTGGAGGCTAGATATTAGATAATGTTTCAGAAGTTTGAATGGTTTCAGGGGTTCAATAAGTTAGATAGCAAACTTTTTAAACATATTCAACATTTGAAACCAATCAAACTATACGTTTATAGTCATTTTGAAAATAAGCTATTTGCCTTTACCTTTACGTCCCTTTTTAAACGGGATGTAGCGCAGCCCGGTAGCGCACACGTCTGGGGGGCGTGGGGTCGCAAGTTCGAATCTTGTCATCCCGACAATCAAAAACTCCGCATTGCGGAGTTTTTGCGTTTAAAAGGTTTAAAGTTTAAAAGGTTTAAGGTTG
>CANFJP010000018.1 GCA_947447485.1 Chitinophagaceae bacterium
CTTTCTATTATTAATGAAGCAATCAGTTTGGCTGCATCTTCATTAGGATTGCTTTGCAACAACATTTTTAATTTTTGTTCGCTTACATCTATTCGATAAAGCAATTGTACCAATTTTTCAAAATCATCTTTAATAAGCGTATTGATTTGCTCTACGAGCTGATTATAGAGCGTAGCTTCCTTTAAAGAGGCGATATCTTTTTCTGTGAAAATATTTTGTATCAGTGGTTCCATTATTGCCTATTCAAGTTAGTTAGAATTTCTCCAAAATCCCCAAAGCAAACAACGCAAAATCATATTTAACAGGATCTTTGGCATCAAACTGTTTTAGGTGAGCCGTTAGTTCTATTGCGGATTGCCAATCAGATTGTTTTCTACTAAGCAGGTGAAACTTTTTAGCCACGCGAGTTACGTGCAAATCAAGCGGAATAACAAGTTGTGAAGGTTTTATTTTTTTCCATATTCCAAAATCTACTCCGCATGCATCTTTTCTTACCATCCATCGCAGATACATATTGATTCTTTTACAAGACGAGTTTTTAATGGGAGAAGCGATGTGTTTCATTGTTCTTGCAGGAACATCAGGCAAAGAAAAAAAGTATGTATAAAATCCATTTAATCCATTCTCTATGGTTTCGTCGTTTTTACCCAGCTCTTTTGTAAAGGCGGCTTCCAAAGAATCATGGTGTTGATAGTGATAATGAAAAAATTCAATGAAATACAATAAATCCGTTGGATTGAAAGTTCTGTGCTTAAAGGATAATAATTTTTTAAGGTCATTGTCGGTGTGATGCAAACAAAATGCATGAGGTTCATTGCCCATTAATTGCATCAACTCTCTCGACTTATTAATAATGGTAGCTCGATTCCCCCAGGAAAAAATCGCCGCAAAAAATCCTGCAATTTCTATGTCTTGCTGTTTACTGAATGAATGCGGTATACATACAGGATCAGCTTCAATAAAAAAAGGCTGATTATATTCATCAACCTTTTTATCTAAAAATATTTTTAGCTCGTTTTGCAAATGACGCGTATTACTCTTCTCTAACATTTTAAACCGCTGAAACGTTTTAAACTTCTTAAACTATCCAATGGCTTGTTTTAAATCCTCTACTAAATCATCGGCGTCTTCAATGCCTACACTTAATCTAATCAATCCATCTGTCAAGCCGTTTTTAATTCTTTCTTCTCTTGGAATACTTGCGTGAGTCATAGTTGCAGGATGATTGATCAATGATTCAACCCCTCCTAAACTTTCCGCCAATGAAAACAAAATGGTACTAGACAATACTTTTGTAGCAGCTTCTACACTTGCATCTTTTAAAGTAAAACTAAGCATCCCGCCAAATCCTTTCATTTGCTTTTTAGCAATGTCATGGTTATGATGATCGGTAAAACCACACCAATACACTTTATCCACTTTAGGATGATTGCGTAAGTAGTTTGCAATAACAATGCCATTTTCACAATGCTGTTTCATACGCACATGCAATGTTTTGATTCCACGCAACACCAAAAAACAATCAAATGGACCCGGAACGGCGCCACAACTTTTCTGAATAAAATATAATTGTTCTCTTAATGAGGCATCATTCATGATTAAGGCACCTTGAATAACATCGCTATGGCCTCCTAAATATTTAGTGGAAGAATGCATTACAATATCAGCTCCTAAATCCAAAGGATTCTGTAAATACGGAGATGCAAAAGTATTGTCGACACACAATATAGTTCCTGCCTTTTTTGAAATGGCAGCTACCGCAGCAATGTCCGTAATATTCATCAATGGATTGGTAGGTGTTTCAATCCAGATTAATTTAGATTTATCTGTTAACGCTGCTGTTATATTAGCCGGATTCGTAGTGTCAACATATTTAAATTTGATGCCAAACTTTTCGAATACTTTGGTAAACAATCGATACGTTCCGCCATACATATCACTCGCTGCAATCACTTCGTCGCCAGGAGATAATAATTTAATGACCGCATCTGTAGCCGCTACCCCACTACTAAAAGCCAATCCGAATTTTCCGTTTTCTATTACTGCCAAGGCAGATTCTAAGGCCGTACGAGTAGGATTTTGTGAACGAGCATACTCATATCCCTTGTGCTGTGCAGGCGCCGCTTGCACGTAGGTAGAGGTCTGATAAATAGGCGTCATGATCGCACCTGTCGTTGGATCAGGCTCTGCTCCAGCATGTATAAATCTTGTAGCGGGCTTCTTATTGCTTAACGAGTCGTTGTGGTTCATTTTTTAAGTTTATAGTTGCAAAAGTAAATATTATTTATTGTATCCTATTTTGAATAAAGAAATATTGAAGCTACTATAAAATTAATACATTCGTGTAAACGATTCTGTCAGCTATGTCATCACTCACTATCACTACCATTCAAACGAATCTTTTCTGGCAAGATAAGGTTGCTAACCTATCCATGCTGGAGGATAAAATATCATCGCTATCTGAAAAAACGCACATTGTTGTATTACCCGAAATGTTTAGTACAGGATTTACGATGGAAACAGACAATCTAGCGGAACCTATGGACGGAGACACCATTGATTGGATGAAACGGATGAGCAGAGAAAATGGAATTGTACTAACCGGAAGCGCCATTATTAAAGAAAATACTCAATGCTTCAATAGATTAATATGGATGTTACCAAATGGAGAATTTGGACAATACGATAAAAGGCATTTGTTTGGATACGCTGAAGAAGATAAATTTTATACCGCGGGAAAGAAACGATTGATTGCATCAGTAAAAGGATGGAAAATCAATTTGCAGATTTGTTATGATCTACGATTTCCTGTATGGGCAAGGCAAACGAATAGCGAAGCGAAAGAAATAAATGAGCCAGAATATGATGTGTTGATTTATGTAGCCAATTGGCCAGCGAGAAGAAGCCATGCATGGAAAACACTGCTTTGTGCAAGAGCAATAGAAAACCAGTGCTATGTGATTGGAGTGAATCGTGTGGGCAAAGATGGCAACAACATCGAATACAGTGGCAATAGCATCATCATTGACCCTCTGGGAGAAGTCTTATATCATATGGCAGAGGAAGAAGATATTTTTACCATTACATTGGAAAAAGAAAAATTGCAAGAAGCCAGAGCAACATTTCCCTTTTTAAAAGATGGAGATCACTTTAACATCAACCCCTTTTAATACAACTGATTATTGAAACACTATGCTTTAGGCAAAGTTTCAAATGCATCTTCAATTCGCATTAAAGTTTTCATGGTTTGAAGCATATTTTGCATGACATGCTGTAGTTGCTCATCCTTTTTTTCCATACTACCAATAATAGCATACATCATTTCCTTGTCCATCACCATCTGCTCTTTCTCAGTGGCAGCAATGGCTACAGAAGAGCCATAGGGTAATGATTCTTGAGGATTGGTAAATAAATGCTCTACAGAAATATCGAGCGCCAATGAAATACTTTCTAGCTGACTCAAGGTTACATCTGTGATATCATTTTCAATATTACTAATAGCCGCTTCTGACAAATGAAGTGCCGCTGCCAATTCCTTTTGCTTTACTTCTTTCATGGTTCTCCATTTGCGAATATTTGCACCAATTCTCAATCGATTGTTTTCTGATGATTCTTTTTTTCTTTTCATGTTGATGGTTTTTAAAATGTAAACTTATTAGAGGTGTACGAAAAATAAAAGAGAAAGTAACAACACATTACAAAGAAAATCAACATTAAAAAAGGAGTATTTAAACATTTCCTATGCACTAAATAAAGTTGGTATTTAACTAAAGTAAGTTTAGCGTAAAAATTAGTCACAACAAAAAACTAAGTAGAGTTTTACATTATCAATGGCCATTGAAACGGGATCTGCCGAAAACCGGATAAAGAGTAGGCGCTCTATTTAAACTATACTACCATGAAAAAGTATTTATGTATTATTTGTCTTTTTTGCACTCAAGCAAGCTTTGCACAAACAAGCAAAACAAGTCCAGCATCAATAGAAACCGAATTTCCTTGTCCAGCAGGATCTTGTCCGATTGTAACGATTGCAATTGAAACATTCAACTTTCACAAACCGAGAACTACTTGCACAACTGGGTTTGGACTTTGTATCAAACTGAATGCGGGAATAACGTGTACGAGTTGTTATGGCAAGACCATGCTCAATGGAAATAAAGTAAATGCCTGGGCAAGATTGTCATCAAAAACAGCAGAATTACACATTCCAGCAAGTTTAAAAAATGCAGCAGGATTTGAAAAAACAGATATGACGACTTTTCAACTAGAAGACAAAACAGTATCATTTACCTCCGCTCAAGGAATAGTGAAATGGGTAAAAGGTGGAATTTATCCTGTTATTACTCAAGGTGAAGAATACATCATCACGCTTAATTTATATTAAAATATCAAAGGCAATATCTACAATAGGTATTGCCTTTTTAAAATTATTCAAATGAGCATTAAAACAATTATTGGATTATTAGTGGTAACAACGGTTTTAAGCGCTTGCCATTTTATGGCCCAATACAAATATCATATTGGGAAAGAAATGTCATTTAAGAACAAAAAAGATTATCTGTCATATATAGAGAAGAAGAGAATAATATCAGCCCAACATATTTTGTATTTGGACTCAAGTTCTTTAGAAGATTTTTACAGTGACAAAATAAAAAATGATAACTCCTTGGTGTATCAAGGTTCTTATTTGAACGATTCCATCTGCATTAAGAAAAGTTTCTCATTAGAAGAAAATAAATCTTGTTCGGGTAGAATGGTGCATGAGATAAAAGAAAACCTATTGAAACAACAATATCCGGATAGCGTGCTTTGTCAAACAAAAAAATTATCATCGTATAAGCTGTATTACTTACACAACAATCAATCATTTGTCATTGAACACAATAATAAAAAATTAAAAGTGTTTTTATTATATAGCTACCGATTAGGATCTTATTACAACCGATTCTATAAACAAATGCTGCAGCTACAGACATTGAATTCCTCATTGATAGACATATACCTTATTTGTATAGATCGCATTCCTAATATATAATTAATCAATTATGAAATATCTATTTTACGCAACAGTAATACTAACAATAAGCTTTAACAAATCAGCCACTGCTCAATATTATTATAAAGCACAACAATACAACATAACGGCCTCGCAGATATTGATAGAAAATTATACATCCGTTGGTCTTTCGTCAGACGATACGAAAGCATTGCACTTAAATGAATTTGATATTACCAATCCGTACACTTTTATACAAGCCATTACCGACAATGCGGGTCAGGTGTACCATATTATATATCAAACAGATTTTGTAGGGAAATTATTTTTTCTAGGATATAGCAACAATTTATCGTCCATATTTAACAATCCGGAAAAGCCAAAGATGCGATTGTTGAATTGTCTAAAAAATACGAAAGACGATTTGAATACGAGCGAATCGGCTACAATAGCAATCGATTGTTTGCTTGAAAGATTGAATTATTGCAGCGAATAAAATTATTTTATATGATTCCATCCCTGTGCAACCAACGCGTGCTTATTTCCCCCTCTTGTGATTAAATTTTTTCCTTCATTTTCAGGAGTGATATACCCAATAATAGAAACCGCAGGATTGGCTTTTACTTTTTCGAAATCAGCTTGAGCTACTGTGAATAGCAATTCATAATCTTCACCTCCACTTAATGCACAAGCAGTAGGATCTAATTGAAGTTTGTATGCAAATTCTTTTGCTTCGGGATTAAAAGGAAATTTATCTTCATGTAACACACAGCCTACATTACTTTGTTTACAAATATGCATGATATCACTACTCAAGCCATCACTCACATCAATCATGCTGGTGGGGATGATTTCAGATTCACTAAAAAATTCAATAATATCTTTTCTTGCTTCAGGCTTCAATAATCTTCCTACAATATTTGTTTGTCCTTCTAAATTCGGCTGAGCGCCTGTTTCCTCAAATATTTTTTTCTCTCTTTCTAATAATGTTAATCCCAAAAATGCGCTTCCTAATTCACCACTTACACAAATCAAATCATTTACTTGAGCGCCATTTCTTTGTACATAACTATCGGGAGCAACCTCGCCAATAGCAGTAACACTAATGATCAACCCTTTTTGAGAAGAACTGGTATCTCCGCCAATCAAATCTACATGATAGGTATCGCAGGCTGCATATACTCCTGCATAAAATTCATCTAATGCTTCCAAACTATATCTGTTGCTAAAGCCAATGTTTAATAATATTTGCGTGGGAGTAGCATTCATTGCATAGATGTCGCTAAGATTTACCACAACAGATTTATAGCCTAAGTGTTTTAAAGGCGTATAAGACAAATCAAAATGAATTCCTTCAATTAATAAATCGCTAGACACGACTGTTTGTCTTCCGAAATGATCAATCACTGCTCCATCGTCTCCAACACTTAATAAAGTAGAAGAATTTTTAATTTCAACATTTTTAGTGAGATGTTCTATTAAGCCAAACTCTCCCAGTGACGAAATTTCTGTACGTTGATCCATAATTATAATTTAATATGCTGTTATTATTTTTCACCTCTTACATAAGCCGCCAGCTCATCATGAATTTTACCATTGGTCGCAATAATATGCGGTTGATAAGGCGAATAATAATTTCCTTCAAAATCGGTAATCTTTCCTCCGGCTTCCTCTACCATCAAAAACCCTGCTGCACTATCCCAGGCCTGTAACTTATGTTCATAAAATCCATCAAAACGACCAGCGGCCACCCAACACAAATCAATGGCGGCACTACCGAGTCTTCTTACAGGAATACCCTGACGAATGAGCTTTTCAAAAACTTGAATAGGTCCATTTGGACTATCTAAATAAGTATAGGGAAAGCCAGTAACCAAACAACTTTTAATAACAGTATCCTTTTCACTTACATGAATTCTTTTATCATTCAAAAAAGCACCCATTCCCTTTTGTGCAAAATACAATTCATTCATAAAGGGATTGTATACAGCGCCTAAAATCATCTCTCCGTTTTTCTCCAATCCAATACTTACACAACAAATAGGTATACCATTAGCAAAATTTACAGTTCCATCAATTGGATCAATAATCCATTTGTATTCACTAGTAGACTTGATTTCACCGGTTTCTTCACTTAGAATAAAATGATCAGGGAACGCAAGTTGAATAACTTCAATAATCGCTTTTTCAGCAGCATGATCGGCTTCCGTAACCAAATTGTTTATTCCTTCTTTGTTGCTAATTGTAAAACTTCCATTAAAATAATGTCTTAATTGAACGGCGCCTGCTTGCACAGCATTTAAAAGCGTTGATTTGTACATGTCGCAAAGATAATAAAGGTTTAAAGATTAAATACCTTTTAAGACAACTGAATGCATGCTAATTGAAAAAGCAATACAAATTAGTTTCGATTTAATACATTTACATTAGAGAATATCAATTTTACATTTATTTAGTTTGTTTTGAAATTATCTATTGTCATCGTTCATTATAATGTTAAGCTGTTTTTAGAGAACTGCCTGGCTTCAGTAGAGGCAGCCTGTAAAAATATTGAGTCAGAAATTTTTGTCATTGACAATGCATCTACGGATGGTAGTGAAGTATATTTTCAACATCGGTTCAGTAATGTTAAATTTAAATGGGATAAAATAAATATCGGTTTCGCGAAAGCCAATAACAGTGTACTAAAAGAAGTTTCAGGAGAATATATATTGTTCTTAAATCCTGATACGCTGGTTCCGGAAGACTGTTTTGAAAAATGCATTTCTTTTTTTACCACACATAGAGACTGTGGAGCCTTGGGCGTACGAATGTTGAATGGAGAAGGCAATTTTTTAAAAGAAAGTAAAAGAGGATTCCCCACACCACTGGCATCGTTGTATAAATTAATAGGCATTCACAATATTTTCCCTCGTTCAACAATGTTTTCAAAATATTATGCAGGAAGTATTTCGGAACATGAAACACATTCAGTTGATGTTTTATCAGGAGCTTTTATGATGATGTCAAAAGAGGCCTTATCAAAAGTAAAAGGATTTGACGAAGATTATTTTATGTATGGGGAAGACATTGATCTAAGCAATCGCATTATTCAAGCCGGATATAAAAATTATTACTTTCCATTAACCACCATCACTCATTTTAAAGGAGAAAGCACTCAAAAAAATTCTGCTAATTATACAAGACAGTTTTATAGTTCAATGAAGATATTTGTAAAAAAATATTACGCTCATCATAGATTCATCAGCGCTATGTTGGTTTGTGCTATTGGATTTGCACAATTCTTTTCCAATTTAAAGAGGATTATTTTTAACGGATTGAACTTCTCTAAAAGCAAGACTGGCAAGTAAATCTTTTTGTAAATCGAATTGATCTTGCGTTACGGTATAAAACAATTTCTTTTTAAATAAATAACCGGCAAGATATTCTTGTTCCGTTTGACCTGGCGTTGGAACCAGGATGGCCTGTTGGTTTAATGTAACCAAATCCATAATCGTTGAATAGCCAGATCTTGCAATCACTACATCAGATTGCTGAATAATTCCATTTAATAAATTAGAGGAAGCATAATTATATTGAACAATATTTGAGCCTAAGTTTTGTAAAGCATTTTCTTCTTTACCTACTCCACGAATCAATATCACAGGTTTATTATACTGTTTTAATTGCTTGACAATAATATTTTCAAAAATAGTTCGCTGCGGCTCAGGACCAGAAAGAATGAATACCAAAGAATTGTTTCGGATTTGAATGCTTGGCTCTAATCTCGACAACAGTCCTATATATTTTACTGGAACCTTAGGCAACTTTATTGGATGAGACAATTCACCTGCAAGATTATTACTCCCAGAAAAATCGGGCACCCAACATTCATCAAATTGATTTATAAAATAATAATTAATTTTTTGAAGAAGAAAATCTGTTAGCCTATACTTAGTTTTTATTTGCAATTGATGAGTAATGAAAATAGATTGAGTTTTATTGCTTCTCAAGCCTAATCGATTGTCACTGATCACCACATCAAAACCATGCGTATCTATGGCATTATTTAACCATCTTTTTTCATGAATAATAGCGCAGATCATTTTGGGTAATTGAAACAGCATTTTCCAAAAAAATGAAGAAGCTCTTTTGGAATATGTAATACCATATCCCCGTAATGGAAGAATGTTGATATCAGGAAATTCATCCCTGATAATTGTTGCGCTAATAGATGCCGCTGCAACATACACTTCATTTTCTTGTTTAAGTAAGGCTGTTATTAATGGAATACAACGAGTTGTATGACCCAATCCCCAATCCAACGGAGCAATTAATATTCGTTTATTACGTATTGATATGTTAATATTTTCTATCATTGATACAACAAGGCAATATTTGTTCGTGAAATTAGTTTAATTTGTAAATTAAAATATTAAGAAATGAGAAAAACCATTATTCTGATAGCTGCTAGTCTATTGATTCTTGTTATTTTTACGACTAGCTGCTCTTCTTCTAAAAAATCATTTTGTGGCTGTCCAAATCAACATGGATTTGTAGGATATAAATAAGCAAATCATCCATGAACAATAATACACGCGATTTATTAATACTATTTAGAAAAAATGCTACTCCTCCCCAGGAAGTAATTGAAAAAGAAGTGGGTAGTCTTCATCGCTTACTCTTTAATGCAGAAAATTTAGATAATTTTGTGAATTCACATGAATTAATTGACGTCAATAAATATACAGTTACTAACAACAGGAGTGTAATCAAAAAAGCATTAAAGGTTAAGAAAGAAAAGCCATTTATATTTTTATATAATAAAAACTAACATTATACTAGTTTTTCTAATGCACTTCTTAATTTATTGATTACATCATCAATTTCCTCTTTTTTACAGCATCCTACACTAAGCCTGTACCAATTGCTTTCTTTTCCCGCACCAAAAAAACCGAATGGCACCAAGGCTAATTTTGCCTCATTTAAAATATATTCTGTTACAGATTCTTGTTGGTCAAGCAATTTTCCTTCTTTTGTTTTTTTGCCGACTAAATTTATTTGAACAGTTAAATAAATAGCCGCTTGAGGTATAATCGCATCTACATGATAGCCCTCCTTTTTTAACTGCGTAAATCCATTGTATAAATTCGTGAGTCTTACTTCTACTTCTTTTTTGAAATGAATTAGATATTTTTCTACTGCTGTTTCATTGATTAGAAATCTTGCAACTGCTTTTTGTTCGGCCATAGGAGCCCAAGATCCCACATGACTATTAATGGCTTTCATTTTTGATAAGAGCTCTTGTGGCCCCATTGACCAACCGACCCTAACACCTGTTGCAGCAAAGGCTTTACTAATACCATCAACAAAAACAGTATACTCCCTCATCTTGGGTCTTAAAGAAACTGGATTATAATGTGTAGTGTTTCCAAAAGTAAGTGTCCAATATATTTGATCAAACATTACATACAATTTTTTCTCCTCTGCTCCTCTACTTTCGTTTTCGGCAATCACTAAATCACAAATAGCTTCTAATTCTTCTTTTCCAAAAACAGTTCCAGTAGGATTGAGGGGCGAACACAATGCAAGTAATGTAGCACCTTTCACATGCGGAGCAATTTGCGCTGCAGTAGGCATAAAATTATTTTCCCTCGTAGCTTCAATTAATATATGCTCTCCTTCGGTAAAATGAGTGTAGTGATTGTTATTCCAACTAGGAACAGGATAAATAACTTTATCTCCTTTATCTACTATTGATCTAAATATTGAATAAATCAATGGTCTTCCTCCACAAGAAACCAATATCTCCTGAGGGGAATAAGTAAGTCCTTCCCTTTTTTCGATAAACGATCCAATGGCAACTCTCAAATCTTGTTCGCCATCTGCTGCAGGATAATTAGTGAACCCTTTTTTATAGGCATTTATAATTTCACTCAATAATTCAGCGGGTATGGGAAACTGTGATGTATCAAAATCTCCAATTGTATAATTATAAATATGATCACCTGCTTTTATCTTCTCTTTGATAATTCCTCCAAGTCGAACAATTTCTGAACTTATGAGCGTTTCGGCAAGGTGACTAAATTTTTGGGCAGCCATTTTACAAGTAATTATACATTTGAAAAAGCAAAAGTATAGGTTACACTGATTAATACAAAACTTAGCAAGCAACTATCAAAAAGTAATTATCTAGGGCTAATTTTTACTCTTTAAATAAAATACCACTGAAAAAATTAAAGTTTCATATTAGAAGATTATATTTACTATCAGAAAGGGTCTTTTTTGAAGAAAATCGACCATTTTTAACCAAAAATGGGTAAATATTGATCGTTTATTTACCTTTATTGAAGTATTTTCAAAAGTAGTTTAGCCACTTATTATGTTCAATTTAATACTCTTTGGCCCACCAGGCAGCGGAAAAGGCACGCAAAGCGAGAAGCTTATTAATAAGTATGGTATCAAGCATTTAAGCACCGGGGATTTACTCCGTTCTGAAATTACCCACCAAACAGCATTGGGATTAGAAGCAAAAAAGTTTATGGACAAGGGACAATTGGTTCCAGATGAAGTAGTTATAGGAATGATTAGCTCTGCAATAGATCAGAACGAAGGGGTGAAAGGCTTTCTTTTTGACGGATTTCCTAGAACCTCGGCTCAAGCAGAAGCACTTGATAAATTATTAGAGTTAAAAAATGCCCCAATAGCACTCATGTTAGCGTTGGAAGTAAGCGAAGAGGAGCTTGTAAAAAGATTGATGAAAAGAGGCGAAACAAGCGGTAGGAGCGATGATACAAATGAAACCATTATAAGAGCACGCATCACAGAATATCGCAATAAAACGGCTGCGGTGGCTGATTATTACAGACAATTCGATAAAGTAAAAATAGTAAAAGGCGAAGGTAGTATTGAAGATATTTTCAATGGACTATGTAATGAAATAGACGCTCGTCTATAACCTTCCCCTATAAAATTCTCCCTAAATTTATTCTAAATCATTCTGTTGATTTATAGTAATATAATGCGCTACAAATATACCTTTGCAACAAAGTTGTTGATATGAGTAAACTAGGAAATTATGTCTTAGGAAAATGGATAGAAGGAGATGGAATGGGCCAGGAATTATTCAATGCAGTCAATGGCCAGTCTATTGCACATGCCAGCACACAAGGATTAGATTTTGAATCTATTCTGCAGTATGCTCGAAAAAAGGGCAACCCTACCCTACGCAAAATGACTTTCCAGCAAAGAGGAAGAATGTTAAGAGCACTGGCTGTTCATCTTCTTGAACACAAAGAAAAATTTTATGCCATTAGTTTTCAAACAGGTGCTACCAAAATTGATAGCTGGATTGATATTGAAGGAGGAATTGGCAATTTATTTTCGAATGCCTCTCTTAGAAGAAAACTACCCGACGAAGCTTTTTGTTTAGATGGCGACCCAATCAATTTAAGCAAACAAAATACTTTTATGGGCCATCATATTTTGGTGCCCAAAGAAGGAGTTGCTATACATATCAATGCATATAATTTCCCGGTATGGGGAATGCTGGAAAAAATTGCTGTAAACTTACTTGCAGGCGTACCTGCAGTTGTAAAGCCAGCCACCGTAACCTCTTATCTTACGGAAGCAGTTGTAAGAGAAATTATTGCATCAGGAATATTGCCCGAAGGAGCTTTACAACTTATTTGTGGCAGTGCGGGGAACATGCTAGACTACACAACATCACAAGATGTAGTAACCTTTACAGGATCTGCCACTACGGGACTATTGCTGAAATCTCACCCAGCTATTCTTTCGGAAAGTGTGCCATTTAATATGGAAGCAGATTCTCTCAATTGTATTGTTTTGGGAGAAGACGTTGCGCCCGGAAAACCTGAGTGGGATATTTTTATAAAAGAAGTTAAAAAAGAAATAATCGTAAAAGCCGGACAAAAATGTACCGCTATAAGAAGAATATTTGTACCAGAAAATAAAATAGAAGATGTATGGAAGGCGCTGATACCTGAACTAGAAAAAACAGTTATTGGAAATCCATTAAATGAAAAAGTACGAATGGGTGCGCTTGCTGGCCAAGCACAAAGAGAAGAAGTAAGAAGTCAAGTAAAAAGATTGCTAACCAGCTCTGAAATACTTTTTGGCTCGATGGATACTGTTTCATTGATAGATGCGAACGAAACAGAGGGCGCTTTTTTAAGCCCAATGCTACTATTAAATAAAACACCTTTCACCTCTGATGAGCCTCATAATATTGAAGCCTTTGGGCCAGTAAGCACCATCATGCCGTATAAAAATATTGATGAAGCAATTGAGCTCAGCAAAAAAGGAAAAGGAAGTCTTTGCTCCTCAATTGTTACAAACAACGAATCCATTGCAAAAGAATTTGTATTGGGTGCAGCCAGTTATCATGGTAGAATATTGGTGCTTAACAATGATTGTGCAAAAGAAAGTACTGGACATGGCTCTCCGCTTCCATTGCTTGTTCACGGTGGGCCTGGCAGAGCAGGCGGTGGAGAAGAAATGGGTGGGTTGCGCGGAATCAAACATTATTTACAACGTACCGCCATTCAAGGATCGCCTACTATGATTACTGCTATCAGCAATGTATATCAACCAAATGCAAAAGGCCATAACAATGGCATCCACCCATTTAAAAAATATTTTGAAGAACTAATTATTGGAGATCAAATTGTAACAGAAAAAAGATTGATTACTTCGGCAGATATCGACCGGTTTGCTGACATCAGTGGCGATCATTTTTATGCGCATTTAATAAATACAGATTTCAATGGCACTATGTTTGAAGAGCAAGTTGCACACGGATATTTTATCATGAGCGCAGCAGCGGGATTATTTGTAGATAGCTACGATAAAAATCCTGTATTGTTAAATTACGGAATTGATGAATTGCGATTTACAAAGCCCGTTTATGCAGGTACATCTATCTATATTCGTTTTACCTGTAAAGAAAAAATAACACAAGAATTGAAAGAAGTAAATCCAGATGTACCCATGGTAAAAGGAACAGACATTCCAAAAGGAATAGTAAAATGGTTGGTGGAGATGTTTGACGATACAGATGAAATCATTGGAATAGCTACCATTCTAACAATGGTACAAATTAAAAATAAAAATTAATTTTATGACTACTCATGTAGAAGAAGGATTTGTTCAATCAGCAACAAAAGACAATATTACTATAATTGAATTTTTCCATCCGCAAAGCAACTCGCTTCCAGGAAAATTATTAGAAAAATTAGCAGAAGCAATTAAGTTGGAAGGTTTAAATATTGCATCTACGGTAATTATATTAAAAAGCAACGGATCTAAAACATTTTGCGCAGGGGCTTCCTTTGATGAATTGCTTCAAATCACAACAGCCGAACAAGGATTAAAATTTTTTAGCGGCTTTGCGAAAGTGATTAATGCAATAAGAGTATGCCCAAAATTCGTGATTGCCCAAATTCAAGGAAAGTGTGTGGGGGGAGGTGTTGGAATTGCGGCCGCAGCGGATTATGCAATAGCTGTAGATACTGCTGATATTAAGTTGAGTGAACTTGCGGTAGGGATTGGCCCATTTGTGGTAGGGCCAGCAGTTGAAAGAAAAATAGGAACAAGTGCATTTTCAGCTTTATCTATTGATGCAAGTTCTTGGAGAAATGCTACATGGGCAAAAAGCAACGGATTGTTTGCCGAGGTTCATGCTACTGAGGAACTTATGAAAGAAGCTGGACAAAAGCTAGCAACCACTTTGTCAGCCTCAAGCCCTGAGGCGATGGCTGAATTAAAAAAAGTGTTTTGGAAAGGAACAGAAAACTGGGATACCCTTCTTTTAGAAAGAGCTGCAATCAGTGGACGATTGATACTAAGTGATTTTTCAAGAAATGCCATTGAGAAATTTAAATCAAAATAATTATTTGTTTACCATCTAACTTAAAATTAAATAGCCCTAACAAATGTTAGGGCTATTTAATTAAAGAGTATATATACTTCATTGCAGTCTTTTATGAAATCATCTTATTCATAAAAGGGGCGGTTTTCATAGGACAAATTGTAATAATACGGCTAGGTTGTTATAGGATATAAATCAAAGAAAAAAGGATATTGGAATTCAGTATTCTATTACCACATAAAGATATACGATGCCTTCTTCAAGTAATTAAATTGTAGTAAATAAGATACAAAGTGAGGTGTTTAAACTAAGAGACGCTAAGTGTATATACGTAGTAAATAATTAAACGCCATCAATTGGAATCAAATTTATGATTCCAATCACAGTAAAAAAAATTAAATATCAAGAGAAGAGTTGTGAATTAACTTTAATAAAGAAGCAGTGTTTTTTAAATTTAGTTTTTTTAGAATATTTGAACGATGCACTTCAATCGTGCGATAAGATAAAAATAACTTAGCGGCAATTTCTTTAGAGGAAAGTCCTTCTTTTATTAATTTCAAAACATCGATTTCTCTTTCTGATAATTTACTAAGGTCTGATCCTTCATCATCTACTAAAATTTGTTTAGATAAATTTTCTTGAATCTCCTTGCAAACATATACTTTGCCATTCATGGCGGAGAGAATGGCTTCAAACATTTCTGCTTTGTTGGAACTCTTGGTAACATAACCAGATGCCCCATTCTTAAGCATTCTTTTTGCAAATGACGGTTGGTTATGCATAGAAACACCAATCACCTTGGTTCCAGGAGAAACTTTTTTAACCAATTTAGTTGCATCGATACCTGTTATAGGTGGAATATTAATATCCATGATAACTATATCTGGTCTTTTTACTTTAACAAGATCGATTGAAGCATCCGTTGTGTCATTGCAAATCGCCAACACTACAAACCTTCCGTCTGAATTGATTAATTCCGACCACATCTCAGCAACAAGACTGTGATCATCAAAAATCATAATTGAAATTTTCTTATCCATGTGTAATGATATTTTTTAAAGGAATCTCTATGATGAATGTGGTGCCCTTATTTATAATTGAATTAACAGTGTTCGTTCCACCATAAAAGTAAACTCTATTATTGATACTTTTAAGTCCCACTCCCTTTTTAATTTTCTGTGGATTAAATCCTTTCCCATCATCGCTGTATTTTAATACCAATTTAGATTGATTGCGAATAAAAGTAAAGTTGACGAGATTAGCAGAAGCATATTTAATGGCATTGTTGACCAACTCCTGCACAATTCTATAAATAGTTCTTTGAGCATCAAATTCTATATGCTTGAAAATATTGCTATTACAAGATAGTTTAAAAACTGTTGATTTTATTTCTGCGTATTGATTTAGTAATTCAACGATGGCTTCTCTGAGGCCCAAATCTATTAAAGCAGGCGGAGCAAGGCTTCGAGAAATTCTTCTTACTTCATTTAGCGCCTCTTTTACTTTTACTTGAGCTTTTATGAAAGACTTAGGATCATATTCTTGATTGCTAGCTGCAACCTGCAAGTAAAGACTTATGTAAGTGAGCATTTGTCCTACTCCATCATGCAATTCATGACCGAGTAACTGACGTTGCTTCTCTTCTGAATTAAGGGTAGCTTTTAATACTTCTCTTTGTATAATTTCCTTTTCTTCATCAAGAGCTTTTTCCATTTTTCTAATTTCGGTTACATCCCAGTGAATACCCACTGATCCTCGAACCGAACCATCTATATCAATTACAGGAGATCCGCTGATGACCACATCAAGCATTTTGCCATTCTTTTTCATCATTTGAACCTCATAGATAGATTCTTTCTTCTTCTTTCTGAGATTTGTAATCTTGGTCATTTTCTTAACTTCCATGTTAGACGACAAGAATAACTTAAACGCATTTTTATTTTTAATTTCAGGAATCTTATACCCTGTCATGCTTTCAAAAGACTTATTCACCCAAACAATATTGTCTTTTAAATCAACCTCCATGACGCCCAGTTGCATATTTTCAAACAATGTTCTATATTTCTGTTCACTTTGTTTAAGAATTTCTTGTGTCTGTTTTAAACTGTTGGCATCTCTAAGATGGAGCATGATTTTATTGCCCGCGATTGCAGGATCCTTGATTACATTTAACCCAGCATCAATCCAAATTAAATTACCGTTTTTATGAACCATCTGAAATTCATACTTCTTACTGCGCTTATTTTTTAATGAAAGCCAAGCGTTAGACTTGAGCATTTTATTACAATTTGTACAGATAAATCGATTAATCTTTTTATGTAATACTTCTTCGGTTCTGTATCCTAAAATTCGGGTGATAGTGGGAGACACGTATTCAATTACACCATTCATATCAACCAATATGTTGATATCAGGCGAATATTGAGACATCAATTCTAGCTTGCCTTTTTCTTGAAGCAAATTTTGTTGAAATTGCTTTTCTTGGGTTAAGTCAAAATAAGCGCCAATATAGCCTGCAAAAGATCCATCTTGAAAAAATCTTGGTACCGCTTTTTCAAGAATATTGTGATAACTGCCTTTTGAATCTTTAAGACGATATTCAGATAATACTGATTCTTTTTTTGCAATACTTTTTTTCCAATCGTCTACAACAATTCGCTTGTCATCAGGGTGAACAAAAGAAGCATATTCTCTATGTTGATTCACAGCCTCCAATTTAAAACCTAAAAATAATTTAAGGGCATTGTTGCTATAAGTAATAATATTTTTTTCATTGGACACCCATACCATCACAGGTATATTGTCCATAAGGCTTCTAAACCTTTCTTCACTCTCTTTTATTTTTAAAGCATATAGCTGGCTAGCGGTTACATCTGTAATCCGGCCACTAAGCACTATGTCGTCAAGTAATGCATCGTATTTTTTACTTACTTTTTCTGAAAGCCACAAGCGATCGCCGGTTTTTTTATTTTTAATGCAATACAAAAAGTCTATACTGTCATTAATTTTCAACTTAGTAAAAACGGCTTTGTAATGCTTAAGACTAGATGCAGTAACGCATTTTTCTCTTTCTTTGAATACGTCTTTATGTTTTGAGGGGTCAAATCCATAAAAGTCAAACCATTTAGCAGTAATAAAGTTTTTTTCTCTATGATTTTTATAAATTATAAAATACGCATCTTGGGTTGACTCAAGAAAATTATTTAGTCTTTCAAAATTTTCTTTCTCTTTTTGCTCAATTTGATTTTTTTCTGTTATATCTGCACCATAAAAATTAATATACTCCTTTCCAACTATTTTTTTATAATAGAATAGGTAGTCTTTTTTTTCGGTTGTTATATCAAAGGTTCCTTCATTAAGTTTACTTAGAGAGATATAATATAAAAAGAATTGAGTGGGTGTATAATAATTGCTGTTGAAATAAATCTTCTTGATTAGATTGGCCGATGGATTGCGAAATAAAATTTTACCTTCTAGTGAAACACGAAATATCGGATTGGGATTTTCTAAGGGAAATTGAGCGATATCAGACAGCTGTTTGGTTCTCTCTATAATTCTATTTTCTAGTTTTTCAGTAAGCAACCGAAGCCTTTCATTTACTATAGCATATTCCTCTTCATTAATTATAGAAGCGTGTTCGTTTAGCTCCCTGTCTCTTTCGTAACTTTCGTATGAATCATTAACCGCTTTAATAAATTGCTTAATATGCTCGTTCTCACTTAGCGAGCTGTCCAAGTATTTGGCAATTTGTCTTTTTAAGTGAGTATGATACATCATTTCTTATCGTTCAGAAAAAGTAGTAACCGTTAAGGTTTGATTATGAAGATAACTATGTGGATTTTTTTTCATTGGCCCAATTTCACCATATGAATAAAAACCAATAATGGAACTAGCATTGGGAAAGCTATTCGAAACGGCTTCTATTTCTTCATCGACGCGATTGGATAATACAATTTTTCTACCCACACAGCTTACAATCAAAGCGAGTTCAGGAAAATCATTTTCCATAGTAGAAGTAGCTTCTGCTCCAGCCTCTTCAGCAGCGGTAATCAATCTGTCAAAATTAGATTTCATAAACCTGATTTTACTCCCCTTAGGAAGATTCCCCGCAAAAGTCATAGATTTTTTTTGCTCATCAACAGAAAGGATCGTTCTCACAATAGAGAAGTCGGTATTACTCACTTTTAGTGAAATAGGAAAGAGTAATGCTGAGCTAGGTAATTCATCCACATATTTTCCAAGATACTTTTTATACAAATCCAATGCATTAGTATGGTCAATTTCATATAAAATATTCCCTTCTGCATGGGTTACTTCTCTCTCTGGTCCAAACATATCCCAACCTCCTTTAATTCCCGTGTTAATTTGAATATGCTTACCGTAAAGACCTAGTAATACTATGTTGCCTTCAGCAATATTCTGATCGATGCCTACTAAGGTTTTTTGAAACCTGTCTCCATCACCTGCTAATCCGCCAGAAAGAATTACCGATGGATCAACAACTTCCTGAATTCCTTTAATCAGATCATCACCATTGATTAGGTTACCGTCAGAAAGAACCATTATGTATTTTAAATTTTCTTTAGCAAGTAATTTGGCAGCCCCTTTTCCCAATAGATAACTATTATTAAAATCCCTGATATTACACGCTTGAATAGAAAAGGGTGTTTTGTCAAAGCTTATTGCCACACAAGCCGCAGATTGATTTTGCACAAGCCTACCGTATATTTCACCTGCCGTTGAACAGTTGATAATACTTGCATTTTTAAACGCCTTTTTTATTGGACTGTATAAAATATTCTTTTCTAAAAGAATACGGTCTGCAAATACCAATACAATTTGTGCATCTGGAATTCTTGAAATAGCAGCATCTAGTCCCTCCCATTTGTTTTCATTAAAAGTAAACGTAGCGCTCTTCATTTATTTCAAATTTAAAAGACTGATAACGAACATACTAACTCTATCTCAAGCAGAGAAGTTTTGATTCATTAAGATAGCTGGCAAAGCTATTAAAGTTTAATTGCCGTGCCTTAATTAAAAATAATCAAAAACAGAATTAGTGATTTACCATTAAAAAAACTAGTTGTTTCTACTTATTGACAACAAAGCCCTTGTTATAAAAAATATAGCCTGCAAATGCAGGCCATATTTTTCTTATTTGAAAAATTATTACGCGATTTTATAAATTAAAAACTAAAGCAACCCTGCGTAAATTAATATTAGCGAATCAATAACACATTGCCTTTCATGAATTTATTTTTATTAAATCGGTCTAGGCCTTGTATTACATAAACATAGTTTCCAATTCCTTGCTTTTCACCTTTATATGTACCATCCCACCCTTTACCAATATCATGTGATTCAAATAACAATACACCAAATCGATTGTACACTCTAAAATAGTCTAATCGAGCAATACCAGGAGCACTTGGCATGAAGACATCATTTAATCCATCTCCATTGGGTGTAAAGGCATTCGGAGTATAAAAGGTTGGGCCATTCAGCACCGTCAACTTAACTGTATCATAATCTGCACATCCAATAGCATCTTGTACCATCAACACAAATTCTGTTGTAGAGGTTAAGGTAGCAATTGGTGTAGGTATTGTTTCATTATCTAATAAAGGTACCCCTGGAGTCCATAAGTAGATAGATCCTCCTGTTCCATGAAGTTGGTAAGGTTCATTATAACCAACAAAAGCATCTGCTCCTGCATTTGCTATTACCTTAGGGCGGATAGTGACCCTCACTATTAATGTATCTGAACATCCCGTTGAATTGGTAGCAACCAATTGATATGTCCCAGAAGCGGTAACGTTTGTTGGATCTGGAACAGCAACATTAGCGATTGTCCATGCTGAAGTTAAGTTAGTCGTAGAAACAAGCGCTTCAAGATTTACGGAACTTCCATAACAACGATCTACATTCTTATCGCTTCCTAAGGAAACTTTTGGATTAACAGTAACTGTGTAAAAATTTGGTACCCCTACACATCCATTAACAGTAGGCGTAACAGTGATGGTAGATGTGATGATTGATGAACCAGTATTTACTGCCAAGAAAGACGGAACACTTCCTAAACCCGACGCAGGCAACCCTATTGCCGTATTGCTGTTTGTCCAAGTAAACGTTCCTCCTGTAGGGGCGCTTATGAAGCTTGTTAATGGAATTTGTGAACCATTACAAACCGCAACATTTGATGGCGCCACCACAATAGGTGTAGGATTTACATTAATAGTGTAGCTCTTAGGAACACCCGCACATCCATTTAATGTAGGCGTAACAGTAATGATTGCAGAGATTACAATAGTAGAAGCATTCGTTGCAGTAAAAGCAGGCACATTTCCTACTCCAGCAGCAGCTAATCCTATTGCAGTATTATTATTCGTCCAAGTATATGTAGCTCCTGAAGGACTACTTACAAAATTTGTTGCATTTACTTGGGCGGTATTGCATATGTTTTGAGTTGAAGGAACAACAACAGTTGATGGTCCGGATGCGGTAATCACCACATTAATGGTAGATCCATTACAACTAGCAAAAGTTGGCGTGATGGTGTATGTTGCTGTACCCGAATTCGTACTTGTTGTGGTTAATATTTGAGCAATCGTTGAACCGCTTCCATTACTCGCTCCAGATACACCGTTCGATACTACCGTCCACGTATAAGTGGTTCCGCTAATTGTACTTGTTAAGGCAATAGAAGGTGCAGTGCCCGAGCATATCGTTTGTGATGATGGTGTAGCCGTAGCAACCGGAATAGGATTGATTGTTATAGAACCGCTAAGCGTTGCCGAAGGTGTACAGCCGCCTGTAGTGGTAACAGTATAATTATATGTTCCCGAAACAGTGGATGTTCCACTGATCGTAAATACTCCGCCTGCATAATTCCCGCTTACTCCAGTAGGCAATCCCGTAACAGTCGCGCCTGTAGCAGAGCCGCCCACAGTATAAACAATATTTGCAGTGGCTATATTCAAACAAAGCGTTTGCGCCGTATTTCCTGAAGTTAATGTTAACGTTGGTAATGGATTTACCGTAATGGTTCCACTAAGCGTAGCTGCAGGAGTACAACCTCCAGTTGTGGTAACAGTATAATTAAATGTCCCTGATGCAGAGGGTGTTCCACTAATAGTAAAGATTCCACCTGCATAATTACCGCTTACACCAGTAGGCAATCCAGTAACAGTAGCTCCTGTAGCAGAACCACTAACAGTATAAACAATACTTGTAATTCCTGTATTTATACAGACCGCTTGAACAGCTGTTCCTGATGTTAGAGTTATTCTTGATGGAGGATTTACTGTAATCGTAACGGTGATTGTAGCACCAGGACATGATGATGCTGTAGGTGTAATTGTATATGTTGCAGTGCCTGCAACCGCTCCTGTTGTTGATAATGTCTGCGCTATAGTTGATCCACTAGTATTGCTTGCTCCAGAAACTCCACTTTGCGCTACTGTCCAATTATATGTAGTGCCACTAACCGTACTGGTTAATACAACCGATGGAGCTGTGCCTGAACAAATAGTTTGTGTTGAAGGATTTGCAGTAGCTACAGGTGTAGGATTTACTATAATCGTACCTGTTGCGTTGACTGTTCCGCAACCTCCTGTTAGAGGGATGGTATAGTTAAACGTTCCTGATGCAGTCGGTGTTCCACTAATCGTAATCGTATTCGCTGCCCATGATGCTCCTACCCCTGCAGGTAAGCCTGTTGCAGCACCGATGCCAGTAGCACCCGTTGTAGTATGTGTAATGTTTGTAAGTACGGTGTTGATAC
>CANFJP010000019.1 GCA_947447485.1 Chitinophagaceae bacterium
CGTCTTACGAATGCCTTTAAAGAAAAAGACTTCAGTAAGATTATGAAAAATGCAGCTGAAATAGGGCATTATATTGGCGATGCACATGTACCCTTGCATACAAGCAGCAATCACAACGGACAATTAACCAATCAGAGAGGCATTCATGGATTTTGGGAAAGCCGCGTTCCTGAATTGCTCGCAGAAAAACAATTTGATTTTTTCATAGGAAAAGCAACATACATAGAGCATCCAAGTGAATTTATTTGGAATCGTGTACTTGAAAGCGCGCAGGCTGTTGACAGTGTATTGTTATTTGAAAAAGAGTTATCACATCAATTCTCAGAAGATAAAAAATATTCATTTGAAGAAAGAAATGGAAAAATAGTACGGCAGTATTCAAGTGATTTTACCATTGCTTTTAATAATAAACTGAATGGAATGGTTGAACGAAGAATGCAACAAGCTATTTTTTCTATTGCATCATTTTGGTATACCGCCTGGGTAAATGCTGGACAGCCCGATTTGAAATCACTCACCAATAGTAGATTTTCTGAAAATGAGTTGGCCATTTTTGAATCATTGAATAATGCATGGAGAAATAGCAATAAAATGATGGGAAGAGAAGAAGAATAACGACGAAGTTATTGTGTGATCTGTCGGATTATTCATTAAGAATCTGTACGGCAACTCCCTCAATATTTCTTACCTTTGCCTTCTAATTTTTTTTAATGCAGGCAGTCACCCCATCAATCATTCATAATTTCAATGCGGGACCCTCTATACTCCCCAAAGAAGTAATGGAACAGGCCGCTGCAGCGATTTTAAATTTCAATAATTCAGGACTTTCTATTTTAGAATTAGGACACAGAACACCTGAATTTACGGCTGTTATGGAAGAGGCCAAAGCGTTGGTAAAAGAATTGATGAAATTAGACGATCATCATCAGGTTTTATTTTTGCATGGTGGTGCTTCTACTCAATTTATGCAGGTTCCAATGAATTTGCTAGATCAAAAAGAAACAGCAGCTTATGCCGATACAGGCGTGTGGAGTAGTAAGGCAATCAAAGAAGCAAAACTATTTGGTAAAGTAGACATCGTTTGTTCTTCTAAAGAAAAAAATTACAATTGTATTCCTACTGATTTTGCTGTTCCCAATGATGCAAAATATTTTCATATTACGACCAATAATACCATTTACGGAACGCAATGGCAACGCATTCCTCAAACAAGCAATGTAATGGTGGCCGATATGAGCAGTGATATTTTAAGCAGAGAACTTGATTTCAATGCTTTTGGTCTCATTTATGCAGGAGCACAAAAAAACATTGGTCCGGCTGGCGTAAACTTGCTGGTGGTAAATGAACAAATATTGGGAAAAACAAAGCGCAATCTTCCCACGATGATGGATTATCGAAATCACATCGCGGAAGGAAGCATGCTGAATACCCCTCCTGTTTTTGCGGTATATGTTTGTCTACTTACGCTTCGCTGGCTCAAAGCATTGGGAGGCGTAGCGGCTATCGAAAAAATCAACAATGAGAAAGCTGCCTTGCTTTATGATGAAATAGATTCAAACGATTTGTTTACAACACAGGTGGTTAAAAAAGATCGCAGTAAAATGAATGTTTGTTTTACTATGAAAGACAGCCATCTAGAAATTCCGTTTCTTGAATATGCAAAAGCCAATGGAATTGTAGGCATAAAAGGACATCGTCTTGCCGGGGGATTCAGGGCGTCTCTTTACAATGCAATGCCCATCAGTAGCGTGCAATATTTAGTAGATTTAATGCGTAATTTTAAACAATCAGCCGCTTAATTTTTTTAACTTAGGTCAACTAGTTTCTAACACATATTTTTGTGTTGTCTTTTTAAAATAATATAATGATAACAATATCTCCTTTTAAAGCACTTCGTCCAGAAGCTCAATTAGCAAAGCAAGTAGCATCCAGGCCGTATGATGTATTGAATAGCAAGGAAGCAAGAGTGGAGGCGCAAGGCAATCCTTCTTCATTCTTACATATTACTAAAAGCGAAATCGATTTACCCGAGTCAATTGATATTCATTCTCAACAAGTATACGATACAGCCAAAGAAAATTTACAGGCTTTTATTAGTAGAAATATTTTGTTTACAGAAAGCAAGCCTTGTTATTATATCTATCGTTTAATTATGAATGGCAAAAGCCAAACAGGATTGGTTTGTGCGAGTTCGGTAGATGATTATGAAAACAATTTGATTAAAAAGCACGAGTTTACCCGCCCAGAAAAAGAATTGGATCGAATCAATCATATTCAAACAACAGGCGCTCAAACAGGCAATGTTTTTATCGCTTATAAAAATGTTGATGCCATTGACGAGTTAATTAACAAATGGACAACCGATAAAAATCCACAATACGATTTTATAGCAGATGATGATATTCAACATAGTATTTGGATTGTAAACGATGACAATGTTATTCAAAACATCACTGAATTATTTAAAACAAAAGTGCCATGCACCTATATTGCAGATGGTCATCATAGAGCCGCTTCTGCAGCCAAAGTAAGAACTGCTCTTGGCAGTAATGCTACAGAAAATGCAGATTATTTTTTAACTACATTGTTTCCTTCGAATCAATTGCATATCATGGATTACAACCGTGTAATCAAAGATCTTGGCAATCGTTCTGCTGCTCAATTTTTACAACAGCTCGAAGAAAAATTTACTATAACAAAAGTTGACAAAGCCTATAGGCCAGAAGCCTTGCATTGTTTTGGATTGTATATGGACAAGCAATGGTATAAGTTCGTTTCTAAACCTGGCACATTTACAGAAGATCCCATTGGAATTTTAGACATCACCATTCTTCAAAATAATATTCTAGAGCCTTTGCTGGATATCAAAGATCAGCGTACCGACAAAAGAATTGATTTTGTGGGAGGCATTCGCGGATTAGAAGAATTAGAAAGAAGAGTAGATAGTGGCGATATGATAATGGCAATCAGCTTATTCCCAGTGAGTATAGAGCAGCTGTTTAATATTGCTGATAGCGGAAATGTAATGCCACCGAAAAGTACTTGGTTTGAACCCAAGCTTAGAGATGGGTTGCTGACTCATTTGATCAACTAGTCATCTAACACTGAAATACCGAGAGGCCTTGCCAGGCTTAGCTAATACTATTTTTTATCAACACTATATGAAAAAAATATTTATTTTTCTGATTGCTGTTATTCTTTTTAATAAGTCTAATGCGCAAAGCATTGAAGAATATCATCAAACAGCCAACGCCTTTATGATTAAAGGCGATTATACCAACGCGTTGATGGTATTAACCAGCGCTTTGTTGACAAATCCTGATAATATGTTGCTCAACAAAGACATGGCACAATATTATTATTTACAAAACGATTATCAGAGAGCGTTAGATAAAATATTTCCATTGCTTACTAAGGATTCTGCAGATGATCAGTGTTTTCAAATAGCCGGTAATGTTTACAAAGCATTGAGTAAAGTCGCTGAATGCGAAGCATTGTATAAAAACGGTATTGCAAAATTCCCCACCAGCGGGCCTTTGTATAATGAATTAGGCGAATTGCTATGGGCACAACAAAATAATGAAGCCATTCGTTATTGGGAGAAGGGAATAGAAAAAGATCCCAGTTATCCACAGAATTATTATAATGCTACAAAATATTATTACAGATCTGGAGAAAAAAGCTGGACTATTCTATATGGAGAAATCTTTGTGAACATGGATCCGCGGAATGTAAAAACGCCTGAAATTAAAACAATGATTTTGCAAAGCTATAAAAAGCTCTTTGGTGAATTTTCGGAAAACCAGCTTTCAAAAGATAGCAATGCGTTTGTCAAAAAATTCTTGACGAATATGTATAAACAAAGAGATCTTTCCTCTTTGGGTATAACTACGTCTTCTTTGATTATGATTCGAACTAGGTTTTTACTCGATTGGAACCATGCTCAAACAGATAGCATAGTCTTTCAATTGTTCACGTATCATCAGCAACTTTTACAGGAAGGACTTTTCGAAGCATATAACCAATGGTTGTTTGGTGCGGCTGAAAACCTTGTCAATTTTCAAAATTGGGTTCAAAATCATCCTGCGGCTTATGATAACTTTGTAAAATACCATAAAAACCATCTATTTAAAATGCCTTCGGGTCAATATTATCATTAATAATTTCTCTTATTTTATTATTAGCCATCTTACGTAAAAGATGGCTTTTTTATTTAACTTAGAGACTGCTTGTTGAAACACAAATTCCTTTTAAAATGAACGAACAATCTAGAATATTTGATTTTCTCTACGACCAGTTACAACGGTTTCCTAAACAAGACATGTTGGCTACTAAAGAAGAGGGCAAATGGGTTTCATATAGCACTCAGCAAGTAGAAGAAACAGTACTACGGTTAAGTGCAGCATTACTCGATTTGGGTATTGGCGGAAAAGTAGGGGAGGTTGAGCAACAAGATAAAGTTGCTATCATCTCACGCAATAGGCCAGAATGGTTGATGTTAGATTTGGCTTGTCAGCAAATAGGAGTAATACTTTGTCCTATTTATCCTACTACCAATGTAAATGAAATTGAATTTATTTTTAATGATGCTGCTATTAAGTATGTGTTTGTTAGCGGAGAGGATATTTTAGAAAAAATAAATAGCATTAAACATAAAATCCCTTCATTGATTAATATTTATAGTTTTGATCAATTGCCTAAGGTTGATTATTGGAAGGAGTTGATTAATAAAAATTTATCTAGTAGCATTGAAAAAGTAAAGAATATCAAAGAAACTATTTTAGCTACTCAATGCGCTACCATCATTTACACATCGGGAACAACGGGAACGCCTAAAGGCGTTATGCTAAGCCATCGTAATTTGGTGAGCAACGTAATGAATGCTACCAAAAGTTTTCCTTTTCCAGTGAATAGAACAGGAAGGGCATTGAGTTTTCTTCCATTGAATCATATTTTTGAAAAAGTTGCTTCTTACATTTATATTTCTACCGGCATCTCTATTTATTATGCTGAAACACTTGATACCATTGGCGATAATTTAAAAGAGGTGAAGCCTAATTTGTTTACCACTGTTCCTCGCTTGCTCGAAAAAGTATATGAGAAAATTATGTTGAAGGGCGCAGAGCTAACCGGCATCAAAAAGAAATTATTTTTTTGGTCGGTATCATTGGCAGAACAATATGACAATTTAAAGAGTAAGGGATTGATATATAATATTAAATTGTCTATAGCGAATAAACTTATTTTTAGTAAGTGGAGAGAGGGATTGGGGAATAACATTGAATGTATTATAACAGGCGGTGCTGCATGTCAACCACGGTTGATTAGAATTTTTACAGCAGCTAAGATTCCTATATTTGAAGGATATGGTCCTACTGAAAATAGCCCGGTGATTAGTGTAAACTGTCGCAAAAAAGGCGGTACAAAATTCGGAACTGTTGGACTAGTGATTGATGGGCAAGAAGTGAAGTTGCAAGAAGATGGAGAAATTTGTGTAAAAGGCCCCAGTGTGATGATGGGCTATTATAAAAGGCCCGACCTTACTGCCGAAACCATCATTGATGGCTGGTTGCATACGGGAGATATTGGCGTTTTTGAAGACGGCAAATACTTGAAAATTACTGATCGTAAAAAAGAATTGTTTAAAACAAGTGGGGGAAAATATGTGGCTCCGCAAGCCATTGAAAACAAACTGAAAGAATCTCCTTTTGTAGAGCAGGTGATGGTAGTGGGGGCGGATCAGAAATTTGTAGGCGCTCTGATTGTGCCGTCTATTCCTAATTTAAAAGAGTGGATGCGATTAAAACAAATTCCTTTTACCACCAATGAAGATGTGGTGAACAATCCCAAAGTATTAGCATTGTATAAAGAACTCATTGAATCTTTTAATACATTCTTCAACCACGTAGAGCAAATCAAAAAATTCGAATTGCTGCCCAACGAATGGAGCATCGAAACAGGCGAAATGACGCCTAAGTTGAGCATGAAAAGAAAAGTGATTATGGAAAAGTATAAAAATGCTATTGATAGGATTTATCAATAAATAAATAACTATAATTTTTCTATTTTATCTAAAAGATTTAATGCTACAATTAACCTAATTTTATTTTTTTATTTTAAATTATATAATTCTATTATGAGTAATGAATTAATCACCGACTTAGAAATTTATTTACGATACAGTGACGATGATGTTGAAATTGGCCATTTTTCAATAAAAGCCGATACGCTAATTAAATTAGACAACAAAAAAGATATTAACTACGAAAAGTTGATGTCTATAATGTCTTACGATGGACTATTTGAAAATGAAAGCTTTTTGAATGCAGCTAAAAAAGCAGCAAGTGAATTCTCTTTGGTATTTGATAAGTGTCCTCAGCTTTGGGTTACTAAAATAAATCAAATTGATTTAACCCCTATTTATGATGCTCATTTTAATCAAAATGAAAAATCAAAATCCGTTGCTGCCGCTATTTTTAAAGTAGAAGAGAACGAAGTAGACGATACAATAGAAGAATATTTTACAAACACGGTCTTTAGTGTAGAGAATCTTTTTTCATAAGGTATATGGTTTCTAAAAATTTCATTATTCACTACTTACATTACCGCCAATTCTAAAAAATGAGCAATTCCAATATTATTGACAATCCCAGAAAAGCGGGCGCACCAGATTTATTAGGAGTAGATGATTATATGCATGCGCTTATTCAGTTTATTGATAACTGCAATATGCCTACTACCATTGCTATTCAGGGAGAATGGGGAAGTGGAAAAACATCCATGCTTAATCAAATAAAGCACCAGCTGTGTGAAACAGGATTAGATGAAACGTTAGATGCACAGCTTCCTTATTATGGCATCTGGCTCAATACCTGGCAATATTCATTGATGAAAACAAGGTCGGAGTGCTTGATGTCAATTATTAGCGGATTAACGAATGAGATTTCAAAAATAATTAAACGCAAACATGAATCTCAGGCAAAAGCAATATTAGGAAGGGTTTCTGGATTATTGGGGAAGATTGCTAAAGCTGGTGCAAAGGTTGCATTGTCGCATATTGATGTAGAAGGAGAGATTGTTGATACTATTTTGGAAAAGGAATCTCAGGAGGCTGCAGACTTATTAAATTTTAAAAATGCACTTCAAGAGGCGATTCAAAAATGTTTAGAGTTAGATAAAAAAAAAGGAAATAATAACAGAGGATTTATATTTTTTATTGATGATTTAGATAGAATTGACCCGCCTGTTGCTGTAGAAATCCTTGAATTAATCAAAAACATCTTTGAGGTTGAAAATTGCATTTTTATTTTAGCGATTGATTACGAAGTGGTAGTTAAAGGGCTTGTGCCAAAGTTTGGTACGCTCACTGATAAAAACGAAAGAGAGTTTCGTTCATTTTTTGATAAAATAATACAGCTGCCTTTTTCAATGCCTGTAGCTATGTATGATGTAAATCTCTTTTTGCTGGATTCATTAAAGCATATAGGATATATTGATCAAGCATTTTATGAAAAGGAATCTTCAAAAGACAAGCTAACTGATTTTGCCATGTTGTCTGTTGGGACCAATCCCAGGTCTTTAAAAAGATTGGTTAATACATTGTCTTTACTCAATATTATCGGGGACTTAAAAAACAACAATAAGAAAGAAGAATATGAATTGATTGTAAATTTTGGGTTGGTGTGTATTCAAATAGCTTATCCAAAAGTTTATCAGGCATTGATAGAAGAGCCAAATTATAAAAGCTGGAATGATAAAACAGCACGTAAAATGCAATTGCCTGAAATTGGAGAGATGCAAACCTTGGTTTTAAAAGACACTACTGAGTTTGATGAAGAGTGGGAGACTGTTTTATATCGTATCTGCCAGAAAGATCCATATTTGTCCTCTAGGGCATTTCAAATTTCTATATTATTAAACTTCATAAGCGAAGTAATCCCAAGTAATCTTGATTTTGGAGAAGAAATCAATAAAATACTTGGATTGAGTGCAGTCACCAATGTAAACTTAGATGCAACCCCCAAGCAACTTAAAAAAGGGGAAAAAGTTAGGTATGAAGGATGGCAAGGATTTGAACAAATGCTAAAAAGTAACAAAAGCATTGTTGATTTTATCCCTACAATAAAAGAAGTACATGATTATTTTGAAAAGGAATACAAGGGACTCATTCAATTTAATTACACCCCTAATTTTTTAACCGTCTCTTGTAAATATCCAAATTCAAGATCGCGAACCATTATTTTTATTAGGCTTAAGAAAAATGCGGTTATGTTTGAATACGCCGGAAAAAACCTATTGATAAACTCCTTGGCTGAATTTACAGAATCAGTAAAGCAAGAAATCAAGATTCGTTTTAATGAGTTGTCGGAAAAAAAGAAATAATTTTTTGTATTTTTAAAAATAAAAACGATCATATGGCAAACAAATTTATGATTACTGCAAAAGGAAACAATTGGGGCGGTGTTGTTAAAAAAGGAGAAGTGTTTATTATAGAAACCATTCAGGCGCAACCAAGCACTGTTGATTTAATCAAGTTACTTAAGAAAGAAGGAAGAAATATCACTTCAAGTGGCTCGGACTTTGTTTCTCAGTCGTGGGATGTTAAAAAAATGTAGTTATTAATCTTATTAGACTTATTTTATTATAAGCTATTGTTTTCAATAGCTTTTTTATATTTTATATATGCAATTAACCCGTCACGAAAAACACGATCAAATTATCAGTCTTCTAGAAGAATACTTGATACATCCGGAAGGGAAGAGCCTTAGCCATGTGTATGATCATTTTTTTAAATATTATAACAAGGCTATAGACAAAAAAGTACCGGAAACGGCATTTGCTAATATCGAAGACTTTAAAGAGCCCATTAAAAAGTATTTTAATACCCCTTATAAAAAATCTTTGTGTTCTCAAAAGGATTTCATCACTACTATTGGTATAGATCTGCCGTCCTATTTTGCTTCTAGCAATCCAACTAAAAAGACAATGATGGTTTGTGCAATGGATCCGTTGACCCCTCCTCCTGCGAGCCCAGAAGACTATAAAAAGCCCAATACCGATGTAGCTTTTGGGGTTCCATTTGATTTGATTGATTTGAGTAGAAATGCAAAGGGATCCTTAAAGGCAAATGGCCCTTTTTTTCAACAATTATCAACTGAATATAATCTCTATGTTACTGATATCTATAAAGTCTTTTTCAGGTTAATAGCTGATAAAAAGTATAATACTGATATTGATAAAAAGGGGAATCCTAGGCTTGATAAGAAAGGCGACTTGATTCCATTTATTATAAGCAACTCAATACCAGCGTATACAGAAAAGCTAAAAAATGCTGAAGCAAAGGACAATGCTGATCTTCACTCAATTATTTTTTCTGAAGAAATTGAACTTATTAAACCAGATATCATATTAACATTGGGAAAAGATGCAAAGGATAAGATATTGAAAATAGATCATCAATTCAATAAAAGTCCCAAGCAAAAGAATATAAACTGGAAAAGTGAAGCTGGTTTTCTAGATTATAACTGGAATGGTACGAATAAAATAAAGATTATTTCATCTCCACATATTTCAGGCCGAAACGGACAACTCTGGAAAAATATATTAGAAAAACAGACCTTAATAAAAGACATAAAGTACAACGAAAGAGGTAGACTTATATTAGAGTATATTAAAAATATAAACTAAATCTATTTTAATATACTGACATTGATTTATTGAGAAGTAATAAAAATTATCCTAATAAAAACTCTATACTCGTTAAATTGTCTTGTCCAAACGTATCAACACAATCACAATAGGATTCATAGTCCGAAACATCTGTATCATGAAAGCTATTAAATCCGGTTAAGTCAATTGATCCGAAATCATCTTCATTTACTTTTTTTACAAATGAAGTTATATCATGATTGTTGATATGGGTAATCCTTAGGAAATTATATGCAGCATTAGAAACAATTAACAATTCATCATTGTCGTGCTTTTTGATATTTGCAAGACTTTTCGCCAAGAAATCTTTATTGCTCAATAATTCTGTATAGGTATTCTTATCTACTTGTTTGGCTTCGGATAATGTTGGATCCGTAATTTTTTCGCTAAACTCAAGCAATGTTTCATTTCCTTGCTCTTGGAAAACTTCCATTTTGATAATTGTTGACATATTTTTTTAGCAATTTAGTAATTAAATTTTATGAAATTAAATTTTTTAGAGAATTGAACCTGATTTGATTTAACGTTCGATAAACTTACGTCTATAGTTTTATTGGTGTATAAATTTATGTTTTTACAAAGAATTGTTCCCCCTAGAAGCCTTAATTTTAAATTATTATTTGTCATACCCCAATTAATATAAATAATTATGTCTTCCACAATATCCAAATCCCGTTTCGTTTCTGGAATGCAATGCGAAAAAAAGTTATTTTTTGATGTATATAGAAAGGACCTCAAACCCGCTTTATCAGAGGAACAAAAAAATGTTTTTAATATCGGAAATCTGATAGGCCAATTAGCGCAACAAAGATTTCCTAATGGCAAAGATGCCTCTCCCGAAAATTACTATGATTTCTCAAAAGCTATTGCAGATACAAAAAACTGGATTGCAACGGGGGTAAATACCATTTATGAAGCTGCTTTTTCTGAGAATGATGTGTTGGCTGCCCTTGATATACTGCATCATCAAAATGGCGAACGCTGGGCAATTGAAGTAAAGAGCAGTACCGAAGTAAAGGAATATCATATCACCGATGCCTCTCTTCAATATTGGGTAATGTCTAAATCTGGATTTGTGCCCGATAGATTTTTTTTAATGCATGTTAATGCTGATTATGTAAAAAAGGGGCCAATTGATCCTAAAGAACTTTTTACCCTAAATGATATTACAGATCAAGTAATTGAAAAACAACCTGAAGTAGAAATAGAGTTGGTTCGATTAAAGAATATATTGGTTCATCAACAAGAACCAATCATTGAAATTGGCAAGCATTGCAATAAGCCATTTACCTGTGATTATATGCATCATTGCTGGAATCATATTCCTAAAAATTCTGTTTTCAATTTATCTTATGCCAAAGGGAAAGACTGGAAATTATACAACAAAGGCATACTAGAACTATCTTCTATTCCGGAAGAATTTGAACTCAGTCATCGTCAAAAACTACAAGTAGAGGGTATTAAAAACAACGCTTCGTTTATAGACAAAGCCGCGATCAAAGAGTTTACAAAAAACTGGACTTATCCATTGTACTTTTTCGATTTTGAAACTGTGTTTCCCGCCATTCCTATTTTAGATGGCACATCGCCGTTTCAACAAGTGCCTTTTCAATATTCTTTACACATTCTAGAAAATGAAGGAGCGGATTTGCAGCACAGAGAATTTTTAGCTAGCCCTACCTCCTTCAGTAATTCAAAAGAAATACATCCTTGTCTGGCTTTAATAAATCAATTAAAAAAAGACATTGGTTCAACAGGTAGTATTGTAGCTTATAATGCAGGGTTTGAAATGGGTGTATTAAGTGATTTGGGTAAAATGTTTTCGGATGAAAAAGAAATGATAGATCGGTTGATTAATCGATTTGTAGACTTATTGATACCTTTTAGAAATGCATGGTATTATACGCCTGCAATGGGCAAATCGGCTTCTATTAAATCTGTTTTGCCTGCTTTGGCTCCAGCATTTTCTTATGATGATTTAGAAATAGGAAACGGGGGATTGGCCAGCGATACATTTCTCTCTATGATATTGAATCAGTTCAACGGAGATGTTGCATTAACAAGAGAACATCTATTATCTTATTGTAAAAGAGACACAGAGGGAATGGTAGTTATTTGGAAGATACTTGATACCTTATAATATTAAGCAAGTTTACTAAGAATCAAATCCTTCATTTCCACCACTTCATTTTTTGTAAAGCCATGAGCTTTGATGTTGCCTTCTCCAGTTGTTTCAATTGTGATTGTAGAAAATCCAATAAAAGGACAATCTATATCCACGGATGAAATACGACTAAATGGAATAGCCTTTTCATTTCCACTAAAAAAACCAGGTAGCTTTAATGTGACTTTATTCTCGTCGATAGTGATGGTAGGAGGAAATAATTTATTTCCGTTGGATAATCTAGATGCTATGTATTTGTTCATATTGTTTAATATTGATTGTAAGATACAAAAATAGAAGCGTTTTCAGTGGGATAGGGTAAGAGGCTTTTTAATCCAGGGTTTATCAATAGCATCGATATGTAAAGTGGGTTAGTTAAGATCTTCTTAACTTCACTTCTTTCTCAGTTCCAATAAGTATTTTAAAAATGTCTATGAGTTTCATTAAGCTACTTACGCCGCCAATCATTTTAAAAATTATTAGAAAATCCAAATGAAAATTTTTAAAAAAATCAATAGGGCAGCGATCTTTTTATTCTCCAGCATTGTGGTTTCCATCTTTTGGATACTAGCTTATACTATAAATATTTATGCCCACAAATTAGTTGGAGCAATTTTTGAATTTTTTTGGTTGCCGGCAATTGCATTGTTCATTTTTTTACCCCTTGCATCCTTGTTTTTTTTAATCAGAGAAAAAGTAATTTTAAAATCTCCTTACTTGTATTCTATTCTTATTCTTTTAATGACTTTCTTGGTAATTAAATTGTTGCTTTCTTAAGGCAATATTGTAGCGTCAGTCTAAACTAGTGATAAAAAGATTTTATCCGGCTCAGTTCGTTTCTACTGAAAATACTAATAATAAGTGTTCCTAATGGGTTTGAATTCAAACTTTTGGGACGATGTGGAGCGTTTGGTAAATCTTTAACCAAAGCACACCAAATAATGCGCAATGTTTACACTGCCATATATCGTCTATTTCTAAAAATGTGTTATGTTTGAGTTGGACAGGAGAGATGTATTTCGGAGATAAGAAAGTTGGTGGCAATTATGTAGAATCCGAAACCGACAGGAAATAACAACATACATTTGATATGACAAACGACTTTCTAGACAGTGCAAAAAAACAATTTGAGTATTACAAAATGCTTGGAGAAAAAACATTTTCTCAACTTTCAGACGAACAACTTTTTAGACAACTAAATGAAGAAAGTAATAGTATTGCGACAATTGTAAAACATTTGTGGGGAAATATGCTTTCTCGTTGGACAGATTTTTTGACAACAGACGGCGAAAAAGAATGGCGACAAAGAGACGCCGAATTTGTCAACGATATTGCTGACAGAACTGAACTTATAGAAAAATGGAATGAGGGTTGGACGTGTTTATTTAACGCAATAGATCCGTTGACAGAAAACGATTTGACAAAAGAAATATTTATACGAAATCAAGGTCACACAATAACAGAAGCAATAAACAGACAATTGGCTCATTATCCATATCACGTTGGACAAATTGTATTTATCGGAAAACTATTATGTAACGAAAATTGGGCTTCACTTTCTATTCCGAAAGGAAATTCGAAAGAATATAACGTTGACAAATTTGCCCAACCAAAACATAAACAACATTTCACAGACGAATATATAAACGAAAAAAAATAACTTTTAAATGATAAAAGGAATTTATGAAACACATATAAATGTAGAAAACTTAGAAACATCAATTGAGTTCTATCAAAATGTGCTAGGACTTGAAAAGTGTGGCTATGATGATGAACGAAGAATTGCATTTTTTTGGGTTGGCAAACCACAAGAATATATGTTAGGACTTTGGGAGAAACCAAAATCAGAAGTTGTAAAAATGCACTTTGCATTTCGTTGCGACAAAGAAGACATCTTAAATAAATCAATTCTATTTTTAAAAGAACGAAATTTAAAACCATATAATTTTCTTAAAGACAATAATGAAATACCAATGGTTTTTTCTTGGATGCCAGCATTGGCAATTTATTTTGACGACCCAGATGGACATTGTGTAGAATTTATTTCTATTTTGGAAGGTGAGGCACAACCAGAATTAGGAATTATTACTTTTGAAGAATGGGAAAGACAAACGAAAACAAATAAACTAAAAGAATAAAATAACTGCCACCTAAAAGAAATTGGCGGTTCCGTGGTTAAATAAAACTTTGTGCTTCGAAATTGCCAACTTCTTGTAGCTGCAAACCATTGACTGTCATTATAAATAAAATACTAAAATACTACAAATGAAAATAGTCATAATCTTACTTGTATTAATCCTAGTACTGTTTACGCTTGTCCAGCTTTATTTTATACATGCACAAAGAAATATTGAACAATACCCTTATGTCGTTAAAAAAAAATACAAGCGATTTGAAATAAGAAGTTATGAAACTACTTTATTTACCTCAGTCAAACTCTCTACAAAAGGATATAAAAATTCTTCTAGTAAAGGGTTCTCTATTTTAGCCGGATATATTTTTGGAAACAATGAAAGGAATGAAAAAATATCTATGACTTCCCCTGTCTCGATGTCATTAGAGGATTCCATGACTATGATGTTTATGGTTCCTAAGAAATTTAATAAGGACATGCTTCCTAAGCCTAATCAATCAGGTATAGAATTTAAGGAAGAACCTGCAAAAACCATGGCTGCGATAAGTTTTAGCGGTTGGGCCAATGATACTAAAATAGAAAAGTATCAACAGGATTTAAAAGCCGCTTTAGATGCGGAAGGTATAAAGTATACTAATCGATTTTATTTTTTTGGCTATAATGCACCTTATGAAGTTTTTAATCGAAAAAATGAAGTTATAGTTGAATTGCAATAAAATACGTTATACAAATAATAACTAAGCTAAGAAAATCATTAAACTCAATTGTCGCGGGTCTTTGATCGGTGACTAAAAGAGCAAAACAGACTTAGTCTGATTTTTTAATGATTTATCTATAGATTTTTCGATTAAAATTTTGATTTATACTACTCGGAGAGTTGATATCTGTAACAGAAACTCAACCTTTAAACTAGCGCAGCGAATGAAACCCTTAAACCTTTTCAACCTTTACTAAAAAGTGGCCTCGCCTAGAATCGAACTAGGATCTAGAGCTTCGGAAACTCCCATACTATCCATTGTACTACGAGGCCTGTTATAAAATTATTTTCCAAAATTTTGAATATTCGTACCAAAGATTTTTACGGCAATAGCCAATAGTACTATTCCAAAAAATTTACGAACAACAATAAGACCACTGGGGCCTAATGCTTTTTCAATCCAACTCAAGGATTTTAAAACAAGATAAATAACGATGAGGTTAATGGTGATGCCTATTAAAATATTGACGTCTTGATAATTCGCTTTGAGCGACATGATGGTGGTTAATGTTCCAGAACCTGCAATTAATGGAAAGGCAATCGGTACCACACTGCCGCTTTTAGGATTACTATCTGATTTAAAAAACTCTACCCCCAATACCATTTCCAATCCGATGATAAAAATCACAATGCTACCCGCTACCGCAAATGATTTTACATCCAATCCTAAAACATATAAAAATTCTCTTCCCAAAAAAAGGAATAGAATCATTAATGCGCCAGAGGCTACAGTTGCTTGTGTGCTTCTAATATGCCCACCCATTTTTTCTTTCAAACTAATCAATACAGGCACAGAGCCCAGCATATCAATTACCGCAAACAATGTAAATGTAACGGTGAGTACTTCTTTGATGGCAATATTTCCAAATTCAAACATTGATTTTTTTTACAAATATACTAACCCTATACAATGTAGCAATTAAAGTCAAACAGTAACAACCCGCCTTATTATTAAAGACTGATCTTGAAACCTGCTGTAACATTCAATCCCATTGTATTGTAGCCATAAGTTTCAATGAATTTACTATTCGTTGCATTCATTAGATTTAGAAAGGCTTTGAGGTGATTTTGCTTAAAGGTATATTCTCCATACAAATCAATCAATTGGTATCTTTTTAATAAAACAGGTATTACATTATAATAAGAATCGTATGAATTAATCCATCTTTTTCCCACAAGATTACAATTCATACTGATAAAAATATTGGAGCTAAGCTGATGACTAATATTTATTCCGATGCTGTTTCTGGGCCTTGCAGTTAAATTGAAATAAGAAGTGTCTTTTGCGCCAGTAGTAGTGGTAACTTTTCCATCCACATAAGTGTAAAAGACTTTGATGGTTGTTTTATTACTTGGATGCCATTCGCTTTCTATTTCCACTCCATTGTCATTTTGCTTGTCTTGATTGATATAATAATACTTATCTGTATTCACATTGTAATAAAACGCAATGATGTCTTTGATGCTGCGATTGAAATAAGTAATTCTGCTTGAAAGCTTTCCATTGGTTGTATGATATTGTAATCCTCCTTCAATATTGAGAGCAGATTCAGGGGTTAGTGCATCGTTTCCATATTCAGAATACAATTGATACAAGCTAGGTGTTTTATAACCGGAAGAAAAATTAGCATATAATTTCCACTGATCTTTTATTAGATAAGAGGGATTCACATTAAAACTAATATTGTTTCCGTAAGCAGAATGGTTATTGAATCTCCCACCGGCTTCTATATTCAATCCACCTTTGGTATTTATATTCAATGCGGCATATGCGCCGAGTTGATGTTGTTTTACGGTGTCTTTGTTCATATAAGTATCATATGGCCCATACATATCTACCGATTTATACGATTGATCGGTATTAGATTGTCTGTAATCCAATCCTGCTGTAAGTTTTAGTAACTCGTTGATAGGAACAAAAAGATAGGCTTCTGCATAATGTTCATTGCTCTTGTATTTTCCTAAGCTATAGATCGACCAACCATTTCTACTTTTTGTAGAGTCATCTAAAAAACTTCTATCTATGTTGTTGTAGTTGTACAATACATTTAAAATACTTTTGCCAATGGTAATTTTATTTTTGATTCCCGCCTGAATATTCTTTAAAGTAAAAGTATAATCTAGTTCATCAATATACGCTTCTTGATCTATTGCACCATTGATACTGGTATAACGCAGGTAAGGTTGAATGCTTATATTTTTATTGGGCTTCCATCCAATTGCTGCGTAAAGATTTTTTTGTTTGTATCCGTCTTTATCAGGTGTAGTAGGATTGTTTTTGATGGTATCTATTGTTTCGTTGATGCCATCCGTTTTAAAATAACTGTAATTAACATTGTAATCTATTTTCTGTGCGGTTCCTGTAAAACCACCATTCACGCGGGTGCTGTTGAAGCTTCCATAGCTCAATGATCCGAAGCTCTTTATTTTTTTATTGGTGGCTTTTCGCGTAATAATATTAATAACGCCTGCAATTGCATCGCTGCCATATAAAGTAGATTGACTTCCTTTTAAAATTTCGATTCGCTCAATATTATCTAGTGAAAACAATCGGATATCAAAATTACTTCCAATGCCAGATGCGTCGTAGGTAGGAACACCATCGATGGTAATGAGTGTATAATCTATTTTAGCGCCGCGCACAAACAGTGACTTATCTTTTCCAGGATTGCTGCTCGCGCCATTGATATACACGCCACTTTGTTCATTTAGCAACTGTGCCAAATCTTTGCCTCCGCTTTTTTCAATTTGTTCTCGAGTGATTACAGTTATTACTTTTCCAGTAAGAGAGGTTTTGTTTGGATACTTATTGGCGGTAACAACTACCTCGTCCAATGTTTTTGCTAAGCTGTCTTTTTGAGCTTGTGTGTAACTGCTAATGAATAGAGCAGTCAATACAAAAAAATGTCTTTTCATTTTTAAATGAATTTTTTTGATGACTGCTTTCAGGAAATAAAAAAAAGATAGAAAACTGAAAAATGAAAAATCATTTGTCAATCTTCAAGCCTTTCACCCGAAAGCTGAATATTGTTTGTTGACTAGGCAGGTCTTCTGACTTACTCTTTGTTCACCGCCTTCCCATTTAATACAGTGGCATGTAGAATGAACAATTAATAGAGCTTACAGCTACGGGGATAGTGCCGGACTTACACCGAACTTCCCTTTTAATTCCGACAATCGGAAACCAAATCAGCTTCAAAAATATAGGGTAGCAGGAAGAATGTCAAAACAAGTTATGCGAAGGGTGTGTATAAGAAATCGAATGCCTGTTAATAGCAGCGTTGAGCCATTTTTATTCTATGGCTACTTTTCTATATAAAATCATCTATTAGCCTAATATTGGTTAGTTATTTTGGTCTATTTCTCGATAATTAGCTTTTAATAGTTAAATATCTACCGTTTATAAAATTGACTATGCTTTGATCAGTTTGAATGGTTTATTTTTGCACTATGCGCCAAACTATTGCTATTATTATTTTTTTAGTTTTTGCTTGTCTGGGAAAAGTATCAGCTCAAGAAAAATGGGATCTTAAAACCTGTGTAACGTATGCAATGAGTCACAATATTGCAGTAAAGCAGAGCATATTACAGGCTAAAACTACTGTTATTACGTATAAGCAAAGTCAATTGTCGCAAATTCCTGCTTTTAACCTTGGAGCAAATGGTGCATATAATACCGGTAGCAATCAGGATCCTACTACATTCACCCGCGTAACGCAGAATTATTTATCTGCGGGGGTTCAGTTGCAGTCTAGTGCGGATATATTTAATTTTTTCAGCAAGCGCAATACGATTGCAGCGAATGAATGGGAAATGATGGCATCAAAAGCAACTGTCAATAAAATTGCAAATGATATCGCTTTGTCAACGGCGAATGCTTATTTACAAGTATTGTTGGCAAAAGAACAACAAAACATTGCTGCTGTTCAGGTACAACAAACCACTGCTCAACTCGGTACTACGCGCAAAATGGTTGATGCGGGCGCCCTTCCAGAACTCAATGCTACTCAGTTAGAAGCACAATTGGCTGCAGATAGTAGCAATTACATTTCTGCAAAAGGAAATGCTACACAAGCGTTGTTGTCATTAAAAACATTCATGAACATTGATGCCGATAATGCAATCGATATTGAAACACCTCCAATAGAAACAATCCCCATTCAAACCATTGCAGATCTTCAACCAGGATTTGTATATGAGCAAGCGCTCATCAATCAGCCACAACAACAAAGCAATGAGTATAAATTAAAAGCGGCAAAGAAAAGCTTGTCTGCTGCTAAAGCCAATAGATATCCTACCATTGCGGCTTTTGGAAACATCGCTTCTAATTATTTATCATTTCAGAAAATGCCCATTTACAACAAGGTGTTATCAGGGTATGCTTCCACCGGTTTGTTAGCCGATGCAGGAGCTGGATTGTTTTATGATGTGCAAGCGCCCGTTTATACAAATGGTGAAATCATTGGATATATTTCTCCCGCAACATTTGGATCTCAACTTTCAGATAATTTAAGAAAGTCAGTTGGACTTAGTTTAAGCGTTCCGCTTTTTAATGGAGGAAATGCACATGCAGCATACGAGAGAAGTAAAATCAATTTGCAATCTGTTCAGCTGCAAAAAGATCAAGACAATCAAAAATTAAAACAAGATATTTATCAAGCTTATAATGCAGCTTTGATTGCACAAGAAAAATTCAACGCCTCTAAAAAAATGGTGAATGCAAATGACAAAGCATATGACTTTGCCACTAAAAGATTTGCTATTGGCGCACTAAGCACTTTCGATTTGATTACTACCCAAAATAATTTGTTGAGAGCAAAACTTGAATACAGCATCAATCAATTTGATTATGTCTTTAAAATGAAAGTGCTAGAGTTTTATAAGGGGCTAGGCCTTACTTTGTAAATAATTCAATATTGCTGTATCACTAATATTCTAAACACTAATAAGATGACTAAAAAAACAAAATGGATTTTGATTGGCTCAATACTATTGACAGTCGCAGTTATAGGAATGGCTAAATTAGGAGTGTTTGGTAAAGAGGATGGAACAAAAGTGACTATTGAAAAAGTTCAAAAGCGTACAATCATTGAAGTGGTAAATGCCAGCGGTAAAATTTTTCCAGAGGTGGAAGTAAAGATAAGTCCAGATATCAGCGGAGAAATTACTGAACTGAATGTGCAAGAAGGAGATACCGTTAAAAAAGGACAATTGCTTGCGCGTATTTATGCAGACATATATAGTATTCAGCGGGAGCAAGCTTCGTATGGAGTAGATCAAAGCAAGGCTCAGGTAGCCAACTCACAAGCGGGTTTAGATGCATTGGATGCACAGCTTGAGCAGTCGCAACGCAATTTTGATATGCAGAAAAAATTATTTGATGACAAGGTGATCAGCAGAAGCGAGTACAATGTAGCGGAAGCAAATCTTAAAACTGCAAAAGCCAATTACAATGCTGCTCGTCAGGGAATCAAAGGGGTAGCGGCAACGGTACAATCTGCAAAAGCAAATTTAAGCAGAGCAAACAAAGACTTGGGAAGAACTTCTATTGTAGCGCCGATGGATGGAGTAGTTAGTTTACTCAATGTAAAAAAGGGAGAAAAAGTTGCGGGCAATAGCTTTAATGTGGGAACAGAAATTTTACGCATTGCCAATATGGATAAAATTGAAGTAAGAGTTGATGTAGGAGAAAGTGATATTCCAAAAGTGAAACTAGGTGATAGCGCTTTGGTAGAGATTGATGCTTATAGCGATCGCAAATTCAAAGGCATCGTTACTCAAATTGCCAGCAGTAATAATGGAGCTGCTTCTCAAAGTTTATTGGCCACTACTTCTACCGACGTTACTCAATACAAAGTGTTTGTTAGATTGCTGCCTGAAAGTTATGCGGATTTATTAGGAAAGGGAACTTTTCCATTCAGGCCAGGAATGAGTGCCAATGCTGATATTCAAACAAAGACAAAGGTGAATGTACTTAGCCTTCCAATCAATGCAGTTACTACTCGTGATAAAAACGAAGCATTACAATTAGACAAGAAAAAAGAGGATGAAAGCGCGACAGCCCCTGCTACTTCTATCGATGATTTAGAAGTACTGGTTTTTGTTGTAGACAAAGAGTATAAAGTAAAAAAAGTTAAAGTAAAAACAGGTATACAAGATATTAATTACATTGAAATTATTGATGGCCTCAAAGAAGGAGAGGAAGTTGTAACCGGTCCTTATGATGTTGTAAGCAAAACATTAAAGGAAGGAGATGAGGTTAAAAAAGTTGATAAAAAAGAATTGTTTGAAAAAAAATAATTTCAAAATTGGCATCATTGCTTTTTTTGATTTTTCCTATTGTAAGTGAAAAGATATATTTATTTAACAGGCTGTTGTTTTTTTCTGTGTGTTAATTTGTTTGCACAGCAATTGCAGTTGAGGGTGTCAACTGTTAATGAAAAAAACCAACTATTTTCTGGCGCAACCATTGCCATTTATCACCTTCCCGATAGCATACTACTCGAAAAAAAAATTGCATCAGATAGCACTTCCTTCTCAGTAAACAAGCAAACGGCCTATCAGCTGATTGTTTCCTTTGTAGGTAAGCAAGAAAAATCAACTACAGTTTACGTAAAGGATTCTTCTGTAAAGATTGTACTTACATTAAAAAACAACACTGCTGATTTATCTTCCGTTACCATTGTCTCAAAAAAGCCGTTGATTACCCAGGAGGATGACAAAACCATTGTAGATGCTTCCGCACTTACTATCAGCAGTACCAATGCATTTGAAGTATTGGAAAAAACCCCCGGCACCATTATCGATCAGGATGGCAATGTTTATTTAACGAGTACCAATCCTGCCACTGTATTTATCAATGGAAGAGAAATGAAATTGAGTAGTTCGGATCTAACATCCTTGCTTAAAAGTTTGCCAGCGAATAGTGTCAGTAAAATAGAAATACTTAGAAGCCCTTCTGCAAAATATGATGCGGCAAGCAGTGGAGGTATTTTAAATATAATCCTCAAAAAAGGTGTAAAGCTAGGAAGTAATGGAAGCCTTAATCTCGCTTACTTTCAAGGGGTGTATGCTACTCAAACTGTAGGATGTACGTTTAATAAAAATGGTCAAAAAATAAATAGCTATATAAATTATCAATATACGAATCGTACCAATTACGAGGACTTACAATCTGATAGAAGGTTTCCTATTGACAGCGTCATCATTCATCAACAATCCTTTACAAAATACCCCACGCTTACACATTATGTATCTACTGGAATAGATTATGCATTTAATAAAAGATTCAATATTGGATACGACTTGCGCGTGACCAATACTAAAAATAGCAATACAGCTAACAATGGAGTAGACATATCCAACGAATCAACTGGTTTGTTGTTTGGAAAAAATCAATCTGCTGTTTCTAATGACAACAGTTCTACTTATTGGTCTAATGTTATTAATACAAAATATAAAATTGATTCATTGGGAAGTGAATGGACAAGTAGTGCGGAATATTCCCGTTTTACATTCAATAACAACCAAGCGTATCAAAA